>NZ_SCFG01000012.1:0-121644 GCF_022496645.1 Pseudomonas sp. TMW22089
CGATTACATCGAGATGTTTTACAACCCAAAACGACGCCACAGTTTCAACAATCAGCTGTCACCGGTAGAGTTTGAAAAGCGTTACGCAGCGAGCCTGGAGAGTGTCTAGGAAACCCGGGGCGATTCATTCTGCGACTGAAAATCGGGTCTGTTGACCAGACCAGTGCAGGCTAATCGCATCAACGTAGGCTTGAAGGGCAGTATCGTTCGCATCAGCAAGAGCGCAACCGAGAGGCGTCTGTAATTCTGGAAATCGCGAAGGAAATAAGTTGAACACGTGCATCCAGGCAGCCCAGCGCGGCTTATCTTTCGAGACATTTTCCAAGATTTGGACCAGAGACTTCTTGGAATCTTCACTGAGCGGCTCGCGGTTAGACCTAAGCGACACAGATATGTAAGTCGTTGCGAACTGGACATGAGGGTTGGTCGATCTAGAGCCGAGGCGTAGTGCTGCATTGGGGGGGAGCGATAGCACGACGCTCATGACCGGTGCGGTCTGCCGCAGACCCGAGATGGCCTGCACCAAGCGTTCTGGTGCAAATCTGTCGAGACATTGGGCAGTCTGCGCAATGGCAATGCTCGGAAAAAATCCATCCTCGATCAGTCGCCAGCCTTGTGCGATTCCGATCCAATCGCTTTTGGCATCAGCTTTTTCAAACTTTTCGACCGCTTCCAACTCCCAGATTGGAGGCGCTAAGCCCTTAGTTGTGAAGCTCATCGTCAGGCCCTCAATGACTCTCTCGAGCGAAGCGAGTAGTCCATCGTTGGGCCTGAAGTCATCTGGCACGGTGCTCCAGAAATTCGCCTCCATCGTTGTGAACTGTCCGACGACGAAGAGGGCGACCAGCCGGGTACGGCTCGGATCAGCGCTTACGTTCCAATCGGCGCCTTCTTGGATGATCCACCGAAGCAGGCCGGTGAGTTTGTCGAAGTCCTCACCGCTCGGAGGCTTGCCGCGTCGGACCAACTCGACGAAGGAAAATTGAGATCGGATCGCGTCAAATAACTCGTTGCAGGCATCCCAATCAGAAATTGCATGAAACGGATCGGATTGCGCTTCGATTGCCGCAAGAAGAGAGTTGGGGACTTCGACCGCCCCAGGTCGCGTAGCTTCCGCCATAGCCGAGAGAAGAACATCCGCAGCGTTCATGACGGCCTCCTCCAAATTAGATGATCCTGTCCGCCGAGTAGCTCCCAAAGGTCGGTGAAGGCATCCACCACAAGCTGAGCATTGTCGACCTTCTGCAGGATGTGATGCGCCGTGCCCACGGAGTTTACCGAGGTGCCGAGCGACCAAGCCATTGCCCCATCTGGGCCGGATGGAAAGATCAGGAACCTATCGTGGAAGTCCCAGCCCGCCGCGCCCTTCTGTACTCGAAGTTCGAGTTTCAGGCCCCGCCAGTTGCTTTGACATTCATCAAGTGTTTGGCGGATTTTGTCGCTAGGGCCGGCTTTGGACGTCGTCAGACCGCGAAGGTCCACGCCTTGATAGGGGCAGTAAAACAGCGTTTCAAGTATCTCGTTGGCTGAAAGATATGGGTCCCACAGCCACGCGCCTTTTTCGCCGTAGGCAATGATTAGCGCGCGAAGGTCATCCAATGCCTTTCGGCGGCCTGCGTTTTTATCACCACGTGTCGGACGGTATTGAACAAAGCGGCGCTCGGCGGCGAGCCGATTGGCTTGCTCTGCGTACATCCGCTTCGCTGTCCATCCCCCGTTGTCGTCCGGCTGCGGGTCGCCGACGATACTGTGATTTGAAAAGGCAGTCATACCGACGCGTCGAGAGTCCCAACTGCCATCCGGTTTTTTGACCGAAAAGGTGCGCGGCTCCGGATCGGGTGAACGCATGTTGAATGAAATGGTAGAGATAAAAGAGCCTGCGCCGGAGGCGACGAGGAGCGTGCTGCTCTGTTCGTCCCAGATGAAGCCCCGATGCAGCCCACGGCCAGCACGCATCGGGAGAGGGGTGATCCTTTCTTTTAGTCTTGCTGAAGCAAAGCCAGTGATGATGTCGTCGTGTTCCAATTCGCAGACTGCCATCAAGGGACGCGGGGAGGCCTTAGGATGCCAGGCATGTTCGACTTGAAAATCGCCATCTTGAAGCTTTTCGAATTTCGCCATCAGCACAGTGATCGGAAGCTGGACCGCCAAGTTGCCGAGCCGGTCTGACATTGTGGCCAATTGGAGCGGGATATACTTCTCGATCTCTGCCGATAGCTCTTGCAACCGGCGAGGATCTGCGAAGAGCGGCGTCAGGGGTTCTTTCTTATGATCGGTCCATTCAAATAGGTGCGAGCCGGTCCAGAAGTTGTTTTTGAGGAGTTTGTTCCATGGAACCGGCGCGCCATTGTCCGGCGGCACAAACTGTGCGGGCATCGGTAAAAGCTCGCCGATTTCGAGTTCATCGCCTGAAAGTTTCCATCCTTCCCCGGCCTCCAAAGCCGTGAGAGCCGGGATGAGCGTGCCGATCGCCACCGTGTAACGGCGGAGGCCAAAGCTCCAGCCATTGAGCGATTTGATTCGAATAGGTTTCGGCGTCAAGAAGCAGGCAGCCGCTGGCTCGAGATCAGATTGTTCCTCGGCAATCAATAGCGTGAAGATATTGATAATACCGTCATGATCGGGTCGACTGGCGTACAGCTCTGTACATTCGACATGGGTATAAAACCCGAGCGTGCCGGGCGTGAGAAGCTGGGTGAGCTCCGGCAACGGAGAGCGAGGCTCGGGTGGCTCGTATCGGTCCATGAGGGTATCTGCCTGGGCTCAAAAACTCTCATTATGTTCCAATTCGAGTGCCAAGCGCCTCGCTTGATGCTGTGCAGGCGTTTGGCTGAGTTACGTGCTCAAGACAGATCTATGAAATCAGGTTTTCTTAACATGGTATTACTCGTGGCATGGATCAGAAGCATGGTAGTTAACGACTGATTTATAAGGATATTTATTTATTGCTGATAATAGAGTGGGAGTTAGCCTGAAGTTGGTATATGCGAACTTAGTCGTTTTCTGATGTATATAGGGCCCGCGAATTGCGGGCCTTATTTTTGCAAGTCTGTAGTGAGGCGAGTATTCCCATTGTTGTGAGCTGTGCCCAGCGTTGGCTTGATTTTGGTTAGCCTAAACCGGTGTGAGTACCTGGTTGCTAAATTCATGAGCGCTTATCTGCGGAGTTTGATCGCAGTGTAGTCATATATGCCTCGTAAGTTGGCGCTGTTTTCTAACTCCATCTTAAAGGCACTCGTCATGCGATAAGATGTCATGGTTTATCGCGGGTTATTCGCGGGTGACAAGGTCAATGACTTCAACACCAAGAAGGTTTTTAATGGCAGTCGGGAAGCAGGAAATTTAGACTCCAATACTAGTAGTGCGCGGACATCCTTTATCTGCGAATGCGCAAGTAGTACTGCCTCCATCACAGTCCGGTATTTTACGCACTGGAACAGGCCTCTAGTGATATCGGGGACCGAAGAGATTGAGAGGGGGTTGTGTGCTACGAAATCCTTTAATTTCTTATGGTGCTCGCTTTCACCTCCTCCGGCGATTTGACAAGCCAACTCAAGAGCGTGCGAGAAATCGGTTTCGGTCAGTTCAAGGTCTAAAGTTTTTAGGACCTTGTCCCATTGTGGAAACGTAAAAACGTGATTGAGTTCGGCTTTGACAATTACCTGCTTCTGATGGCGGGGCAGAGTAGCGAACTCTTCTTCCTTAACTAAAAACCACCCGACCCCTTCACCAGGTAGGCCGGTGTTTTTATTGACTACCAGCGCTTGGATATCCGAGCAAAAGCCATTGCACTATCTCAGCTCTTTGGCCAGATCTAACCAAGCCATTGCAGCCGGAGGCAAATGCGCACCGGCACGCCAAGCGAGTGCAATATTCCAATCCGTGTGTGGCTCTTCAAGAGGTACTAGAGCGATGCCCGCATGTTTATGTTTTTGCGCAAGCATTCGCGGTAAAAATGCCACCCCTAAACCTGCAGCTACCAGGTCGGCGATGAAATCAATCTGCCCGCTGCGGGCCGTCACCCGGGGCACAATCCCTCTTCGATCACAAGCGGCCATAATTAATGCGTTAAGCGCAAACCCCTCATCAAAGAGGATGAATGGCGAATCCGCCAGATCACTGAAGTTCATTCGCTTGCGTCGCGAAAGCGAATGGGCGCTAGGCAGCACAACCACTAAAGGCTCGTTGCGCACTTCCTGATAAGCGAAAGTTTCATCG
This sequence comes from Pseudomonas sp. TMW22089, assembly GCF_022496645.1. Lineage (NCBI taxonomy): Bacteria > Pseudomonadati > Pseudomonadota > Gammaproteobacteria > Pseudomonadales > Pseudomonadaceae > Pseudomonas > Pseudomonas sp. TMW22089. The sequence continues at coordinate 4,219 of NZ_SCFG01000012.1, forward strand.
ATCGGAATCAGTAGTGCTGCCAAGTCCACCTCTCCGGCCTCCAGGCACTCACACAGTTTCTTACTACCGTGCTCTATCAGTTCTATATTCACCATCGGATAGCGGCTGCGATAAGTAGCAAACATCTCAGCGAACAATACCCCGGAGCCTACAGGCGGCAAGCCGATCCGCAGCGTACCGCCCTTCAGGTCGCGCAGTTCATTGATCTCTGCGATCAGATCGTTCCGCTCTGCGAGTAATACCAGTGCGCGCCGATAGGCAATCTCACCTGCGGCCGTCAACTCGCTTTTATGGCCGATACGGTTCAGCAGTGGCGTACCTAGCTCATCCTCGAGCGTCCTGACTGCCTTGCTGACTGAGGACTGAGTCAAAGACACAACCTCCGCAGCTTGGGAGAAACCTCCCTGGCGCACCACTTCTACAAACACCCGCAGCGTTCTGAGATTCATGTGTATTCCAATAGCGACTCAATTCGAGTAGAAAAAGTTGTTTTTATCATACTCAACACTCCCTTATCGTGAAATTCACTCAGCAACGTCCTACGTCGCTGAAATTTTCTAGAGACCTAGGAGTTGTAGATAATGATTATTTCATCGGCATCCGACTATCGCGAAGCCGCGAGACGCAAATTGCCGCGATTTCTGTTCGACTACATCGACGGCGGCGCCTATGCCGAACACACAATGCGTGCCAATAGCGCTGACCTCGCCAGCATCAGCTTGCGTCAACGCATCTTGAGAAATGTTGACAGTTTGAGTCTCAAGACGACGCTCTTTGGAAAGGAACAGAGTCTGCCGATCATCCTCAGCCCCGTCGGACTGACCGGTATGTATGCCCGTCGTGGTGAAGTACAAGCGGCCAAGGCTGCGGCCACGAAAGGCATTCCCTTTTGCCTGTCCACAGTATCGGTCTGCTCGATTGAAGAGGTTAGTTCCCAGAGTTCGCAATCGATCTGGTTTCAACTCTATGTGCTCAAGGATCGCGGATTTATGCGTAATGCCCTAGAGCGTGCTCAAGCAGCCGGCGTTACCACGCTGGTGTTCACCGTAGACATGCCGACGCCAGGCGCTCGTTACCGTGATGCCCACTCGGGCATGTCTGGGCCACTCGCAGCTTCACGGCGCATCCTGCAAGCCACCACTAGGCCGGATTGGGCGTTTAATGTCGGTATCCTCGGTCGTCCGCATGATTTGGGCAACATCTCCAAGTACCTGGGCAAAGCCACCACCCTGGAAGATTATGTTGGCTGGTTAGGCAATAACTTCGACCCCTCTATCAGCTGGAAGGACCTGGAATGGATCCGCGAGTTTTGGAAGGGCCCGATGATTATCAAGGGCATCCTTGATCCACAGGACGCCAAGGACGCAGTAAGTTTCGGCGCTGATGGCATCGTGGTCTCCAACCACGGCGGTCGCCAATTGGACGGTGTGCTGTCCACCGCTAGGGCTTTGCCTCCCATCGCCGAAGTAGTGGGTGATGACCTGACGGTGCTGGTGGACTCTGGCATTCGTTCCGGGCTGGATGTTGTGCGCATGCTCGCCTTAGGCGCCAAGGCATGCCTGCTGGGGCGCTCGACGGTTTACGCTCTGGCCGCCGACGGACAGCACGGGGTAGAGAATATGCTGGATATCTTCTCGCAAGAAATGCGCGTGGCAATGACGCTCACTGGTGTTACCTCGATTGACAAGATCGATCGAACCGCATTGGTTCCAGTTGAGTAATGAAGGTTCGATCATGTCGCAATCACTGACCGTTAAGATGTTGGAAGCGGTACGCAATGTACCGATTGGCTACGTAGTGTGTGGTGGTGTTGTCTGTACTGTGCCGGCGCTCCTCGCGGCTCGCTTACACAACCCCTTGTTCTGTTGGTCAGCGATTGCCGCATTCTGGAGCTATCTGTCGATTCCGAGCGATAAGTCCCCAAAGGGTTGTATCTTCGGCCTGGTTTTCGGCATCACCGGCGCCGTGGCGTCAGGGCTAGGTGCTTGGACGATGGTATGGCCGCAACTGGCTATAGCACTGTCGGCCCTCTTTGCGTTTGCTGGCGCTTACGCCCAGGTTTGCGGCGCGCGCATTAGCATTCCCGCTTTGCTGACAGCGACGGCATTTGCGGTATCCACTGCATTCCCGGCAAAGGACTTTGCCCAGGGATTTGCTTATGCACGTTACTTTCTATATGGCAGCCTATGGGCTACAGGCTCCGCATTGCTGTTCCAATGGTGTCAGTACGACCAGCCTGATGCTGCAAAGCGGCCAGTTTTATGGTCGGCACTCAGAACAAATTTCACACCGAAATCTAACTTCTTTCTGCATGGGCTTCGCGTTGCGCTGTCGGGAGCACTGTCAGTTTGGTTGGTTCAATTGTGGTCGTTGCATTACGGATACTGGATGACCCTTACGGTGTTTCTGATCATGCAGCCCTACATGCATTCAACGTTGAGGATGTCTCTGGAGCGAGTCGGCGGCACCTTCTTAGGGGGAGCCATTGCTGCCGTTCTTGGTTACGCAATCCATGATCCGTTTTTGTTGGCTGCACTGATACTGCCTGTTTCTATTGGCACCCTGGCAGGGCGCTCTGTGAGCCACATCAGCTATTTGATGTTCCTCACTCCACATTTCATACTGGTCGCGCAGGTTGGCCAGTCAGGAGGATCGGAGCTGGATTTGGTATTTCTACGAATGCTCTACAGCACCGGTGGTGCACTTTTAGCGATCATCGCTTCGCTTGTGATTTTTCCTCGCTGGCAAACGGCTGAGCCGTAGAGGACTAGGGGAGTGTTTCCTAGACCGCCGGTTTGAAAGCCCCTTCCCGTGCAGCCAACCAGTAACACCGCGCAAAAACTCAGTAATAGGCTCCGCGTGAACATGGCGTTCTTCCTCATGGTTTGACTCGGATGTTTGTAGGCCCTGATCGTGCCGTAGTCACGTGCGCCCTATCAAAGAGCGCTATACCCCCTCTACAGGTGCTTGTCATGCGATGAGAGGCGGGAGGGCTGAGCATCTAGAGCGTCGTTCGGGAATGGTTCTTTTCATGGTATGCCTTTTGTTTTGTTTGATAGTTATCTGCTTTTAAAGGTTTTATTGCGCTTGTTGATAATAGAGTGGGAATAAGTCCGGCCGGGTAACCGGTCTGATTTGAAAAGGGCGGTCAACACTGGGTGTTGACCGCCCTTTTTTTATTTCTGTACCCCCAACCTGTAGGCGCGAGCTTTTCAACAGCTCGCTCCGACAGAAGCAGGATGCAGCCCTTACTGTTTCGCAATTGCAGGTGTATCGTATTCGCCTTTTGCGGGCTGCACGCCCGCGCCGGATACGAGAGGTAGTTGAATCAATGTCCTTTACCCGTCGACAAATACTCGGTGGTCTGGCCGGCCTGGTAGTGGTGGGTGTTGGCGCAGGAGGCGCTTCGCGTTACTGGCTGGGCAAGATGGCCGATGCCGAGGCTGGCCACGACTATGAGCTGATTGCCGCGCCGCTGGATGTGGAACTGGTGCCCGGTCATCAAACCGAAGCCTGGGCCTTCGGTCCGTCGGCGCCCGGCACCGAGCTGCGGGTGCGACAGGGGGAGTGGCTGCGGGTGCGCTTTATCAACCACCTTCCGGTAGCCACTACCATTCACTGGCACGGTATCCGACTGCCGCTGGAAATGGACGGTGTGCCTTATGTTTCGCAATTGCCGGTATTGCCCGGTGAATACTTCGACTACAAGTTCCGTGTGCCGGATGCCGGCAGTTTCTGGTACCACCCCCACGTCAACAGCAGCGAAGAACTGGGCCGTGGTCTGGTCGGGCCGCTGATTGTCGAGGAGCGCGAGCCCACCGGTTTCCAGCACGAGCGTACCCTGAGCATTAAGAACTGGCACGTGGATGAAGAGGGCGGTTTTCTGCCGTTCAGCATTACCCGTGAAGCCGCCCGTGGCGGCACCCCGGGACGCCTGTCGACGATTAATGGCAGCCACGTGCCGACCATTGATTTGCCAGCCGGACAGATCACCCGGGTGCGCATCCTCAACCTCGACAATACCCTGACCTATCGTCTGAACATCCCGGGCATCGAAGCCAGAATTTATGCCCTGGATGGCAACCCTGTCGAGCCACGACCTTTGGGCAAGGAATACTGGCTGGGCCCCGGCATGCGTATTTGCCTGGCGATCAAGGCTCCGGCGGCAGGGCAAGAGTTGTCACTGCGAGACGGTCCCGTACGTTTGGGCACGCTGCGCTCGGTTGCCAGCAACGCTGCGGCGGTGGAGTGGCCACCGGCGTTGCCCGCCAACCCGATTGCCGAGCCCGATGTGGCGAACGCTGAAAAGATCAACTTCAACTTTGAATGGGTCGGCTCGGTTTCCGAGAACCTGGGCCCTGACCAGCCGCCCAGCCTGTGGCAGATCAACGGCGTGGCCTGGGACATCAAGGACAAGACCTGCGCCGATCGGCCGATAGCCAAACTCAAGCTGGGTCAGAGCTATATCTTCGAATTGAAGAACATGACCCAGTACCAGCACCCGATCCATCTGCACGGCATGAGCTTCAAGGTGCTGGCGTCCAATCGCAAAAAAATCATTCCCTACTTCACCGATACCTACCTGCTGGGTAAAAACGAACGTGCCCGCGTGGCCCTGGTGGCGGATAATCCCGGCGTGTGGATGTTCCACTGCCATGTGATTGACCACATGGAAACCGGCCTTATGGCCGCAATTGAGGTTTCCTGATGCGACAAGGGCGTCAACCGCAAATCATCGATCGCAGCCGCGATCAGGACTACATGCGTGAAGCGCTGGCGCTGGCGGCTCAGGGCGCGGCCCTGGGCGAAGTGCCGGTGGGCGCGGTGCTGGTGCAAAACGGTGAAATTATCGGCCGCGGGTTTAACTGCCCGATCAGCGGCAGCGACCCCAGCGCCCATGCTGAGATGGTTGCCATCCGTGCAGCCGCAGCGGCGGCCAGCAACTACCGGCTGCCCGGCAGCACCCTGTACGTGACCCTGGAGCCGTGCAGCATGTGCGCGGGCCTGATCGTCCACTCCCGGGTGGCTCGGGTGGTGTACGGCGCGCTGGAGCCCAAGGCGGGAATTGTGCAAAGTCAGGGGCAGTTCTTCAGCCAGGGCTTTCTGAATCACCGGGTGCTGTTCGAAGGCGGGGTCTTGGCCGAAGAGTGCGGAGCTATCCTCAGCGAATTCTTCAAGGCCCGTCGGGCCAAATAACGCCCCTCTGCCTTTGTAGGAGCGAGCTTGCCTCGCGACAGGCTCAACGCAGATTCATGGAGGGACCGCGTAGCCTGCATCGCTGTAGGAGCGAGCTTGCTCGCGAGCTGTTCGTGGTGCATCGGAAAAGCTCGCGAGCAAGCTCGCTCCTACAGCGTTTCGGGTTTCTTATTTCCTGGCGATGATCACTGCGCGCATCGGCGCCGGCAGGCCTTCGACGGTTTTGCCGGGGTCGTTCGGGTCCAGGTAGTCGCTCAGGGACTGGAACTTCATCCACTCAGTCGCCCGTTGTTCTTCTACGGTGGTGGTGCTTACGTCCACGCAGCGTACGTCGCTGAAACCGGCACGGCGCAGCCAGCGCTCCAGCGCCGGGATCGACGGCAGGAACCACACGTTGCGCATTTGCGCATAGCGGTCTTCAGGCACCAGCACCTGATTGACGTCGCCTTCAATGACCAGGGTTTCCAGCACCAGCTCGCCGCCCTTGACCAGGCAATCCTTGAGGGCCAGCAAGTGTTCGATCGGCGAGCGGCGGTGGTAAAACACGCCCATGGAAAACACGGTGTCGAAACCTTCCAGGTTCGGCGGCAGGTCTTCAAACGGGAAGGGCAGGTGCCAGGCAGCTTCTTGTTGCAGGAAGCGCTGCACGGCCTGGAACTGGCAGAAGAACAACCAGTTCGGATCAACCCCGATCACGCTATGGGCGCCGGCGCCGAGCATGCGCCACATGTAGTAACCGTTGCCGCAACCGACATCGAGGATGCGCTTGTGCTTGAGGTTGATATGCGGTGCGACCCGTGACCACTTCCAGTCCGAGTGCCATTCGGTGTCGACGTGTACGCCGAACAGGTCGAACGGTCCTTTGCGCCACGGCGACAGGCCCATCAGTGCCTGACGCATTTGCGTGCGGGTTGCATCGTCGCAGTCGGTGTCCAGGGTCAGGCCGTTGAGCAGGTCGATCTCGGTCGGCTTCACGTCGGGCAAGGCATCCAGCGCGCTTTGCCAGCGCTCCAGGTCGCCGTGGCCTTTCTCCATTTTGACATCGAGCTGCGCTTGCAGAGTGTTGGCCCATGCAGCCAGTGGAGTGCCGGCCAGACGCCGGGCGAGGGGGGAAAGATCAATCATGGCAAGGCAATCAACGAGGCAAAGTTAAGACACTGGAACCACGGCACGACTTTCGAGAACCCGGCCGCCAGCAGGCGCTCGCGGTGTTCTTCGAGGCTGTCGGGCTTCATGACGTTTTCGATGGCGCTGCGCTTTTGCGCGATTTCCAGATCGCTGTAGCCATTGGCACGCTTGAAGGCAACGTGCAAATCGGTGAGCAGGGCGTGTTCCTCGGGATCATTGAAGCGCAGCTTCTCCGAGAGGATCAGTGCGCCGCCGGGCAGCAATGACTGGCGAATCCGTGCGAGCAGGGCCAGGCGCTGTTCGGGGGCGATAAATTGCAGGGTGAAGTTCAATGCCACCACCGAGGCGGGCTTGAACTCCAGGGCCAGGATGTCGCCTTCAATCACATCAACCGGCAGCAACTCCTGGAACATCGAGTTCTGGGCGTTGAGGTATTCGCGGCAGCGCTCGACCATGGCTGACGAGTTATCCACCGCAATCACCTGGCAACCTTCACTGCGTACATGTCGGCGCAGGGCCTGGGTGACGGCACCCAACGAGCAGCCCAGGTCGTACAGGACACTGTCGGGCTGAGCGAACTGGGCAGCAAGCACACCAAGGTTTTCGACAATGGTCGGGTAGCCCGGCACCGAGCGCTTGATCATGTCCGGGAACACCCGCACCACGTCCTCGTTAAAGGCGAAGTCCGGCACCTGGGCCAGGGGCTGGGCGAAAATACGGTCAGGTTCTTTGCTCACGACGGTTCCGGCGCTGGAATATTTGAAGGGCGCGCATTTTAGCCAAGTTGGCGCCGGGATGCGCGGTCTGTCTGATAAACCGCGCATCTTCAACGCGCCGGGGCGCCAGCCTGTCAGTGATCGCGTTTGCTCTGGCTAAACGCCGAGGCGGCAATACCCCATTGCCCGAGCCAGTAAGTGAGAATGATCAGGTAGGGCGCAGCATCGAACGACAGCACAAAACGGTTGATTCCGATCATGCTGTCGGAGGCGACGAATGCCAGCGCCCCGGCCGCTGCCAGCCACGCCGAGCGCCCGGGTACGCCACTGCCCAGCCGGGCCAGCGCGCGCCAGAGCATGGCGCTGATGGTCAGGGCGTAAATGCAGACCGGGATCAACAAGTCCCCCAATCCCTTGGCTGCCATCACGCTCAGCAGACTGATGCCTGCCAGTAACGCCAATGCCAGTGCCGGCAGCGCCGGGCGGCGGCAGTCCACCAGGTAGGCCTTGAGGTAAGCCAGGTGGGCAAACAAAAACGCGCCCAGGCCATATACAAACAGGTCCACCGGCCAGGCCAGCAGTATGTCGCCGAGCAGGGAAAACATCAGGCCGATGCTGATCCAGCGCCGATAGGCACTGGGCGGTGCATCCTGCAGCCAGCCGAGCAGGGCCAGCACCGGGACGGCTTTGCTGATCAGACACAGGAGCGTGGCGTGCATGCTCAGGCCGTACAGGTACGCGCCGGCACCCATGACCGCGAGAATCAGCCATGGCATGTCAGTTCACCGTGATCTGGCAATCGAATGTTTGCGCGGGTTCGGCTTCTGGCTCCCAGGGCTGCTGAGAGGTCAGGCGCAGGCGCCCGTTGCCGGTGGCAAATGCCTGAAAGCGCCAGGTCGATTGCCCGCCGCTTCCCAGTAACTGGCCGTTGTCGGTGCTGCTGTAAACCTCAGGGCTCAGGCTGCGCAGAATGCCCCCGGCAGAGTCCTGAATCGCCCAGCGGTAACCCGTGGTGGGATTGCTTGGCAGCGACAGGGTCAAATTTTGCCCGTTGTGCAGTTGTATCGGACAGTCGCTTTGATCTTCAACGGTGAGGTTGTTCGCAGGCGGGTGCGCACAGGCTGTCAGCAGGCTGAGGCTGAGCAGTGAGAGGATACGTGCATGGGGCATTGATGGCTCCGGTCAGACGAATACAAGGGCGCAGCATAACCCATGATTCCCGTAGCTTCCTGTAGTCGCTGACGAGGCACGGGGCTTCAGTCAGGGGGGGCTTGCTGCGCCGTCTATCGCAGCCCCGTACCTCGTCAGCGACGCCACGGCGTTCGGGTGTTGTAACGACCCGATTGCCGTAGCCGCTGGCGAGTGAAACGAGCCTGCAGCAAGGGCCGGAAAATTCTCCCTTGTTTCAGAACAGTACTTTGGCCACATCGGCAAAGCGCTTGGCGAAATGCACGGTGATGCCCTCTTTCAGGTAGTCCGGCAGCTCCTCAAAGTTGCCCCGGTTAGGTTCGGGCAGAATCAACTCGTGAATTTTCTGCCTGCGTGCCGCAATCACTTTTTCACGCACGCCGCCAATCGGTAACACGTACCCGGTCAGCGTCAGCTCGCCGGTCATGGCGATGCCTTTTTTCGGTGCCTGATTGCGGGCCAGCGATAACAGGGCACTGGCCATGGTCACACCGGCACTCGGACCGTCCTTGGGCGTCGCACCTTCCGGCACGTGCAAGTGCACAAAGGCTTCATCGAAGAAGCGCGGGTCGCCGCCAAATTTCTGCAGATTGGCGCTGATGTAGCTGTAGGCAATTTCGGCCGACTCTTTCATCACATCCCCCAGCTGTCCGGTCAGCTTGAAGCCGCGATTGAGGGTGTGGATGCGGGTTGCCTCGATCGGCAGGGTGGCGCCGCCCATGCTGGTCCAGGCCAGACCGGTAATGACTCCGGTGCCGCTGATGACCTGCTCGTTACGAAACGGCGGCATACCCAGCGAAGCTTCGAGATCCCTGGGCCCGATCTTGATCACCGCCGCGGGATCATCCAGCAACTTGACCACCGCTTTGCGTACCAGCTTGCCCAGCTGTTTTTCCAGCTGGCGCACCCCGGCTTCACGGGCGTAGCCGTCGATCACGGCACGCAGGGCGCTGTCGCTGATGCTCAGGCTGTTTTTTGATACCCCGGCTTTCTCCAGTTGCTTGGGCCACAGGTGGCGCTTGGCAATGGCGATCTTTTCTTCGGTGATGTAACCGGAGAGGCGAATCACTTCCATACGGTCGAGCAATGGCCCGGGGATCGAGTCCAGGGTGTTGGCGGTACACACGAACAGCACTTTGGACAGGTCCAGGCGCAGGTCCAGATAGTGGTCGAGGAAATCGACGTTTTGCTCCGGATCAAGGGTTTCGAGCAACGCCGAGGCCGGATCGCCCTGGAAGCTCTGGCCCATCTTGTCGATCTCGTCGAGCATGATCACCGGGTTCATCACTTCAACGTCTTTCAGTGCCTGTACCAGCTTGCCCGGCTGGGCGCCGATATAGGTGCGCCGGTGGCCCTTGATCTCGGCTTCATCGCGCATGCCGCCAACGCTGAAGCGATAGAACGGGCGCCCCAGGGATTCGGCAATGGATTTGCCGACGCTGGTTTTACCCACCCCGGGAGGGCCGACCAACAGCACGATCGAGCCGCTGACCGAGCCTTTGTAGGCACCTACGGCCAGAAACTCGAGGATACGGTTTTTAATATCATCGAGCCCGGCATGGTGGGCATCGAGCACTTTTCGCGCGTGCTTGAGGTCGAGCTTGTCCTGACCGAACACGCCCCACGGCACCGCTGTCGCCCAGTCCAGATAATTGCGGGTCACCGCGTATTCGGGCGATCCGGTTTCCAGAATCGACAGCTTGTTCATTTCTTCGTCGATGCGTTTTTGTGCCTGGGGGGGCAGGGTCTTGCCCTCAAGACGTTGCTTGAACTGCTCGATATCGGCGCTGCGATCATCCTTGGTCAGTCCCAGTTCCTGCTGGATCACCTTGAGCTGTTCCTTGAGGAAGAACTCGCGTTGATGCTCGCCGATCTTGAGATTGACCTCGGCCGAAATTTCTTTTTGCAGCCGCGCGACTTCGACTTCCTTGCGCAGCATCGGCAGGACTTTTTCCATGCGCTTGAGTATCGGTACGCAATCGAGCACTTCTTGCAGCTCGTTGCCGGTGGCCGAGGTCAATGCTGCGGCAAAGTCGGTAAGCGGCGACGGGTCATTCGGACTGAAGCGATTGAGATAGTTTTTCAGCTCTTCGCTGTACAGCGGGTTGAGCGGTAGCAACTCCTTGATCGCGTTGATCAGCGCCATGCCGTACGCCTTCACCTCGTCGGTGGGGGCGGTATTTTCTTTCGGGTATTCAACCTCCACCAGATACGGTGGACGGTGGTGCTTGAGCCACATGCTGATGCGTACGCGGGTCAGGCCCTGGGCCACGAATTGCAGTTTGCCGTTTTCGCGGCTGGCGTGATGCACCTTCACCAGCGTGCCGTATTCCGGGAGGCTGGAGGTGTCGAAGTGGCGGGGATCATCGGGAGGGGTGTCGACAAAAAACAGCGCCAGCGAATGATGCGGCGACTTGCTGACCAGCTCCAGGGTTTCGGCCCAGGGCTCTTCATTGACGATGACCGGCAACACTTGCGCCGGGAAGAACGGCCGATTGTGAATCGGGATGATGTAAACCTTGTCCGGCAGATTCTGCCCCGGCAAGGCCAGCTCAGTACCTGCAGCGTGTTCGGTTGATTCGGTCTCGGTGTGCTCTACATCGGTGTACTCAGTTGTATTGTCCGGGAATTCTTGCTGGTCGCTCATGGGGCACCTGCGCAATTGGGTATGTGTCTTAGATGGGGCGTATTGCCAGTGGTTTCAAGGTGAAGGGTTTTTCATCATCAGGGGCATGGGCCGGTGGCAGCCCCGGGCCCCGGGATTGTCATGGTTCCAGGCGGATTCGCAGGCACAAAAAAAGGCGGCCATCTCGCGATGGCCGCCTTTCCCGGAACCGGCTGTAAGCTTACTCAGCCAGTTTAAACGCTACCACGTAGTCACCTTGCTTGGTGCCCAGCGAGCCGTGGCCGCCAGCGACAACGAGCACATACTGGGTGCCGTCCTTGCCGGTGTAGGTCATCGGTGTGGCTTGACCGCCAGCAGGCAGGCGACCTTCCCACAGCAGCTTGCCGTTGCTTACATCGTAAGCGCGCAAGTACTGGTCAAGGGTACCGCTGAGGAAGGCTACACCACCGGCAGTGGTGAAGGTCCCGCCCAGGCTTGGAACACCCATTGGCAGTGGCAGTGGAACCGGCGAGCTGTCACGCACGGTGCCGTTTTTGTGTTTCCAGATCAGCTGGTTGTTGGTCAGGTCGACTGCAGCCACATAACCCCAGGACGGAGCCTGGCAAGGCAAGCCCAGTGGCGACAGCAGCGGCTCGAGGATGACCCCGTACGGAGCGCCCTCGTTAGGTTGCACGCCTTCGGTTTCACTGACACGCGGACCCAGTGCAGCAATTTCTTCACGGGGGATCAGCTTGGAAGTGAACGCCATGTAGCTCGGGTTCAGGAAGGCGATCTGGCGAACCGGATCGACCGAGATGCCGCCCCAGTCAAACACGCCGAAGTTGCCTGGATACACGATGGAACCTTGCAGCGATGGCGGGGTGTACATGCCGTCATAACGCAGGGATTTGAAGTTGATCCGGCACAGCATCTGGTCGAACGGGGTAACGCCCCACATGTCGCGCTCGGTCAGATCCGGCGGGCTCAGGTTCAGGTCCGAGCGAGGCTGGGTTGGCGAGGTGTGGTCACCCTTGACCGCATCGCCAGGTGCCGGCACTTCGTGGATCGGTACGATGTCTTCGCCAGTGCGGCGGTCCAGCACGTAGATGCTGCCTTGCTTGGTCGAAGCCAGCAGTGCCGGTTTCACGCCATCGGCTGTTTTCATGTCCATCAGGGTCGGTTGACCACCAACGTCCATGTCCCACAGGTCATGGTGAGTGAACTGACGGGTCCAGCGAACTTTACCGGTATTGATGTCCAGAGCAGTTACGCCTGCGCTGTACTTCTCGGAGTCCTCGGTACGGTCGCCGCCATATTGGTCAGGCATCTGGTTGCCCATCGGCAGGTAAAGCATGCCGAGGTTTTCGTCCACTGCGAACATCGACCACATGTTGGGCGAGTTGCGAGTGTAGGTTTTGCCTTCGGCAATCGGCGTGGTGTCGTCCGGGTTGCCGCTGTCCCAGTTCCATACCAGTTTGCCGGTACGTACGTCGTACGCGCGGATCACGCCGGATGGCTCGTTGGTGGAAAGGTTATCGGTTACGTGACCACCAATCACAACCAGGTCTTTGGTCACGGCAGGTGGCGAGGTGGAGTAGTAGCCACCCGGAGTGAAGTCACCGATGTTGTGGCGCAGGTCAACCTGGCCATGGTCACCGAAGTCTTCACACATTTTACCGGTGTCGGCATTGATGGCGATCAGACGGGTGTCGGCAGTCGGCACGAACAGACGACGCGGGCACGAGTTGCTCGCAGTAGCGGCCGCAGGCTCGGCAGGGCTTTGTTCAGTGCCGGCTTTGGCGTAGGCCGCTTCGTCGTGATAGCTCACGCCACGGCAAGTCATGTGCGCCCAACCTTTGAAGTTGGCCTCGTTCATGGTGCTGATCTTCGGATCGAAGCGCCAGATTTCCTTGCCGGTATCCGGGTCAAGGGCAATCACCTGGCTGTGTGGGGTACACACATACAGCATGCCGTTGACTTTCAGCGGAGTGTTTTCGGCAGTGGTTTCGCCGGGATCGCCAGCGCCAGGAATGTCACCGGTGCGGTATGTCCAGGCTGGAACCAGCTTGTGGGCATTCTGCGGGGTGATTTCTTTCAGCGGCGAGTAGCGGTCACCATGGGCAGTACGCCCGTAGGACTGCCAGTCACCATCGGGCATGGCCGGAGCGGTGTTGGTCATGCCAGGTACGGCATCTCGGTCCAGCTGGCCTTTGATTTCCCCCGGGCTGGTGAACTGGCTGGCCAGTGCAGCGGCACCGGCAAGCACTACGGCAACGCCCAGCGCGCCGGTAGCAACCGGAGCTGGCTGACCGCGCAGCAGTGGACGACGAAACCATGGCAGCAGCAACACGATGCCGATGGCAAACCACAGCGCCAGACGCGGCACTAACTGCCACCAGTCCAGACCGACTTCCATCAGCGCCCAGACGGTGCTTGCAAACAGCACCAGCGCGTACAGACCCAGCGCCGCGCGGCGCCCGGCAATCAGCAGCGCGCCGGACAAGCCAAAGCCGATACCGGCCAGCAGGTAATAACTCGACCCGCCGAGCGTCAACAGCTTGATACCCCCGACCAACATGGCCAGGCCCATTAGCAGCAGCAAGATACCGAGTAGGCTTGGTAGCAAGCGGCCTCGACTGAAAGCACCATCAGTGCTCATAGTGTGGTTCTCCGTTACGTTAGAGGTGTTCCCGCGCAGGCTGCCTTTGAAGGACGATTCGAGGCGGGGATGATTCATCGAAATAGGTTCTTTGTTGCTCGTTTCAAACACGGGACTTGCAGCTCGTTCCTCAGAACGAGCTTTGAATTTTCAAACCGCCGATCAGGGCGTCATCTACCTTGCTGACGCCGCCGGGGTGGCGGATGTACTGCAGGTTCGGTCGAACGGTCAGCCAATTGGTGACATGCACGCCGTAATAAAGCTCGGCGCTGTACTCGGTATCCTGGGGCGGCAGGTAGGCCGGGTTATCGAAATCGTAGAGGGCGCGGGCCTGATTGGTGGCCTGGGCATTTTTGCGGTAGGCCGGGTTGACATGCACCCTGGCCATGGCGAAACCGATGTCGTCTTTGGGGCGTGCATCGAACACGCCTTTGTAGATGAGACCTGCCTGAACATAGTTGTCCACGGCGTTGGTTTTCTTGTCGTGAGCGGTGGCATTGGCAAAAACACTCAACCCCCTTGACTGGTCGCTGGCGCGGGAAGTGAGCTGTTGTTGCACGCCCAGCCACATCCCGTTTTTGCTTGAACTGCTGCGATATGCTTCGCCGGTTAACGCGGCCGGTTGGCCATTTACATCTTTGTAAACATTTGTTGCCTTGGCATTACTGTAGTAGTAACCCGCCCGATATTCCCCTGGCAGGCCATTAATTTTTGGCGTCCACACCAGTTCGATCGGCAGCACCGCGCCTTGTGTACCGCTGCCGCTGAGCTTGAAGCCATTGCCGCGATCCAGGTTCGAAGGGTTCTGCTCATAGGCGCCGACCTGTGCATACAACTCGGGCGTCAGGTGGTATTTGACCCGCAGCGCCCACTGGCTGACCGGCCAGTTGTACCAGATGCTGCCGGCCCAGTTGCCGACCTGGGAGCCGCAGAAAGCCAGGTTCTGGAAGTCGCAGGGGAAGGTGTTGAAGTCTTCGCCTTGACCGAAACGACCGACCTTGATGTCGAGTTTCTGATCGAAAAATTTCTGCTGGTACCACATCTGCGTCAGGCGGGTGGTCTGGCCACGGCCCCAGACTTCCTGGGCCGAAGTGAAGCCGCCCACACGCGGATCGTTGATCCGGTCATTACTGATGTTGTTACCGCTGCGCTGGGTAATGGTCAGCTGAAATTCAGCGTCGTTCCAGCCCAGAATCTTCTGCAAGTCCAGATGCGTGCCCAGGCCGAACTGATCGCTGTAGCGCGCAGTGCGGTCATGGTCATAGCCGCCATGCAGGTTCGAACCCACTTCGCCGACATAGTCCAGGGAGAACGCATAGCCCTGTTTTTCAAGCTCGCTTCGCGTGCCGCCCCAGTCGCCGAGCATCCATTTGGAGTCGCTGTCGAAAGCCGGGGCCGCCTGCACGCTGGAGGCAAGGCCCAAAACAGCCAGGGAACCGAGCAGGCTCAGGGCCTTTTGCCCGGCAATAGGGCGTCGTGCGCCGGGTTTGCGCAAAATCTGAAATGTAGACATGGTCGAGATGTAGGTCTTTATAAATACGGCTATGGCAGTGGGTAGCGCTGTCTTTGGAGGCAGGATTAGCACTTGGAGATTTGAAGGCAGAGTGAATCGATTCAGCCTTCGATGGGGAAATGATAAAGCCCCGAAACGTTTAGAAACAGCACTTTAAGTGACATGGATCATTTCTGATTCGGTAACAGTGTGCTGCGACCGTTCGTCCCAGAGGCTTTTTGCCTCATGTTTGAGGCGGATAGCGGTATATGCGGACCAGATTTTTATTGAGAAGCGTCGAAATAATAAGGCCCCGGGCGGGGCGCAAATGGATATTTAAGGGTGGGAGCTGGCTTGGGCACTGGTGACATGGATCATTTCTGATTCAGTAACAGTGCGCTGCAATCGTTCGGCCCAGAGGCTTTTTGCTTCATGTTTGAATGTGGGAGCTGGCTTGCCAGCGATGCAGGCGACGCTGTTTCCCTGCACAAGCGCAGTGCAGCCATCGCCGGCAAGCCGGCTCCCACAGGAGATTGGGCACTAAGTGGCATGGATCATTTTCGCTATCAGTGCGCTTCTCCCTTTCGCGCCAGAGGCTTTTTGCCTCATGTTTGAATGGTGGGAGCTGGCTTGGCAGCGATGCAGGCGACGCTGTTTTCCTGCGCAAGCGCTGTAGAGCCATCGCCGGCAAGCCGGCTCCCACAGGAGATTGGGCATTAACTGGCATGGATCATTTTCGGTATCAGTGCGCTGCGCCCGCTCGGCCCAGGGGCTTTTTGCCTCATGTTTGAATGGTGGGAGCTGGCTTGCCAGCGATGCAGGCGACGCTGTTTCCCTGCGCAAGCGCAGTGCAGCCATCGCCGGCAAGCCGGCTCCCACAGGAGATTGGGCATTGAGTGGCATGGATCATTTTCGGTATCAGTGCGCTGCGCCCGTTCGGCCCAGGGGCTTTTTGCCTCATGTTTGAATGTGGGAGCTGGTTTGCCAGCGATGCAAGCGACGCTGTTTCCCTGCGCAAGCGCGGTGCAGCCATCGCCGGCAAGCCGGCTCCCACAGGATATTGGGCATTGAGTGGCATGGATCATTTTCGGTATCAGTGCGCTGCGCCCGCTCGGTCCGAGGGCTTTTTGCCTCATGTTTGAATGGTGGGAGCTGGCTTGCCAGCGATGCAGGCGACGCTGTTTTCCTGCACAAGCGCGGTGCAGCCATCGCCGGCAAGCCGGCTCCCACAGGATTGGGCATTAAGTGGCATGGGTCATTTTCGGTAACAGTGCGCTGCGCCCGCTCGGCCCAGGGGCTTTTTGCCTCATGTTTGAATGGTGGGAGCTGGCTTGCCAGCGATGCAGGCGACGCTGTTTTCCTGCGCAAGCGCAGTACAGTCATCGGCGGCAAGCCGGCTCCCACAGGAGATTGGGCACTATGTGGCATGGATCATTTTCGGTATCAGTGCGCTGCGCCCGCTCGGCCCAGGGGCTTTTTGCCTCATGTTTGAGTGGTGGGAGCTGGCTTGCCAGCGATGCAGGTGACCCTGTTTCACTGCACAAGCGCAGTAGAGCCATCGCCGGCAAGCCGGCTCCCACAGGAGATTGGGCATTAAGTGGCATGGATCATTTTCGGTATCAGTACGCTGCGCCCGTTCGGCCCAGGGGCTTTTTGCCTCATGTTTGAATGGTGGGAGCTGGCTTGCCAGCGATGCAGGTGACCCTAGTACAGCCATCGCCGGCAAGCCGGCTCCCACAGGAGATTGGGCATTAAGTGGCATGGATCATTTTCGGTATCAGTGCGCTGCGCCCGCTCGGCCCTGGGGCTTTTTGCCTCATGTTTGAATGGTGGGAGCTGGCTTGCCAGCGATGCAGGCGACCCTAGTACAGCCATCGCCGGCAAGCCGGCTCCCACAAGATTGGGTACAGAGGCGAGAGCGCTAGAAGGTGGTACGCAGGCCGACCTCTATCCCTCGCCCCGGAGCAGGGGCAATATCACGCAAAATCGAGCTGGCATAACGCACTGTCTGGTTGGTCAGGTTGTCGCCTTTGACGAACGCCAACCATTGGCTGCTGCCCACATCAAAGTGATAGCCGGCACTGGCGCCCAGGGTGGTGTAGCCGTCGGTACCGGACTCATTGGCCGGAACTCGCCCCTGATTGCTGGCATGTTCGACATCGATCCGTGCCTGCCAGCGATCCAGCTCCCACAGCAGGCCACTGCTCAGGCGCAGCGGGGCGATTCGTGGCAAGGCTTCACCGGTGTCGAGGTTGGTGGCGCGGGTGTAGTCACCCGACAGTTCAAGTGCGAACTTGCCGTAGGCACTTTCCCCAAGCGTCCAATGATCCTTGGCTTCGAAACCTGTGAAACGAGCCCGTACTCCGGAGTAGGTGTACTCCGGTATGCCGTCCGCATCGGGCTGACCTTCGTCGTTCAGGGTGCGACCTGTACCCAGCAGGCCGATGTAATTGGAGAAGTGGCTGTAAAACACGCCGAAGCTGCCTTTGTGGGTGCCGTTGTCAAAGCGCAGGGCCAGGTCGCTGGACACGGCTTTTTCTTTGGACAGACTGGCGTTGCCCACCTCATAGGTGCCGGTGGCAACGTGGGCACCGTTGGCGTAAAGCTCGTAGAAGGTCGGTGCGCGTTCGGTGTAGCCGAGGGTGGCGGCCAGCGACCAGATGGGGGTGAGGGTAAACACGGCGCCTGACGACAGGCTGGCGGCGGTGAAGCTTTTGGAACTGTCAGCGGCAGAAAAACGCTCGTTACCCTTGGCGTCCGGGTCCACCACGGTATGTTCCAGGCGCCCGCCGAGGCTGAGTTTCAGCCTGTCAGTGGCCTGCAGTTCTTCGAGAATAAACAGCGCGCCGCTGTTGGTGTCGGTCTGCGGCACGAAAGCTTCCTCGCCCAGCGCCGAGAATTCGTTGCGATTGACCTGCGCGCCGATCACCCCGTTCAACGGCCCGAGCGGCAGGTGACGGGCTTCGACCCGGGCTTCGTAGCCCTTGTTCTTGAAGGTGGTACCCACTTCCCCCCCTTCGATTTCGCGATGCTCGTAATCGGTGTACCCGGCATTCAGTTTCAGGGCGCTGAACGGCCCTTGCAGGTTGCGTATTTCCGAGGCGAAAGCGTAATGGTCCTGCTTCATGCGGATGCGTACGTCCTGCTCTGCAGGCGAGCCGTAATTGGCGTCGTAAGTGCTGTAGGACAACCCGGCGTAACCGTCATCCCAGGTGTAGGAACCGCCCAAGGCACCGCCATCCTGACGGCCGTTACTGTTACCCAGGCGGCCCCTTTTACTATCGTCGTCGTCACTTTGCGGGGCGTGCCGGCTGCGGGCCTCGCCCGGGATTTTCAGGTCATTGAACTCGCGGGCGTTGGCATCCAGGTGCAAGGCGAAAGTGCCATCGCCAGCTTCCAGTTTGCCTGCACTGCTGCGGGTGGTTGCGGCGCCGCCATAACGCAGTTCACCGGCGCCATGAATTCCGTCGATGGCTTCAGTCGGGATGCGGTTGTCGAAGGTGTTGACCACGCCGCCGATGGCATTGCCGCCATAGAGCAGAGCCGCCGGGCCACGGACGATTTCGATCCGCTCAACATTGACCGGGTCCAGTGGCACCGCGTGGTCGTATGACAGCGACGAGGCATCCAGCGCGCCGACACCATTGCGCAGGATGCGGATCCGGTCGCCATCCAGTCCGCGAATGATTGGTCGGCTGGCGCCCGGGCCGAAGTAGGACGAAGACACGCCGGGCTGTTTGTTCAGGGTTTCCCCCAGGCTGCCTTGCTGTTGCAGGGTCAGGTCGTCGCCCTCCAGCACCGTGGTCGGCGAGGCCAGCTGGCTGCTGCCCAGAGGATTGCCGGTAATCACTTGGGGTTGCAGTTCGAGGGCATAGGCCGGGGAGGCGATGAGCAGTGCGGTGGCCAGCGGCGTCAGGCGCAGGCGCAGGCGTCGCAGGTTACGTGGGAAAGCAGGGGCGGACATTGCAGGTTCCTTGGCAAGGGGCAGGGGAGGACAGGGGGCGCTGAGCGCTCTTTGAGTGGCAAGCTATAGTTACAATATAACATTGCTTTAATGGTCGACAAGCGGAACTTTCATTTGGCCGTCAGGTCACCGCTAGACTGGCTGCATAGCGAATGCTCTTCCCCCTGAGCAGGTGCTCGGCTAAGGTGCGCGACTTTCCTCTATTGCTTAAAAGGCTCGGCATGACTGAACCCAACAACAACCCATTGCACGGCGTGACGCTGGAACAGATCCTCACTGCGCTGGTGGCGCATTACGAGTGGGAAGGGCTGGCCGAGCGCATTGATATTCGCTGCTTCAAGAGCGACCCGAGCATCAAGTCGAGTCTGACCTTCTTGCGTAAAACGCCCTGGGCGCGGGAAAAGGTCGAAAAGCTGTATGTGAAATACGCCCGTACCAAACGCGAACTTTGACAGACCCATGAACGCAACCGCGATGGGATTGAGCGAAGCCCGGCAGCGCATGCTATGCAGACTGGTGGCGATACTGGGATGGACCGGGCTGGCCATTCAGCTTGATCTGGTGCTGTTTGCGCGCTGGACATCGGGAGCGAGTCTGGTGGGGGGGCTGGTGGCCTACTTCAGTTTTTTCACCATCCTCAGCAACACCCTGGCCGCGACAGTGTTGACCTTTGCCGCTGGCACGCGAAATGCCACAGGCAAGGGGTTTTTCCTGCAGCCCTGGGTCAGCAGCGGCATTGCCGTGAGCATTATCGTGGTGGGTGTGGCGTATAGCCTGCTGCTGCGCCAGCTCTGGCAACCGCAGGGCCTGCAATGGCTGGCCAATGAAGTGCTGCACGACATAATGCCGGTGCTGTTCACGGTGTACTGGTGGTTCTGCGTACCCAAAGGGTCGCTGCGCCTGAGCCATATCGGGCTATGGGTTTTGTACCCTGCGCTGTATTTCGCCTACATCCTGTTGCGCGGCGACTTGCTGGGTACGTACCCGTATCCGTTTGTTGACGTTGAAACCCTTGGTTATGCACAGGTGTTCGTAAATGCCTGCGGGATTCTGGCGGGGTTTGTGCTGGTGGCGCTGGTTGTCGTGGGGCTGGATCGCTGGCGCGGCCGAACAACCCTGTTGTTGTAGGAGCGAGCTGATTGTGCCTGGAAGCGCTCGCTCCTGCAGGTCAGGCAGGGCTATTCTTCTGAACTGCTGTCCAGCCGCCAGTAACCTGCAGCCTTGACGAATTCTTCATCCAGCCCGTGGCTATCCAGCAACACTCTGCGCACTTTGCGCGACAACGCCGTTTCGGTAGCGACCCAGGCATAGAGCTTGCCTTGTGGAACGCTCAGTCCTTCGACGATCTCCAGCAAGTTGTTTGAGCCGTCGCGGTGAACCCAGATCACTTCCACTGAGGCTGCGCTGTTCAAAGTCTGCTCTTCAGCGGCGTTCTCCACCTCGACCACCACCAGGGCGCGACGATTGGCGGGCAGTTCTTCCAGGCGCCTGGCAATTGCTGGCAACGCGGTTTCGTCGCCGATCAGCAAGTAGCTGTCGAACATGTCCGGTACTACCATCGAGCCCCGCGGACCACCGATATACAACGATTGCCCCGGGCTGGCCTGAGCCGCCCAGGTGGCTGCCGGGCCGTCACCGTGCAAAACAAAATCGATGTCCAGCTCAAGTGTGTCCAGGTCATAGCGACGCGGGGTGTAGTCGCGCATCGGTGGCATGGTCTTGCTCTTCATGCCTGCACTCAATTCCAGATTTTCCAGGGTCGCCAGTTCCTCGGCGGTCTGCGGGAAAAACAGTTTGACGTGGTCGTCGCTGCCCAGGCTGATAAAGCCTGTGAGCTCAGGGCCGCCCAGGGTGATGCGGCGCATGCGCGGGGTCAGGTCGACCACCCGCAGCACTTCAAGTTTACGACGTTTGATTTCGTGGGTGACCCGGTGAATGGTCTGGGTATCAGCGGTATTCATTGAGCATCCTCCTGTGCAGTAACAGGGCCGTCGACTATGGCTTTGGCAGTGTTGTTGAGCAAATCGCGGACCCGCACAATTTCTGCCGGGCTCCAGCGACCGTGATGCATTTGCAGGGCGTGGCGCAGGTTGTGCACCGCTTCGTGGATTTCTGCCGGACGATCATGGCCGCGCAGTGAGCGCTTGCTGACCTCGATGCGCATACGCACGCCATCCAGGGCAATGGCCTGATCCGTCAGGGACTGGCGACCCAGGTCGGTCACGCAATAGCGTTTTTTCCCGCCCTCAGCATCGCCCTGGATCATTTCGCTTTCTTCAAGGAAGGTCAGGGTCGGGTAGATCACACCGGGGCTGGGGCTATAGGCGCCGTCGAACATGGTTTCGATCTGGCGGATCAGGTCGTAGCCGTGGCAAGGCTGTTCAGCAATCAGGGCCAGCAGCAGCAATTTCAAATCGCCAGGTGCAAATACCCGTGGGCCGCGGCCACCGCGTTCGCGGCCTGAGCGTTTCTCGAAACTGTCCGGGCCCGCGCCATGGTCGCGGTGATGGGGATGATGTTCTCTCATTTTTCTTAGTCCTCTCTGCAAGTTAGATACAACTTAAGATATATCTTAAGAAGAGCGCAAGTGCAGTAGACGAACGGTAATGATTCTCAACACTCGCGTCCCGGTGGCGAGCCGGCTACGAATTGATGATGAACTGCAGGAGCGAGCTTGCTCGCGAGCCTTGCGCGATCTTGCAGAAGAGCTCGCGAGCAAGCTCGCTCCTACAGGAGAAGAGGGGGTCAGAGGGTTTGTGCGGGTTTCGGGATCTGGCACAGGGTGTGGGTGCCGGGTTGCAGGTAAGGCGTGAGAATGGGCGCCATGCCCTTGAGCACTTGCACCGGCAATGCCGAGGTGAACTTGAAGGCTTCGGCCGAGCGCCCGGGTACGAAGGCGGTCAAGGTGCCGAAATGATGATCGCCGATGTAAAACACGAAAGTGGCGGTGCGGTTGATTGATTTGGAACTGAGGATTCGTCCGCCAGCCCCCATGCTTTCGATCCGGTTGTCACCGGTACCGGTTTTGCCGCCCATGGCCAGCGGGGTGCCATTGTCCAGTTTGAAACTGCCCGATACGCGTCGCGCCGTACCTGCATCCACCACTTGGGACAGGGCATCGCGCAGTGCGCTGGCAACTTCGCTGGGCATCACCCGGACCCCTTTGTCGGGATCGTTTACCAGGCGGGTTTCGTACGGCGTATCTGCGGCGAAATGCAGGGTATCAATGCGCAACACCGGCAAACGGACGCCATCGTTAAGGATGATCCCCATCAGCTCCGAGAGCGCTGCCGGACGGTCACCGGAACTGCCCAGCGCTGTGGCGAGGGACGGTACCAGATGGTCGAACGGGTAGCCCACCTGTTGCCAGCGCTGGTGAATATCAAGGAAGGCTTCGATTTCCAGCATGGTGCGAATCCGGCTGTCCCGGGCGCTTCTGTGCTTGCTTTTAAACAGCCAGCTGTAGACTTCCTGACGCTCGAATTCACTGGCGGCTATTGCTTGCTGGAAGGTGGCCTGGGGATTGTTCAGCAGATAGCCCAGCAGCCACAGATCCAGTGGATGGACTTTGGCAATGTAGCCCTGGTCCGGCAGGTCGTAGGTGCCGGGGCCATAGCTTTGGTAAAGCCTGGCCAGACGTTCGTCGGTGATCTTGTCGCTGCTGAGGTGCGAACGTACGAACCTGTTGAACGTGGCCTGCTCAGCATGGGGGAACAGATAGCGGTGCACCGCGGACATGCGAATGGCGGTGGGGTGCATGCTGTCGAGAAAGGTCTCCAGGCGCGCCTTGGAATCCTTGCCTTTGTATTTTTTCCAGAACTTGAGCATGTAGGTCGTACCTTCGCGGTCGGCGAAGCGGCTCAGGTATTCCTGCCGGCGCGGGTTCTGGTCATCGCGAAGCAATTCGGCATTGTTGCTGGGTGCCTGGTAAGAGGTGTAGCGCACCACATCGCGCATAAGGCGCACGAACGGCAGGTTGATCGATTCCCGTATCGCGTCCCGCAGGGAGGGGCTGCGGTTGTTGTCCTGATTGCGGAAGTTGTGGAAGTGATGCATGCCGCCCCCGGTAAAGAAACCTTCCCCGGGGTTGGCTGAATACTGCCGATCCAGAGCCGCATCGAGCATTTTGGCGAGGCTGGCGCCGGGGTTCTGGATCATGTATGCCAGGGCCCAGCGAGTCAGAGGGTCTTGATCGGTAATCTGGATTTTTTTCAGGTCGGCGCTCGACTGGCTGGCATAACGCTCATGCAGCTCGGAAATGATTTGCAGGTAGGTGGTCATGACCCGCAGTTTGGCGGTAGAACCCAGCTCCAGCTTGCTGCCTTCATTGATATCAAAGGGTTGGTCGGTGCTGTCGGTCTGCACCCGCGCGCGCGCGCCATCGGGGGTGAGTTCAAACAGAGTGAAGCTGTAACGCACTTGCGCGGTACTGGTTGGCGTCAGCAAGCTCGGGCCCAACAGCCCCAGCTTGCCGGCAAACACGGGGTCAGCCAGTTTGCGCAGGTAGTCACTGGCCTGCTGCTGCAAATCACCCTGCAAGGTGCTGGTGGCTGACAGGTCAAGGCGATCGAGATCATAGAGCGGGCGCTTGAGCAGGACCGATAGCCGACTGCGGGCGAGGCTGATGCCCTTGTTGGTTTCGACGGGTTGAATCGTCGGCGCCTGTTGCCAGTCGCGGTAGGTCACGCGGCTGGCCAGGGCGGCGGTTGTCAGTGCGGGATCGATCACATTGCTCTGCGCAAGCAATCGTATGTGGCTGTCGGTCAGTTGCGCCAGTTCATCGCGGCCCTTGGTCAAATAATGTGACGGGCGACGCTGGGCAATCATCAGCGACAGCACCTCGCGCAGCGCCAGGCCTTTATCTGCCAGGCTTTTTGGGTCAGTAGCGGGGCTGCTCAACTGTTGATTGACCTGATTGAAGTCGGCGCCGTACCACACGCGCAGACCCTCAGCCATGCCATGCACTTCGCCGTGGCCGGGTACCGCGGAAAGCGGCACGCTGTTGAGGTAGTCGCGTACCACTTTCTGCCGTGCTTCCAGTGTTTGCGGACCACCCTGGTAAGCCCGCACGCTGGCTGAAATCATTTGCCGCAGCTTTTCGCCACCGGACAACGTCAAACCATCCGGAGAGTGTCGGTATTTTTCGAGTTGTGTGGCCAGGGTGCTGCCCCCTGCCGACTGGCCGGGCAAGTGCAACAGTTTGGCCACTTGAGAGTATGCCGCCATGGCGAAACGCGGCCAGTCGACCGCAGGGTTGGCCATTGGCAGTTTTGGGTCCAGCAGGTCGCGGTTTTCAATAAACAGCAGGCTGTGAACCATCAGTGGCGGAATACTCGCAAAGCTGGAGTACAGATGCTGCGGGTAATCGTACTGGTACAGGGGGCTGCCGGCACAGTCGGTGATAGACAGCCCGGCCTGGATTTTTTCGGAGTAGGGCACGAAAAATCCTTTCTCGCTGTAGCTGAGGAGCTCAGGGGAGAAGCGGGTTTGCTCAGCGATTATGTAGTCACGCTTTAACAGACGCGGCAGGAAATCACCCAGGGCGCTGTAGCCCAGGCGCTGGTCGAAAGGGCCTGTTCCGGGATAGCGGATCGAGTCTGTGGGACCTGCATGCATCGAGTAGCTCAGGGACGCAGCAAAACGGCTGAACTCCCGGGCCTGGAGTTTTGAAGTGCGCACTTCGTTGGCAATGGCAAACCCGCAGACGATCAGTGTGATTAACACCAGGAGCCAGAATAAACCCCAGCCATAGCGCCCCGATTTGCCCTTTTCTGGTTGGGGCACAGGTTCCGCCATTGTCGTTGATGGCTCTGCGGTTTTATTGGAATTGGAATGCCACAGTACGCCCATAGTTTGCAGATCCAGATGCGCATATTGGCTGCGCTTGAATGAAGCGTAGACGCTGACGCAAGCAGGCGAAAAGATTTGTGCCGTGGAAGTGAACAGAATTTTGCGACCCTGGCCGTTACCCAAGTGTTAAGTGGTATTAGTCCTAAAGTGCAGGACTAGAGCCTTCAAGCAGCAAAACAGGTCTTGGAACGGGGCATGACTGTGCACCAGCCCTATGCAATACTCGCCGCCGATCTCAACAGGGCATTTCCCTTTTGGTCCATCGACCTACAAGGTCAGGGCCGATCAAGAGGCAAGCCAGGTCACTCACCCGGTTTGGTCGAGCGCTCAGTTGATGCACATCCAAAAACAATACGAGGTTGTACTTTTATGCCAGTCGGCAACCACCAGCCCCACGGTGAAACCGCACAAGGCGGTCCGCTCAAGCGCGAGCTGGGCGAACGCCACATTCGCCTGATGGCCCTTGGCGCCTGCATCGGTGTCGGCCTGTTTCTGGGCTCGGCCAAAGCAATTGAAATGGCCGGCCCGGCCATCATGCTGTCTTACATCATCGGTGGCCTGGCCATTCTGGTGATCATGCGCGCACTCGGCGAAATGGCCGTGCACAACCCGGTAGCCGGCTCGTTCAGTCGCTACGCCCAGGATTACCTGGGGCCATTGGCCGGATTTCTGACCGGCTGGAACTACTGGTTCCTGTGGCTGGTGACCTGCGTTGCCGAAATCACCGCGGTGGCGGTGTACATGGGTGTCTGGTTTCCCGATGTCCCGCGCTGGATCTGGGCGCTGGCTGCGCTGATCAGCATGGGCTCGATCAACCTGATTGCAGTCAAAGCCTTCGGCGAGTTTGAATTCTGGTTTGCTCTGATCAAGATCGTCACCATCATTGCGATGGTGATCGGCGGCATCGGCATTATCGCGTTCGGCTTTGGCAACAATGGCGTAGCGTTGGGTATTTCCAATCTCTGGACCCATGGCGGCTTCTTGCCCAATGGCATCCAGGGCGTGCTGATGTCCCTGCAAATGGTGATGTTCGCCTACCTTGGTGTGGAAATGATCGGCCTGACTGCCGGTGAAGCCAAGAACCCGCAAAAGACTATCCCGAGCGCGATCGGTTCGGTGTTCTGGCGCATTTTGCTGTTCTACGTCGGCGCGCTGTTTGTGATTCTGTCGATCTACCCGTGGAACGAAATCGGCACCTCGGGCAGCCCGTTTGTGATGACCTTCGAGCGTCTGGGTATCAAGACAGCGGCAGGCATCATCAACTTCGTGGTGATTACGGCAGCACTGTCATCGTGCAACGGCGGTATTTTCAGCACGGGCCGCATGCTCTACAGCCTCGCGCAAAACGGTCAGGCCCCGGCCAACTTCGGCACCACCTCGAAAAATGGTGTGCCGCGTCAGGCATTGCTGTTGTCGATTGCGGTGTTGCTGATGGGCGTATTGCTTAACTACCTGGCGCCCGGACAAGTGTTCGTGTGGGTGACTGCGATTGCGACCTTTGGTGCGATCTGGACCTGGCTGATGATCCTGCTGGCTCAACTGCGCTTCCGTAAAAGTCTGAGCCCTGAAGAAGCCGCCGGCCTGAAGTACCGCATGTGGCTGTACCCTTACAGTTCATACGCCGCTTTGGGATTCTTGCTGATGGTTGTAGGGCTGATGGCCTACTTCGAGGAAACCCGGATCGCCCTGTTCGTGGGCCCGGCGTTCCTGATTCTGCTGACGGTGCTGTTCTACGTGTTCAAGCTGCAGCCGACCCAGACAACATCGCCAGCGGTCCGTAGTTAACTCCCCCTGCACCGCTCATTCTGCAGTAGCGAGCTTGCTCGCGCTGCAATCACCTCGGTCAATCCGTTAAACCGAAGTGATTGCATCGCTGGCAAGCCAGCTCCCACAGTGCTGCTTACCTGGCAAGCCAGCTCCCACAGTGCTGCTTATCTGCCAAGCCAGCTCCCACAGTGCTGCTTATCTGCCAAGCCAGCTCCCACAGTGCTGCTTATCTGCCAAGCCAGCTCCCACAGTGCTGCTTATCTGCCAAGCCAGCTCCTACAGTGCTGCTTATCTGCCAAGCCAGCTCCTACAGTGCTGCTTACCTGGCAAGCCAGCTCTCACAGTGCTGCTTACCTGGCAAGCCAGCTCCCACAGTGCTGTTTACCTGGCAAGCCAGCTCCTACAGTGCTGCTTACTTGGCAGGTCGGGCCAGGCGCTTGTTCCAGTCCAGCCATGCGGCCAGCACGGCCATGATCCCCACGCCCATCAGGGCGCTGAAAATCTGCATCACCATGACGTCCCCCCCCAGTGCATTCAGCATGTCGGCCAGCGGCGCCAGAATCACCCCCAGACAAAACACTTCCAGAGAGTAGCGACCCATGCGGCAGGTTTGCCGGGCGAACCAGTTGTTCAGCCAGCCACTGTGGGGCACCAACCTGGCAACCACGTAAGCCAGCGCCAGAAAGTGCAGCAAGCGAACCGGCGAGAGATTGGTCTTGCTGATCGGGTACAGGTATTCCCCCAGCCATGGCGGCATGACCGCGTCGTGCAACTGAGGCCACTTCCATGACAACGCCAGCAGACCTGTGAGCAACAGGTACACCACGGCCGTCATAAACAGGGGTTGATGCGACAACGCTCGAGTTTCAGGCGCCTTGCCTTGTTGCCCGTGAAGCGCAGCCGCGCCCCCCAGAATGAACAGGAATTGCCAGGCCATCGGGTTAAAGAACCACACGCCGCCTTCCTGGGCCGCGAAGTTCCACACCGGTGCCAGCAAGTACAGCGCGAACGACACGGCCAACACGTATCGGGCTTTGCGCAGCAACATCGGCAGCACCAGCGGCAAGCCCAGCAACAGCACGATATACAGCGGCAGCGGGTCCATCAGGTTGGGTTTGAAACGCAGGAGCAGCTCGTCGGTCAGTGCCTGTTGCGGGTTGCTCAGGAAGTACTGCAAGCCCATCTCTTGCACCAGATCCCGGGTCTCTACATGGCTGTTGGCAAAGAACACGATGCCCATCAGCACCGCGAGCAAGAAAATATGCACCACATACAGCACCCAGGCGCGGCGCAGGATTTTTACTCCGGCGATCAGCAGGCCGTCACGCTGTGCGATTTTTCCGTAGGCCAGTACCGCGGCATAACCGGCCAGGAAGACAAAGATTTCTGCAGCATCACTGAGGCCGAAATTACGCACGGTCAGTTCGGCCAACGGGTTGTGCGGGATGTGATCCCAGAAGATAAAGATCAGCGCCAGCCCGCGAAAGAAATCGATGCGGTGGTCGCGTCCGTTAATCGTCACGGTGAGTACTCAAACGAAAGGTTGAATTAAGACCGGCGCGCGTAACAGATGATGCGCGCCGTACATCGGCGGCGCGCAGGGTGCGGGTATTGGTAGCTAATTGCAAAGGTTGGATATTGCAGAATATCTCAAGGGCCACAGGTTGGTGTCGTCAAAAGGCATTCATGAACATAAACCTGCATTCCTGCGACTGGCATGCATTGATCTGCGGCACCAACCGCCTGAAATGCTCACTTTGGCAGTGAGCATCCAGAGCGGCCTGATCGGGCCATTGCTCGACAAAAATAAAATGCCCCGGATCCTGGTGATCCACATACAAGTCGTAAGCGATGCAGTCAGGCTCCAGGCGGGTTTTTTCCACCAGCTCGGCGTACCACGGGCGCACAGTTTCAAGGTGTTCGTGCTTGATGAAGTCTTCGGCAATCACTTTCAACATGTTGATCAGTCCTGGTCAGGCTGCGGCAATTTCATTGGGTTCAAAGCTGTCGGCCCGGGCCATTTGCCACATGCGCGAATAGAACTCGCCATTGATCTCGCCGGTCAGCAACTCGCCGGGTTTGAGGAACACGTGCAGTTGCGAGAACAGTTTGATTTCGGTGGCCGAGACACGGCGCACCAGGTGTTTGGCCGAGAGTTGTGCCGGGTGTTCCAGGCCTGCTGCCGCGAGCATTTCGGCCAGTGCCTTGAGGGTGTTGGTGTGGAACTGCAACACCCGCTGCGCCTTGTCCGGTACCACCAGCGCACGCTGGCGCAGAGGGTCTTGAGTGGCGACGCCGGTCGGGCATTTGTTGGTGTGGCACGATTGCGACTGAATGCAGCCGACGGCAAACATGAAGCCCCGGGCCGAGTTGGCCCAGTCGGCGCCAATGGCCAGCACGCTGGCAATGTCGAAGGCGCTGACAATCTTGCCGCTGGCTCCCAGCTTGATTTTGTCCCGCAGGTTCAAGCCCACCAAGGTGTTGTGGACGAACAGCAAGCCTTCGCGCATCGGCGCGCCGATGTGGTCGGTGAACTCCACCGGGGCGGCGCCGGTACCGCCTTCCTTGCCATCGATGACGATAAAGTCGGGGAGGATGCCGGTTTCAAGCATGGCCTTGGCAATCCCCATGAACTCCCACGGATGGCCCAGGCAGAACTTGAAGCCAACAGGCTTGCCGCCGGATAGCTCACGTAACTGGGCGATGAATTGCATCAGTTCCAGTGGTGTTGAAAATGCACTGTGGCGCGAAGGCGAGATGCAATCTTCGCCCATGGGTACGCCGCGGGTTTCGGCAATTTCCGGGGTGACCTTGTGCTTGGGCAGAATACCGCCATGGCCCGGTTTGGCACCCTGGCTCATTTTGATTTCGATCATCCGTACTTGCGGGGTGCGGGCCTGTTCGGCAAAGCGCTCGGGATCGAATCGACCGTCAGAGGTACGGCAGCCGAAGTAGCCGCTGCCCAGTTCCCAGGTCAGGTCACCGCCATTTTCACGGTGGTAGGAACTGATGCTGCCTTCGCCGGTATCGTGGGCAAAGTTACCGAGCTTGGCGCCCTGGTTCAGCGCGCGAATGGCATTGGCACTCAGCGAGCCAAAACTCATCGCCGAAATATTGAAGATGGAGGCCGAGTACGGCTGGGTGCATTGCGGGCCACCGATGATGATGCGGAAGCTGGCGGGGTCGGTGAGCGGTGCCGGGCGCATGGAGTGGCCGATAAATTCGAAGCCGGGCTGGTACACGTCAACCAGGGTGCCAAAAGGTTTGTCGGCGCTTTCGTTCTTGGCGCGGGAATAGACCAGGGAGCGTTGCGCCCGCGAGAAGGGCAGTGCGTCGCTGTCGGACTCCAGCAGGTACTGGCGGATCTCCGGGCGGATAGCCTCCACCAGATAGCGGATATTGCCCAGGATCGGATAGTTACGGCGCACCGCGTGGGGGCTTTGCAGCAGGTCGAAAATCCCCAGCACGCTCAAGATAAGGGTCACGGTGGTGAATGGCCATAACCACTCGTAGTGCATAAATGGCAGGCTGGCGAGAGTGAAAATCACGCAGAAGGCAAAAAACGCATAGCGGCTTAGCAGTGACAGGCTCATAGGGTTTCCTGTTTCAGGCTTGTCTGTTCAGGCGGGCGTCGAACAGAAAAAACGGGGCGGTAAACCCCCGGCGATATAGCTGTAGCAGTCGGCTCCCTCTCTGGACTGGAGGTTTGCTGACAAGGCATCTTACCCATTGAACAGGGCTTAGTGTCTTAAAGACGGCAAATGTCCATACAGAGGGTTCGGTTATGCGCGGCATCTGTGTCTTTGCATGGGCGCCAAGCCATGTGATCCTTCGCGCTCTTTCTACGCTGCTGGCCGATTCTTGTGACGTCTTCTGAACGCTGCACCGCAACCCCTGACATCATCCGTATTGCTGCTGCTCTGCTGATCGGTCCCGATGGCCGAACCCTGCTGGTGCGCAAGCGCGGCACCCTGGCGTTTATGCAGCCGGGTGGCAAGATCGAACCCCACGAGCAGCCGATCACTGCCCTGGCCCGTGAACTGGAAGAAGAGCTGGCATTAAAGATTGATCCGGCCAATGCCACCTACCTGGGCCACTTTTCGGCACCGGCGGTCAATGAGCCGGGATTTGAAGTGCAGGCCGAGCTGTTTCTGCTGCATATCCAGCAGTCAGTGGCGCCCGCCGCCGAGATTGAAGAAGTGCAGTGGATCGATCCGCAGGGTGATGGCGGGCTGATATTGGCTCCCTTGACCCGAGACCTGATCCTGCCGTTTTATCGCGACACCATGCTGACCTCAGCCTGATTCCTTTTCTGACAAGGACTGACCATGATTCCTGCTCAAGACCTGCTGATATTCGCTGCGGCGTGTTTGCTGATGGTTTTGACGCCGGGGCCAAACATGATTTACCTGATTTCGCGCTCGATCTGTCAGGGGCGAAAAGCGGGGGTGACGTCATTGGTCGGTGTGGTCGCAGGTTTTTTGGTGCACATGTTTGCCGCCGCAGCCGGGCTGACAGCGGTATTTTTAGCAGTACCAATGGCTTATGAGGTATTGAAGTGGGCGGGGGCCCTGTATCTGCTGTGGATGGCGTGGCAGGCGCTCAAGCCGGGTGCCCGCTCGCCTTTTGAAGCGCAGGAGCTGGCGCCGGACTCATCGCCAAAACTGGTGCTGATGGGGTTTATGACCAGTGTCCTGAACCCCAAGGTCGCGGTGTTTTACCTGTCGGTGTTCCCGCAATTCATCAGCCCCGAGCATGGTTCGATGTTTACCCAGAGCCTGCTGTTGGGCCTGACCCAGATCAGCGTCAGTTTCACCGTGAACCTGTTGATTGCGCTGTTTGCTTCAGGCATTGCCTTCTGGTTTGTGCGTAATCCGCTGTGGCTGGCTGTCCAGCGTTATGTCATGGGCTTTGTACTGGCCGGTCTGGCGGTAAAATTGATGCTGGAACAACGTAAAACCCTATGATTGGGACCCGATATGGCTATAGAACTGCTTGATCCCTCACACGCCAGTGCGTATCGCCAGTTACTGCTGGAGGCCTACGCGCTGCACCCCGAGGCTTTTGTTTCCAGCCTGTCAAACCGTGAAAAGTTGCCACTGAGTTGGTGGCAAGCACAGCTGGATGATGAATTGAGCGCGCTGTTCGGCGCCTTTGTCGATGACCGGCTGGTGGGGGTAGTGGGTCTGGCTTTCGAGCCGTGGGAAGACGCCCGGCATCAGGCCACGCTGTTTGGCTTGTACGTATCCGGGGGCTTTCGCGGGCAGGGGCTGGGCGAGCACCTGGTGCAGGCAGTGTTGTCCATGGCAGAGCAGGAGCCCGAAATAAAAGTGCTGCAACTGAGCGTGAGCGCCAACAGTCCAGCGGCGCTGGCCTTGTATCGCCGCTGCGGGTTTGAACAGTCGGGGCTTGAAGATTGCGCGATCCGGGTGGGGGAGGAGTATTACGACCGGGTGCATATGCGCCGGCTGGTATAAGCGACCCGCCCCTGCAGGAGCGAGCTTGCTCCCGCAGGTTGTACAGGTTCAGCGAACGGCACTCACCCCGTCCAGGGTCGAGAAGGATGTGTCTTTGGCCGTCAGCAAAAAGTCGCGCATATAAGGGGCGTCGAGCATATCGGCACGTACCGCCGCGTAGAGCGTGGCAAACAACCCTTTCTCACCGAGGCGCTTGGCTTTCACGTAGCCGCGCGAGCTGTATTCATGCAAGGCCCAGTGCGGCATCCCGCATACACCACGGCCACTGGCTACGAGCTGCATCATCATGACGGTCAGCTCGGAGGTGCGCACTTGTGCCGGTTCAACGTCTGCCGGCTCTAAAAAGCGGGTGAAAATATCGAGCCGGTCGCGCTCCACCGGGTAGGTAATCAGAGTCTCGGTGCTCAAATCTTCCGGCACGATAAACGGCTTGCTGGCCAGAGCATGCTGATTGGCAACGGCCAACATGGCTTCGTAGGTAAACAGCGGCACATACGTCAGCCCTGCAATCTCTTGCGGGTCAGAAGTAACCACCAGATCCAGATCGCCCCGGGCCAGTGCAGGCAAGGGGGCGAAGGCAAAGCCCGAAGCCAGGTCCAGTTCGACCTCGGGCCAGGCGTCGCGGAACTGATCGATGGTGGGCATCAGCCACTGGAAGCAACTGTGGCACTCAATCGCCATGTGCAAACGTCCGGCCGTACCGCCGACCAAACGGGCGATATCGCGCTCGGCGCCGCGCAGCAGCGGGAGCATGGCATCGGCCAGTTGCAGCAGGCGCAACCCGCCGCTGGTGAAACGGACCGGTTTGGTTTTGCGCACAAACAGCGGCATGCCCATGCGTTCTTCCAGCTCTTTGAACTGGTGGGATAAAGCAGATTGTGTCAGGTGCAGCCGTTCAGCCGCTTCGACCAGGCTGTCGGACTCGCGTAATGCGTGCAGGGTTTTGAGGTGACGAATTTCCAGCACGGTGACTCCATGAGTAAATTTGATGATCAACACGAAAACGTTGAGTTTGTCTCATGTTGCAGTGCGTGTCGATAATTGTGCCATTACTTACACGAAGGAATGTCGTTATGGCCCTGGCACACAATCTTGGTTTCCCGCGTATCGGTGCGGATCGTGAACTGAAAAAAGCACTCGAAGCGTACTGGAAGGGCGATATTGACCAGGCTGCCCTGCAAGCTGTGGGGCGTGAACTGCGCGCCAGCCACTGGCAACTGCAAAAAGACGCCGGGATCGACTTACTGCCGGTGGGTGACTTTGCCTGGTACGACCAGGTGCTGAGCCACTCGCTGACCTTCGGTGCCATTCCCGAGCGGTTCGCCAGTACCCTGGACGCCCAGGGCCGTCCAACCCTGAATACCCTGTTCGGCATGGCCCGTGGTGCGAGCCAGAGTTGCTGCGGCGAACACGGCAACGGCCAGTACGCTCAAGAACTGACCAAATGGTTTGATACCAACTATCACTACCTGGTGCCGGAGTTCAGTCAGGATCAGCGTTTTGAACTGAGCTGGAATCAGCTGTTTGAAGAAACTGCCGAGGCCCTGGCCCTGGGCCACAAGGTCAAGCCGGTGATCATAGGACCGCTGACTTTCCTGTGGCTGGGCAAGACCAAGGGCAATGAGTTCAACAAACTCGATCTGCTGGAAAACCTGTTGCCGGTATACGCCGCTATTCTTTCCCGTCTGGCTGAACAAGGTGTGGAATGGGTGCAGATTGACGAACCGATTCTGTCGCTTGACCTGCCCCAGGAGTGGAAAAACGCCTTTGAGCGTGCTTACCACATCCTTCAGTACTCACCTCTGAAGAAGCTGGTAGCCACTTACTTCAGCGGTCTGGAAGACAATCTGGGGCTGGCTGTCAGCCTGCCGGTGGAAGGTTTGCACGTTGACCTGGTGCGTGCCCCTGACCAGTTGCATGCCATTCTGGATCGCCTGCCGACCTATAAAGTGTTGTCGCTGGGTCTGGTGAACGGTCGCAACGTCTGGCGCTGTGATCTGGAAAACGCCCTGGCCCAATTGCAGGAAGCCGAAGAACGCTTTGGTGACAATCTGTGGGTTGCCGGCTCTTGCTCGCTGTTGCATAGCCCGGTTGATCTGGACCGCGAAACCCGGCTGGATGCCGAGCTTAAAAGCTGGCTGGCCTTTGCCCGGCAAAAGTGCGACGAAATTGCCGTACTGCGCGATGCGCTGAATATCCCCCAGGATGCCAAAGTGCAGCAGGCGCTGGCCCAAAGCCGTGCGGTGCAGGCCAGCCGCGCCAACTCGCCACGGATTCACAAGCCTGCGGTGCAAGCACGTACCGCAGCGATTACCGCTGCGGACAGCCAGCGTCAGTCGCCGTTTGCCACCCGTATCCAGTTGCAGCGCGCGCGCCTGAATCTGCCAGCATTTCCTACGACCACTATTGGATCGTTTCCGCAGACAGCATCGATTCGGCTGGCGCGGCAGTCTTACAAACAGGGCAAATTGTCGGTCAGTGAGTACACCGACGCCATGCACAGCGAAATTCGCAACGCCGTACAAACCCAGGAGCGTTTGGGGCTGGACGTGCTGGTCCACGGCGAAGCCGAACGTAACGATATGGTCGAGTACTTTGCCGAACAGCTGGATGGCTACGTGTTTACGCAATATGGCTGGGTGCAGAGCTACGGTTCGCGCTGTGTGAAGCCGGCGATCATTTTCGGCGACCTGAGCCGTCTTCAAGCCATGACCGTGGACTGGATCAAATACGCTCAGGGCCTGACCGACAAGGTAATGAAGGGCATGTTGACCGGCCCGGTGACCATGCTGATGTGGTCATTCCCCCGCGAAGATGTTTCGCGCAAAGTGCAGGCGCAACAACTGGCGCTGGCGATTCGTGACGAGGTGATCGATCTGGAAAAAGCCGGGATCAAGATTGTGCAGATTGACGAAGCGGCTTTGCGCGAAGGCCTGCCGTTGCGTCGGGCGCAGTGGCAGGAATACCTGGACTGGGCAGTGGAGGCTTTTCGCCTGTGTGCTTCGGGAGTCGGGGACGAAACACAGATTCATACCCACATGTGCTACAGCGAGTTCAACGATGTGATCAAGTCGATTGCCGAGATGGACGCTGACGTCATCACCATCGAAACCTCGCGTTCGGATATGGAACTGCTGGATGCGTTTGAAGCATTCGATTACCCGAACGACATTGGCCCGGGGGTGTATGACATCCACTCGCCACGGGTTCCGGACACGGCCGAGATGGTCAAGTTGCTGAGCAAGGCGGCCCAACGTATTCCGGCTGAGCGGTTGTGGGTAAACCCCGACTGCGGCCTCAAAACCCGCGCCTGGGCCGAGACCGAAGCGGCACTGATCAACATGGTGGCGGCGGCGCGGCAGTTGCGGGCGCAGGTTGCCTGAACCCGGCGCAGCACCTGTAGGAGCGAGCTTGCTCGCGAGCATTGGAGCTTGAAAGCTCGCGAGCATTTGATGTTGAAACTGGGGGTTGGCTTTATCTGATGATTTTGTCGACGTGTATATCGAGCTTTTTCAGGCGGTACCAGAAGCTGCGTTCTGATATGCCAATCAACTGCGCTGCAGCAGCCTGGACTCCGTGGGCTTGTTGCAGCGCCGCCAGGATGTAGGCTTTTTCCACTTCAGCCAGCGCCGCTTCCAGATCGGGCGGTACGCTCGGGCCCGGGCTCGGCAGGGCGCTGGTCTGGCTCGGCTGGGCACTGAACAGGTACGGCGGCAGGTCACTGTCCTGGATCGTGCTGCTGGTGGCCACAATGGTGGCGCGCTCGACGCAGTTCTGCAGTTCGCGAATGTTGCCGGGCCAGCTGTATTCGGCCATTGCCCGCAAGGCACTGGGGCTGAAACCGCTGATCCGTTTGCCAGCAGTAGCCCCCAGATTGTGGGCGAAGTGCCGCGCCAGCGCAGCGATGTCTTCAACCCGCTCGCGCAAGGCAGGCAGGGGAATCGGGAATACATTCAGGCGGTAGTACAGATCCTCGCGAAACTCTTTGTTGGCCACGGCTTCCAGCAGGTTTTTATTGGTGGCTGCAATGACCCGGACATCGACCTTGCGCTCGCGGGGATCTCCAACGGGCTCAATGACCCGCTCTTGCAGCGCGCGCAAAATCTTGGCCTGCAGAGCCAGGGGCATATCGCCCACTTCATCGAGAAACAAAGTGCCTTTGTCCGCTTGCATGAAGCGCCCGACACGATCAGCGACGGCACCGGTAAAGGCGCCTTTGCGATGACCGAACATCTCGCTTTCCAGCAGCCCTTCAGGAATCGCCGCACAGTTGACCGCGACAAAGGGTTTGTCGGCCCGGCTACCGTGGTTGTGGATGGCACGGGCGACCATCTCTTTGCCGGTACCGCTTTCACCGGTCAGCAGGATGGTGGCGTTGCTGTCACGCACCGAGTCGATGGCCTGCAACACCCGGCGAAAACTCGGGCTGTCACCTATCAGGCTCTCGATATGCCAGTGCTCGTCGAGTTCGGCGCGCATGCGTGCGTTATCGCGCAGGATGTCGCGAAACTGCAGGGCTTTGCTGACGGTGATGTCCAGTTCGTCGATATCGAAGGGTTTGGCAATGTAGTCGTAGGCGCCATCGCGCATCGACTGTACGGCGTTTTTCACCGTGCTGTAGGCCGTCATCACAATGACTGGCAGATGCGGATAACGCACCTTGACCTCGGCCAGTAACTGCGAGCCGTCCATGCCGGGCATGCGCCAGTCGCTGATGATCAGGTCGATGTCTTCCTGTTCCAGAATGGCCAGTGCGTGCAGGCCGTTGCCTGCGGTAAATACCTGCACCTCGTTCTGGCTCAGCGCGGAACTGAGCAGGTCGCAAAGTTTCGGCTCGTCGTCGACCACCAGGATGTTGTGACTCATGACTCATCCCCTCCGTGGGCCGGAATATACAGGTTGAAGGTGGTTCCGGCGTTTTTCTCGCTGATGCATTCAATCCGGCCGTCGTGGTTTTCCATAATGGAGAACACTTTGGGCAGACCCAGGCCCGTACCCGATGCCTTGGTGGTTACAAAAGGCGTGAAAATTCGCTCGATCATGTCAGGTTCAATACCTTGGCCGTTATCAATAATGCTGATCACGGTGTCATTGTTGGTGTCACGGGCAATGCGCAATGTCAGGTGCCCTCCGTCAGGCATTGCGTCTATGGCATTGATGATCAGGTTCAGGCAAGCCTGTTTCAGTTGCCGGGTGTCTGCATAAATGGTTGCCCCGGGGGCTTTGTCGTCTATTTCGGTTCTGATGTTGTGGCTGTCCAGCTCGGGCTTGCAGAAGCCCAGAATATCTTCGACCAGAAGTCGTGCCGGCTGGACTGAACGCACCGGTGCACTGGGTTTGGCAAAGTCCAGAAAGTCGGTAATGAGCTCGTTGATTCGAGATACCTCGCTGACCACGTACTCCAGATGGCGCTTGTCGGTTTCGTCCAGATTGGCCCGCCGGTGCAGCAGTTGGGTGGCGGTTTTGATAATGCCCAGCGGATTGCGGATTTCGTGGGCCAGGCCCATGGCGACCTCGCCCAGGGCATGCAGGCGATCACGCCGGCGCAACTGGGCCTCTAGATGATGCAACTGGGCCAGGCGTACGGTCATGTGGTTGAAGGTGCTGCTCAACTCAGCCAGTTCGTCCCGGCCAGACACCGCGACCAGTTGCGTGTAATCCCCGGCAATCACTGCCCGTACACCTTCAGACAGACCGCGCAGTGGCCGGGTCAGGCGCTCGGAAACCAGCCAGCCAACGCTTAGCGAAAGTATCGAGCCGACCAGGAAAATCAGTGCAAACAGGTTGCTCTGATTGACCAGGCCGACAAGGCTGGTATGGCGTAGCAAACCACTGTAAATCACGCCTTGCAGTTCACCGGTACCGTTGAGGATTGGCCAGTACAGTCCGCTGTAGCGAGTGGTGAATTGCTCGCTGGGCTGTTTGGTCTCGCGCAGTATTTGCTCGATGGCAGTCGGCACCTGAAGCTCACGGTCATCAAAGTGCTGACTGGAGAAAATTTCGGAATAGCCATTACCACTGGCCAGGTACAGGCGCAGGTCCAGGGAGTGGACGTCAGCGACGCTGGTCAAAAAGCTGTTGTCCATGTAAGTGGCAACCAGTAATTGATACGCCTCGCCATCCTGGGTGGTAGGAAAGGTCGAAACCACTGTGCCGGTGGGCACGCCGCCCACGTCGATGGTTTGCAGCACGGCATTGGGCGCCATGCTGATCTGGTCAACGATGGCTTCACTGGCCGTGCTGAATACCACTTTGTGGTCACTGCTGCGAATCAGCGCCACCACGTTAATGTCCATTGCACTGGCAATGTCGGCGGTCAACTTGTCGTGGCGCAGGGCTGTATGGGAGGTAGGCGGGTGGGTATAGCGCAGGAACAATTGCGCCGCGCGGGCATTGTCTTGAACGATTTCGCCGATTTCGTCTTTGACGATTTCGGTCGATTCCTGCAGCCAGACGCGCACGTTGTTGTCGAAAATATGCGACAGCGTGGTGGCGGCCAGTTCGGCGGCGATCATGGTGGGGATGACGCTGACCAGCCAGAAGGCCAGTACCAGTTTGCGCTGAACCGTCCAGCGCGAGACCTTGAACGCTGGAGCATTGCGCTTTGATTCAGAGGTGATTGGCATTAATGCTCGCTTATCGCTGCCGCAAGGGCGGGGTCATGACGGTCTGGGCGGACGAATAGTTTGACTAACTTGAGCATGTTATTGACCAACCCGTTGCGATGGCGGAAGAACAGCGTATTGCTCTGGAAGGTGCAGCCCAGGCGAACTTTGCTGGCGTATCCGGCCTGGCCACATTCGTATAGCGCAATTCTGTTACGGATGCAGTAGTCGACGTTCTCCATCCAGCTTCTGAAATACAAGCTGTACTCCCGTGTCAGTTCAAGGTCGTGACCGAAAAATTTGTCCACCAGCCGATGTTCGTCGATCAGTAGCAGATTGAACGCTACCAGTTGGTCATCGAGCCAATACAGCACGCAGAGCGCCCGGTCTCCCAGTTGCTGGAGGATACCCGTGAAATAAGCGGGCGGTAAGCGTTCGAATTGCAGGTCGCTGCGGGCCAGGCTGGCTTCGTACAAACGCATGATGTCGGGCAGGACATCGTCAATGCTGCTGCGCCATTCCACCCTGGGTCCGGGTGAGCGCAATTTGCGGCGCATGTCTTTGCGGGTGGATTTACCCAGGGAGCCGAGGTAGCAGTCAACCGAGCCAAAAGGTACGGGCAGCACGGCCCTGGGCAGGCTGGGCATGGACTGATAGCCCGCCGCCTTGCAGCTATGGGACCAGTCATCGTCATGGCTGGGGACGTCCTTGACCGCTATCAGGCCGATATCCAGCTGGCGGGCGTCGTGCTGCGCCAGAAGCAGCAGGCGTGCCAGCAGGGCCGGGCGCTGGTCAGGCGGAATATGGCTGGCGGTGCCCGCGTTGCATTGTTCGGTTACCGGGGAGCCGATGGCGTATAGAGGTAACTGCACCAGCCCCGGCAAAATATGGTTCAGCTTTTCGGTAAATCGTTTACCGATCCCCTGAACCGTGGTGTCGAGGCGATAAGAGGTGGTGAATGCGGTGGCGGCGGCAATCAGGGTCGAGCCTCTGTACAGCGTCAGGTAACGCCACTCGAAGCCCTCAATGCCGGCGTTTTCCACTGCCACGATGTAGTCCCAATCCTCCAGAGAATCTGGGAAGCAGTCATTCCAGGCCTCGCGTTCGATGGCCTGGATTGATGAAAAGGCTTGGGCTGTAATCATGGATCTTCCTTGGTCAGGCTTGCTGCAGGTACTCGACAGTGCCCTGGGCAACGGTGCTGTGGTGCTTGATGAAAGCGTCACTCAGTTCAATCACGCGGCGGTATTGCAGGTCGACGGTGATCATGTGGTAACAGTTATCGAGCAGCACTTTGGTCACCGGGCCGCCCAGATGGCGCTCTACGTAATCGGCGTTCCAGCGGCTGGTGATGTCGTCTTCGATGGAGTGCAGTACCAGTGCCGGGGTGGTGATCGACGGCATGCGCTTTTTCACCACGGCGTTCATCCGGTGCAGCTCGCGCACGGTGATGCCTTCCATTGTCAGTAACCCGGCATTGCTGCTTTCACCGGCTTTCATCTGTCGTTCAACGATCGCTCGCAGGCGCTCGTTCTTGATCCCGTAGGGCGGTTTCTCCTCGAAACTGCACAGGTGCACGCCGAACGGAATGGCCATCAGCAAGGGTGTCAGGAACGCCAGTTTATGAATGCTCCAGCCGTCGTAGCGCAAGGTGGTGGAGTACATCAACAGGCCCGCCACTTGCCCCGGGTGTTCGGAGGCCAGGTACATCGACATCACTGCACCCATCGACAGACCGCCGACGAAAACCCGGGCATGGCGCTGGCGGACATCGACGAAGGTTTTACGCACCCCTTCGTACCAGTCTTGCCAGCCGGTGGCCTGCAGGTCGCTGTTGTCACCGCAGTGGCCGGCCAGGGTGGGTACGTACACTGTGCATGTACCGTCCTTGGCCAGCCCCTGGGCCACCCGCCGCAACTCCGTCGGGGTGCCGGTGAGGCCGTGGATCAACAGGATCCCGACCTCACCCGTGCCGAGAACGAAACCGGCGTCGCCTTCGCCCAGGTCGATCTCTGACCGCTTCACCGCTTCATGGCCCGATGCAACAGGCGATCGAGCAGGGCGATGCCAAGGTCGATTTCGGCGTAGCTGATTTCCAGCGATGGAGCCAGGGTGATGACGTTTTTGTAGTAGCCGCCGACGTCCAGAATCAGACCCAGACGCTTGCCGTCGATTTCGATATCGCCCTTCATGCCTTCTTCAACCATGTAGTCCAGGGTTGCCTTGTCCGGGGTAAAGCCGTCCGGACCGCAGATTTCGCAGCGCAGGGCCAGGCCCAGGCCGTCGACATCGCCGATGATCGGGTAGCGTTTTTGCAGGTCCTGC
Source organism: Pseudomonas sp. TMW22089 (assembly GCF_022496645.1). Taxonomy (NCBI): domain Bacteria; kingdom Pseudomonadati; phylum Pseudomonadota; class Gammaproteobacteria; order Pseudomonadales; family Pseudomonadaceae; genus Pseudomonas; species Pseudomonas sp. TMW22089. The sequence continues at coordinate 45,191 of NZ_SCFG01000012.1, forward strand.
AGGCCTGCCAGAAAGTATTTGCCTTTCTCCATGACCTTCGCGCCGTAGTCGATTTCGCTGGTCATTTTGAACATTTCCAGACCCACCGCAGTGCCTAGCGGGTTGGAGGCGAAGGTGGAGTGGGTCGAGCCTGGCGGGAAGATTTTCGGGTTGATCAGCTCTTCACGGGCCCAGATGCCGCCCAGCGGGTTGAGGCCGTTGGTCAGCGCCTTGCCGAACACGATCACGTCGGGTTTGACGTCGAAGTGCTCGATCGACCATAGCTTGCCGGTGCGCCAGAAGCCCATCTGGATTTCATCAACCACCATCAAAATGCCGTGTTGATCCAGAACCTGCTTGAGTTCGCTGTAGAAGTTCATGGGGGGAATCACATAGCCGCCGGTGCCCTGGATCGGCTCGACGTAAAACGCGGCATATTCGCTCTGGCCGACTTTAGGGTCCCATACACCGTTGTATTCAGTTTCAAACAAACGGGCGAATTGCTGTACGCAGTGGCTGCCATATTCTTCTTTGGTCATGCCTTTTGGGCCGCGGAAGTGATACGGAAACGGGATGAAATTGGCGCGCTCACCGAAGTGGCCATAGCGACGGCGGTAGCGGTAGCTGGAGGTGATCGACGAAGCACCTAGCGTACGACCGTGGTAGCCGCCTTCGAAGGCAAACATCAGGCTTTTGCCGTTGGTGGCGTTACGGACCACTTTCAACGAGTCTTCGATGGACTGTGAACCGCCAACGTTGAAGTGTACGCGTCCGTCAAGACCGAACTTGTTTTTGGCGTCGACCGCGATGCGCTCCGACAACTCGATCTTGCCTTTGTGCAGGTATTGGCTGGCAATCTGCGGCAGGGTATCGATCTGTTGTTTCAGGGCGTTGTTCAAGCGCGGATTGGAGTAACCGAAGTTAACCGCCGAGTACCACATTTGCAGATCGAGATAAGCCTGGTCACTGGTGTCCCATACATAAGAGCCTTCGCAGCGGCTGAAAATGCGCGGTGGTTCGATGTAGTGGACAGTGTCGCCGTACGAGCAGTACTTGGCTTCTTTTTCCAGAAGAATCTGGTCTTCAGGTGAGGCGATCCGGATATCAGACATGATTGAAAAGCTCCTGTTGTTCACGAGAATAGTGGGGGGCGTTGGCGGCGTTGCTTGGCAATTTGGCCAGCAGGGCCGCAAGTTCAGCGAATGTGTCGAAGCGTGCGTAGGGGATGCCGTTGCGCTCGCAGTGTTCAGCCAGACTGTCTTTGGCGAATACGAAGTCGGCGCTTGCGGCCACACACATGTCGGAGCGCCCGTCGCCAATCACCAGCACGCGTTTGCCGCCAGGCGTGGATTTGCATTTGCAGTTGCCTGAAGCCGCATGGCAGGCGTCGCTGGCATGGGGGAAGTCGATGCGCCAACTGTTGTGGTCGACCTGGCGCAGGCGGTTGGCGAGGATCGGCAACAGGCTCACATAGTTGCGGGCCAGGATGCGCGCGATGCCCTGTTCGATGCCGTCACTGACCACTTCGATAGAAGCACCGAGGCCGATGACGTGATCAACGAAATCCGGAAAGTCCGGGTCAATCTCAACGGTATCGAAATAGGCCAGCAGTTCGGCTGGGGAGGCTTTAACCAGCGACAGCTGGCGGCTGAGGCATTCACGCGAACCAATCTCACCTTGCACCCATTGTTCTTCGATCGCTTCCCAGCTGGGGTCGGCGAAACGTTGAAGAATGTTGTCGATGACGTCGGTGCGGGTGATGGTTCCGTCGAAATCACACACGATATGCCATTGCATCATCTGCATTGTCCTGTTGTGGAGACGCGCACTTTGCGCATGTACAGGACAGAGCACGGACTGTGCCAAGTTGCCAAAGCCCCGTGGGCCGGGGCTTTGGCCGTTGCCCGCGGTGAGAATCCCCGAGCAGGCTACAATTTTTGTAGCTTGCTACAAACAACATCAGTGCTTGCGTCGAATTCTCAAAAAAGCGACTTATGCGCGCATGAATTCATATGGAACCTCTGTCATGAAAACCTGCGCTCCTGTTTTTTTGCTGCTCTCATTGTTGGGTGTCGGGGTCGTGGCGCGTGCTGCCGACGGCCCCAGTGGCGAAGTGGGGGTCGGGATTGGCTATCAGCCTTACGACCCCAGTGGCAGCCGCTATCAGACAGTACCGCTGCCGTATTTCGATGTGGACTGGGGCGATGTCAGTCTGGATACCGACAATGGCCTGACCTGGAGCAGCTTCAAAGCTGATGGCTGGAGCGCCGGGCCATTTATCAATTACTTGTCGGGGCGTAACGCCAACGGTTCGCTGCGCGGGCTGCGGGATGTTTCGGACATGGCGCAGCTGGGCGGCTTCGTGCAATACAGTCCGGCCGAGTTCTGGCGCGTGTATGCGCAACTGGGCCAGGCGGTGGGCGGTGCCGGCGGGCAGGGAGGGTTATTGGGGCAAGTGGGCGGTGAGCTGGGTTATCCGCTGGGCCTGGGAATTATCGGCAGCAGCCAGTTGGCGGTGAACTTTGCCGATGCCCGGCAAATGTCGACTTTCTTTGGTGTCAGCGCCAGTGAAGCCCGGGCTTCGGGTTTTTCTGCGTACAAGGCCGGCGGTGGTTTCCAGAACGTGACATTGACCCAGAACTTCGAGTTTGCGCTGACACAACATTGGTCACTGGTGGCCAGTGCCAGCTGGGTTCGTCTGGTGGGTACAGCGGCAGACAGCAGCATCGTCAAGGATGTGGGCGACGTGAATCAGGGCACAGTGCAGACCGCGATCAGCTATAAATTCTAGAGTGCGGGCTGACTCTGCGGGAGCTGGATAGCCGGCTCCCGCAGTTGCTCATCAGTCGATCTGTCAGTGCTCCGGCTCGCCGTCAGCCAGCAAGGCAATCCCGCCAATGATCACCGCCACGCCCGCCCAGTGCAGCGCGCTGATGTGCTCACCCAGGCCCAGCCACGACCCCAGCAGCACCCCCACGAATACCAGCGAACTTAGCGGAAACGCCAACGACAGACTGCTGCGGCGCAATATCAGCATCCACACGAAAAATGCGCCGATATAGCAGGCAATGGCTGCCCATACCCCGGGGTTGAGCAGCATGTCGTGCAGCCATTGCAGGGTGAAATCCGTATTGCCCAACTGGTCGCCGCCGACTTTGGTCGCTATTTGCCCTGCGCTTTCCAGGATGATCAGCAATGCCCACAGTACAACCGTACCCAGCCGCCCATGCAGCCATCCACTTTGTGGCAGATTCATCGGTTCAGAGTTTTGCATGATTAATCTCCTAAGCTCCGGCGATGCTGACCAGCAACACGCCGAGGGTAATCACCAGAGTGCCCATCCAGCGGCGACGGCTGACGTGTTCACCAAGAAACACCTTGCCGGCGAAGACCACGCCGCAATAGGCCAGCGCTGCGGCCGGAAACAACAAACTCAGCGGCGCCCGGGACAAGGCTTCAAGCCAGATGAAAAATTCGATCACGTAGGCAGCGATACCCGCCCACAGCATGGGAGCCTGGAACACCTGGCCCCAGAACGCATTGAGGCGAAAGCCGCCTTCGAGTTCGGGTAACCGGTCGAGGCCGATTTTGAAACACAGTTGGCCGATCACATCGAGAACGATGGAAAACGCCACTAGCGCAATAACAGTCAAAGTCACGGAAACAGCTCCTCAAACAACGAAATCAGGGCTTTGTTGGTGGTTGAGTTGCGTAACAAATCGCTTTCGCTCCAGCGTTCTGGTGGCGGCTGATCGGACTTGGCCTCCCAGCGTTTGAGCAGGTTGCTGTGTGGCGCCCTGGCGAAGTCGCCGCAGACGTCGATCCCCAGTACGCGCTTGCTGGTGGCCAGCGCGCGTATGGCGTGGAGCAGGTGGGTAAGACGCATGCCGCCCTGATCCCAGTTGGTGGCGGCGTCTTCGCTGGCCAGCACGTCTTTGTCGATGCTGATCCACACCCCTGTGGTGGGCAGGTTCTTGATTAGTTTGTCGATAAAGGTGGGCCAGTCCTGATCGGCCAGGTTGCGCCAGTACAGGAGATTTTCGTGTTGCTCATGGCCTGCGCCATCGCCGATGCGGCCCCAGACTTTGGTGGGCGCATGGCGCCATGGAAAGAGTTGTAGAGCCCCGCTACGCAAGGCCCCCAGGTTGGCGCCTTTGAACTGCGGGCTTTTCAGGTCATCGCTGCAGGGGCCAAGGGTGACGATACGCTTGATATTGTGCAGTCTGAGTGCCCGGTTGATCCATGAACCGCAATGCCGGCGGGGAGCAAAGCGCACCCAGTCGGGGTGGTTGTCGAAATGGATCAGGGTGACAGGCTCGCGCAGGTCTGCCAGCAGGGCCGGGGTCAGGTGATGATAATCACCGGAGCCGACGAAGAATATTTCAGGCCTGTGGGCCGCCCGCCTGGGACGTTCCTGCAGTAATTTGGCGAAGCGCTGGTAATTGCGTTCGGTGGACCACAGGCGCAATTTCGGTCCCAGGGCCAGTAAATCCATACGGATCGCGCGACCATCGGCCAGCCGCAGCGCAATGGGCGCCTGGTGGGTCAGGCTGTGATCCAGATCGAGAATGTTCATGTGCTATGTACCCCCGTTTATTCACCGCCGGGTCAGACCAGGCGGGCGTCAGGGGGTAAATGCAAGGGGCGGGCCAGAATTTCGGCGGGTGTGGATCTCTGCTGGAACGAGACAGCTTGCGATCCAGGCCCCCGGGTATTTCAAGTGCAGCGCGACGTTGCTACCGCCAGCAAGCTCGCTCCTGGCGATCAGTGCAAGCGCACCCAGACACTGACCAGTACGGTTGCGGCGATCAGCCAGGCCACGGCGGCCAGTGCCAAAGAGGCTTCAAGACGCATGCGATCCACCAGTACGTAGAGTGCTGCGAGGTAGACGAAGTAGGGAATGATCGACCACATGCCGAAGACGATGGTGGTTTTCAGGTCGTCCAGTGAGCGCCCTTTGCCGACGATGTAGTGGGCAATCAGGGCAAAAGTCGGGAACAGCGGGACCAGACCTGCGATGTAATAGTTTTTGGTTTTTGCCAGCATCGCCAGGATGATTACCACGGCGGCGCCCAGTGCAGCTTTCAGAATTAAATCCATCAGTGAGCCAGCCCGTATTTTTTGACCTTGTCGAAGAGTGTGGTTTTGGCCATGCCCAACTCCTGGCTGGCCTGGGTCAGGTTGCCGCCACTGCGTTGTAGTGCATCGCTGAGCAGATTGCGCTCGAACGCCTCCACCGCTTCCGAAAAGCCCAGGCCCTGGGCGACGTTGCTGCCCGATTTCTTGAAGGCCGGCAGGCCCAAAGCAAAACGCTCGGCCACGTTGCGCAGCTCTCGCACGTTGCCCGGCCAGTCATGGCTCATCAGGTTGGACAGGGTCTGGTTATCCAGTTCAGGCGCCGTGCGGTCGAAACGCAGAGACGATTGCTGCAGGAAGTACTCGAACAGTTGCAGGATGTCTTCGCGGCGCTCGCGCAGAGGCGGCAGCTCGAGTGTCACCACATTCAACCGGTAATAGAGGTCGCTGCGAAACTGGCTGACTTTGCTCAGCTGATCGAGGTCGGACTTGGTGGCGGCAATCACCCGGCAATCGACATCGATGCTCTGGTTGGAGCCCAGGCGCTCCAGTGAGCGCTCCTGCAGCACCCGCAGCAGTTTGATCTGCAGGTTGAGCGGCATGCTTTCTACTTCGTCGAGAAACAGGGTGCCGCCGTCGGCATGTTCGATCTTGCCGATCCGACGCTTGCCGGCACCGGTAAAGGCATTGGCTTCGTGACCGAATATCTCGCTTTCGAACAGGTTTTCCGGCAGCCCGCCGCAGTTGAGCGCGACGAATTGCCGGGGCTGGCGACGGCTGAAGTCGTGCAGGCAGCGGGCGACCAGTTCCTTGCCGGTACCGGTTTCGCCCTCAATCAGCACGTTGGCCGAGGTATCGGCGACGTTGGCGATCAATTCGCGTAATTGCTGCATGGCGGGCGAGCGGCCGATGATCCGGCCCTCAAGGGAATCACGCTCGGCCAGCTGCCGGCGCAGTGACCACACTTCCCGGGCCAGGCCGCGTTGCTCAAGAGCCCGGCGTGCGATGTCGACCAGGCGTTCAGGAGAAAAAGGTTTCTCCATGAAGTCATAGGCGCCATCGCGCATGGCGCCCACGGCCATGGAAATATCGCCATGCCCGGTAATCAGTACCACCGGCAGGCTGCGATCACGGGCCTTGAGCCGTTTCAGCAGCTCCAGACCATCGATCCCGGGCAGGCGGATGTCACTGATGACAATGCCGGGGAAGTTGTCCCCGACCATTGCCAAGGCTTGTTCAGCACTGCTCACGCCTTCGCTGCGAATATCTTCGAGCGCGAGCGCCTGCTGGCATCCGAGCAGGACATGGGGGTCGTCTTCGACAATCAGGACGGTCAGCTCGTTATTCATATCGGCTCGGCCTTAGCGGGTTGCAACAGCGGTAATAAGAGGACAAACGCAGCACCACCAGTGGCTGGGAACTCGACGCTGAGGCTGCCGCCGGCAGCGGCGGCCAGGCTGGCCGACAGGGTCAGGCCCAGGCCCAGACCCTGCTCGCCGGGTTTGGTGGTGAAGAAGGGTTCAAACAGGTGTTTTCGGCTTTCAGGGTCGATGCCGGGACCGTTGTCACGTACTCGCAGGCGGTACTTGCCGTCGCCGGGTTCGCCTTCCAGCCACAGCTTTTTGGGGGCTGCCTGGTCCTGCATGGCGTCCAGAGCGTTGCCAATCAGGTTGACGAGGATCTGTTCCAGCCGGGTCTGGTCGATCTTGAGCTGGACATCGCTGAAATCGCGCTGCAGTTCAACTCCGGCTGCTTCCAGGCGAAGCGCGAGCAGTTGCAGGGTCGCCTCCACTGCCTTGCCCAGGCTGGCCTGGCCCTGGTCATCGCCGCGTCGGGCAAAGGAGCGCAGGTTGGCAGTGATGCGGCCCATGCGGTCCACCAGATTGTTGATGGTGTTGAGATTGTCCGCCGCTACCTTCAGGTCGCCGCGCTGGAGAAACCTTATGGTGTTGCCAGACAGTGTGCGCAAGGCGGCCAATGGCTGATTCAGTTCATGGGCAATGCTGGTGGACATTTGACCGATGGCGGCCAGTTTGCCGGCCTGGACCAGTTCGTCCTGGGCCCGGCGCAGGGTGTCTTCGGCCTGACGGCGCTCGCGAATCTGGCCCTTGAGCCGTTCGTTGCTGGCACGCAGGTGGGCGGTGCGTTCCGTAATTTTGCGTTCGAGCTGGTTATTGGCTTCTTGCAGGGCTTCGCGGGCCGCAAGCCTGGTTGCTATCACTTTGCGCCGCTCATTCCAGGCAATCAGCAAGAAGGCCAGCAGGGCAAAGGCCACGGCCACCAGCATGCCCTGATTGGCAGCTTCGCGGCGCAAGTCTTGTAATGGGGTGAGCAGGGTTATTTCCCAGGGCGTGTCGTTGAGCTTGCGGGTCTGGGCCAGATAGCTGACTTCCTTTTCATCCTTGGCCAGTCCGCTACTGGCGGCAAAGGTGACGGTTTCTACGCCTTCGGCCAGATGCTCACGTTCCACAGGTTGCAGCTCATTAAGCGGCCACCAGTAATACTGCAGGCTGCGCGCCAGCTGCTCTTTGGTGTCGGCGGTCAGGGGGCGGACCGATTTCAGGCGGCGGGTCGGATCACTCGACAGAATGATGATGCCGTTTTCATCGCTCACATAGGCTTCGAGCCGGGCGCGTTGCCAGCGCTCCTCAAGGGCTTCGAGGCGGACTTTGATCACCGCAACGCCAATGATTTTGCCTTGTTCTTCCAGACCGTGGGCCAGGTAGTAGCCCGGCTCGCCGGAGGTGCTGCCAATGCCGTAAAAACGTCCCGGCTGACCGCGCACTGCGTCTTGAAAGTAGGCCCGGAAGGACAGGTCTTCGCCCAGGTAGCTGTCGGCGTCGCGCCAGTTACTGGTGGCCATTACCCGGCCCGTGGTGTCCAGCACATAAATGGCACGGCTGCGGCTGCGGCGGTTCAGACCTTCGAGGTATTGATTGACGGTAACCCGGTTCTGCGCGGTCGGATCTGCCAGCAAATGCGAAACACTGGACTCCAGCTCCAGCAGGCTGGGCAGGTAGGTGTATTTGCCGAGCTCACTCTCGACAGTGCGTGCATGGAGTTCAAGTTGACGCTCACCGTTCTCGCTGAGGCTGCGGATGCCAAAGTGTTCGCTGACGCGATAGCCCGCGTAGCCCAGCCCGATGGTTAGCAGCAGGATGAGCGGGGGTAACAGCAAATGGCGGAGCAGACGAGGTTTCACGGCAAGTGAGGGCGGGGCACCGCGATAAATAGTGGGGTCGCATTTCATCACAGATGCCTTGGGTCAACCACTGCGCAAGAGCAGCCGATTAACAGAAATCTCCTGTAGCAGCGAGCTTGCCTCGCGATCTTTTGGAAGATCGCGAGACCAGCCCGCTCCTGCAAGGAATGGTGCTGCTTAGTGCTGCAGGATTTTGGCGAGGAAGTGTTGCGCACGCTCGGAACGGGCCGTTACATCACCGAAGAACTCTTCTTTCTCACAGTCTTCGACGATTTTGCCCTGGTCCATGAAGATCACCCGGTTGGCGACCTTGCGTGCAAAGCCCATTTCATGGGTGACGCACATCATGGTCATGCCTTCGTGGGCCAGTTGCACCATCACGTCCAGTACTTCGTTAACCATTTCCGGGTCGAGGGCCGAGGTCGGTTCGTCAAACAGCATGACGATCGGGTCCATGGCCAGTGCGCGGGCAATGGCTACGCGCTGTTGCTGGCCGCCGGAGAGTTGTCCCGGGTGCTTGTGGGCATGTGCCGAGAGGCCAACGCGTTCCAGCAGTTCGAGGCCCTTTTTGGTGGCTTCTTCCTTGCTGCGCCCCAATACCTTGATCTGCGCGATCGTCAGGTTTTCGGTGATGGTCATGTGCGGGAACAGTTCGAAATGCTGGAACACCATGCCCACCCGCGAGCGCAGTTTTGGCAGATCGGTTTTCGGGTCGGCAATCGAAGTGCCATCGACCACGATGTCGCCTTTCTGGAACGGTTCCAGGGCGTTGACGCACTTGATCAGGGTCGATTTACCGGAGCCGGACGGGCCGCAGACTACAACCACTTCGCCTTTTTTGACTTCAGTACTGCAGTCGGTCAGTACCTGGAAGTCCCCGTACCACTTGTTGATGTTCTTGATCGAGATCATACGGCAAACCTTTTTTGCAGACGCTTGACCAGCAGCGAGGCGGAAAAGCTGATGATGAAATACACCAGACCGGCGAAGATCAGGAACTCATTGGAGCGGCCGATGATGTCGCCACTGGAGCGCGAGGCATTGAGGAAGTCCACAAGGCCAACCGTGTAAACCAGCGAGGTGTCCTGGAACAAAATGATGCTCTGTTGCAACAGCAGCGGGGTCATTTTGCGAAAGGCCTGGGGCAGGATGATCAGGCGCATGGCCTGGCCGTAACTCATGCCCAGCGCTTTGGCTGCGCCCATCTGGCCTTTGGGAATGGCCTGTACGCCGGCCCGCACGATTTCGCAGAAGTAGGCGGCTTCGAACATGACGAATGCCACCATGCATGATTCGAATGCACCGATCGGGGTGTCTTTGCCGGTGATCCAGCGCAGTACGAACGGGACCGCCAGGTAGAACCAGGTAATGACCAGCAGTAGCGGGATGGAGCGGAAGTAGTTCACGTAAGCGCCGGCCAGGTTGGCCAGCCACTTGCTGGACGACAAACGCATCAACGCCAGCACGGTGCCCAGGGCAATACCGCCGATAACGCCCAGGACCATGAGTTTCAAGGTCATGAGCATGCCGTTCCACAGGCCCGGCAGGGCAGGAACAATCCCGCTGAAATCGAAGAAGTCCATTATTTGCCCCCCAATGACATCAGGCCGGGCACCGCGACTTTCTTCTCGATCAGGCGCATCAGCAACATCAGGCTCATGTTCAGGGTGAAGTAAATCAGCGTGGCCAGGGTGAAGGCTTCAAACAGGTTGGCGGAAAACTCTGCCGTCTGTTTGGTTTGTGCCAGCAACTCCATCAAACCGATCAGCGATGCCACAGACGAGTTCTTGAACACGTTCAGGAATTCGGAGGTGAGCGGTGGAATGATGATTCGGTAGGCTTGTGGCAGCAGCACGTTCCAGTAGATCTGCGACAGGCTGAAGCCCATGGCGCGCGCGGCGGCTTCTTGCCCGTGGGGCAGGGCCTGAATACCGGTACGTACCTGTTCGCAGACACGGGCGGCGGTGAACAGACCCAGACACACGACAACGCTCAGGTAGGCCGAGGTGGTCGGGTTGAGGTCTTGCTTGTACCAGTCCTGCAGGTTCTGCGGCAGCAGGTCGGGTACCAGGAAGTACCAGATAAACAGCTGAACCAGCAGTGGTACGTTGCGGAAGATTTCCACGTACACCCCGGCGATGCCGGCTACCAGGCGGTTTGGCATGGTGCGCATGACGCCCAGCATCGAGCCCAGTATCAGTGCAACAATCCAGGCGACAACAGCGATCGCAATGGTCCAGCCCAGACCGGAGATAAACCAGTCGAGATATGTCTCGCTGCCTATGCCGGTGGACTTGAAGAACACGCTCCAGTCCCAGTTGTAATTCATACAGGGTCTCCCCTCAGATGGGTCTATAAAAAAGCACTTGCTTCAGGGAATCCGTTCTCACCCGACAGGGTCCGTCAGGCACACCGAGCCCGCTCGATCATCAGGGGTTCGAGTGTTCTCTAATGCAGTAAGAAGCAGTACAGCCGGTGAACAAGACTTGTGAGCGCGTTCAATCGCGCTCACAAGTCGCCTCAGCCAGGGATCAGGCCGCTGGTTTTTCTTCAGGTGCCGGCTTGTCGTTCGGGTTGGCGATCAGCTCTTTGAGCTCTTTGCTCATCGGGAAGTCGAGGTTCAGACCTTTTGGCGGGATAGGGGACTGGAACCATTTGGCGTAGGATTTATTGACGTCGCCAGACTTGTAGTAAGTGATGATGGCGTCATCCACGGCTTTCTTGAAGTCAGGATCACCTTTACGCAGCATGCAGCCATAAATTTCGTACGACTGTGGCGTGCCGGTCACGGCCCAGTCTGTTGGCTTCTTGGCCTTGGCCATTTCACCGGCCAGCAGTGCGTCATCCATCATGAAGGCTACAGCGCGGCCCGACTCAAGCATGTTGAAGGCTTCGCCGTGGTCTTTTGCCGAGATCACGTTCATGCCCATCTGCTTGTCGGCGTTCATCGCCTTGAGGATGCGCTCCGAAGTCGTGCCCGCGGTGGTGACCACGTTTTTGCCTTTCAGGTCAGCGAAGTCCTTGTAAGGCGAGTCCTTTTTGGACAGCAGACGAGTACCGATTTCGAAGATGCCGACCGAAAAGTCTACTTGCTGGGCGCGTTCCGCGTTGTTGGTGGTGGAACCACACTCAACGTCAACGGTGCCGTTCTGCACCAGCGGGATGCGGGTCTGGGAAGTGACCAGGTTGTACTTGACCTTGAGGTCGGGCATGTCGAGTTGCTTTTTCAGCCCTTCGACGATTGCCAGTTGCACATCGTGGGAGTAGCCAACCGGCTTGCCGGAGCCATCAGCGATGTAAGAGAACGGGATGGAGGAGTCACGATGCCCGAGGGTGATGGTGCCGGATTCTTTGATTTTCTTCAGTGTGCCGGTCAATTCGGCTGCAAAAACTGGAGTGCTAATCAGAGCTGCAGCAATAGCTGCGCTCAAAAGTTGCGGAACGATGCGCATCGATGTTTCCTCGACATTGTTTTTTTTATTGAGCCCGTTTGCGGACCCTTTTTGTACTAGGAATAGCCCAACAGGCTTGAGCACTGTTTAAGCATTCGGCTCAGAGTGTAGAGCATGAGTCGTGCCAAACGCGTGAATAATGCTCATCTATATGATTTATAAAGGTTTTTTAATATTTCAAGAATGGCTGTCGATAGGGAATGCCCGGAAAGCCGAATCAATGTGGGGCTTGCTGTTCGGAAAACCGAATGAAACCGGGCTACAGCAGCGAGCCTGTTCGCGATGAAGGCAATCCGGTTGTCAGAAAACCGGGGAGGGTACCTTCGCGAGCAGGCTCGTTCATGCCGCGCGTCATGCCATCAAGCGGCTGCTACCTTGCGATGCTTCAAGTCCAGTGTGGCCATGTATTGCGCCAGGTGTTCCTGCTCTTGGGCCGTGGTGAACAAGCCGAGCTTGGTCCGGCGCCACAGGATGTCCTGTGCATCCAGTGCCCATTCCTGTGTGCACAGGTAGTCGACTTCACGACTGTAGAGACCGCTACCGATATGCTCACCCATATCGTCCAGCCCTTGCGCACCGTCCAGCAGGTTCCATGAGCGGCTGCCATAGGTGATTGCCCAGCGCTTGGCAATGGCAGTATCCAGCCAGTTGTATTTGCTGGTCAGGGCAGCGCTCAGGGCTTGCGGGGTAGTCATGTTTTCGCCACCCGGCAGGGTGGCCTTGGCGGTCCAGCTTGGCTTGATCTGAGTAAAGTACGGCGTCAGTTGGGCCATGGCCGATTCAGCCAGCTTGCGGTAAGTGGTCAGCTTGCCACCAAACACCGACAGCAAAGGTGCTTCGCCCGGCACGCCGGACAGTGCCAGGGTGTAGTCACGGGTGACCGCCGACGGGTTGTCCGACTCGTCATTGCACAGCGGGCGTACGCCGGAGTAAGTGCGCAGAATGTCGGCACGGCTCACTTGCTGTTTGAAGTGGGCGTTGACCACGTTCAGCAGATAGTCGGTTTCCTGTTCGGTGATGCTGACTTTGGCCGGGTCGCCGGTGTATTCGCGGTCAGTAGTACCGATGATGGTGAACTGGTCCATGTACGGAATGGTGAACACTATCCGTTGGTCTTCGTTCTGCAGGATGAAGGCGTTGGGTGCGTCATACAGCTTCGGAACGATCAGGTGGCTGCCCTGAATCAGGCGAATGCCGTATGGCGAGTCCAGCTTGAGATCGTCTTTGATGAACTTGGCCACCCAGGGCCCGGCAGCGTTGACCAAAGCCTTGGCGCGAATCGAAAACAGGCTGCCGTCAGCGCGCTCAAGATTCAGCTCCCACAAGCCTTTGCTGCGACGAGCTCCGACGCATCGGGTCTGGGTATGTACATGCGCACCTTTTTCCCGCGCAGCCATGGCGTTGAGTACTACAAGGCGTGCGTCATCCACCCAGCAGTCCGAGTATTCGAAGCCTTTGGTGATTTCTGCTTTTAACGGGCTGTCGGTACCGAACTTGAGGCTGGTAGAACCGGCGAGCTTTTCACGCTTGCCCAGGTGGTCATACAGGAACAGACCGGCACGGATCATCCATGCCGGGCGCAAGTGCGGGCGATGGGGCAAGACAAAGCGCATGGGCTTGACGATATGCGGGGCTTTTGCCAGCAACACTTCGCGCTCGGCCAGGGCTTCGCGCACCAGGCGGAACTCGTAATGCTCCAGGTAGCGCAGGCCACCATGAATCAGCTTGCTGCTGGCGGACGAGGTGTGACTGGCCAGATCGTCTTTTTCGCAAAGGAACACAGACAAGCCTCGACCGGCAGCGTCTGCCGCGATCCCTACCCCGTTGATTCCACCGCCAATGACGGCGACATCGTAAACCTCGGCGAGGGGAGTGGCAGGCAAGGTGGTCAGGGACATATGTAGGCCTCGCGTTCTTTACGCATATTTGAATTCGAACATTAATGTTCATTTTCGAAAATGGTAGCGGATAAAGGCCGACAGAGCCAGCGCGCTTCGATTGAAAAAACTCATCGAAGGAGGGGAAAAGGAAGAATTTCGAACATTTTAGCGCGTGGGCCAGTTGCCTCGCGATTCACGCGAGGCATGCATGGGCCTGGCCGTGCTGTCATCGCGAGGCACACTCGCTCCTGCGGGAGTTTGTGCGGTGTGGTGTTAAACCACTTCCAGGCGGATTTTGTACTGGGCGAGCAGTTGCGCAAGTTCCGGGACCGGCGGCTGGTCGGTGACCAGACAATCGATCAGGCTGATAGGCCCGAGGCGGACCATCGCGTTGCGCCCGAATTTACTGGAGTCAGCGGCGAGAATGGTCTGTCGGGCATTGGCGATGATGGCCTGGGAAACACGCACCTCCTGATAATCGAAATCCAGCAGGCTGCCGTCTGAATCGATGCCGCTGATACCGACCAGTGCAAAGTCGAACTTGAACTGGTTGATAAAGTCGACGCTGGCCTGGCCCACGATGCCGCCATCGCGGCGCACGTTACCGCCGGCTATCAGGACTTCAAAATCATCCTTGGCGCTCAGGATTGAAGCGACATGCAGGTTGTTAGTGATGATTTTCAGGTGATTGTGGTTGAGCAGCGCCCGGGCAATGGATTCGGTAGTGGTACCGATATTGATGAAAATCGAGGCGTGATCGGGAATCTGGGCGGCGATGGCTTCGCCAATACGGCGTTTTTCATCGCGCATCTGGTCGGCGCGCATGGCGTAGGCGGTGTTTTCAACGCTGGAGTCATAGGCGGCGCCACCGTGATAGCGACGCAACAGGTCGGCTTCTGCCAACTGATTGATGTCGCGACGGATGGTCTGCGGTGTAACGACGAACAACTGAGCCATTTCCTCGATGCTGACATAGCCACGTTCGCGAACGAGTTCGAGGATCTGTTGTTGGCGTGGAGGCAGATTCATGGAGTTTCCTTTGGGCGGCGAAGCAAATTCGCCCATCATGCCGCAGGAAAGCGCCGCCTGCTACTCGCAGGTGCCATGAACCATAGGCGTAGCAGCGAATACCAAAGGTATCCGCTGCTCGCGTATCAGGGCGTGTTTAGTTGCTTTCTTCGTGGGGTTCCCAGTCACGAGTACGGCTCACGGCCTTTTTCCAGCCCGCGTAGAGCTTCTCTTTGCAAGCATCCTCAAGTGCAGGTTCGAACTCGCGTTCAATCACCGCCTTGCCGCGCAACTCTTCCAGGCTGCTCCAGAAGCCGCAGGCCAGACCGGCCAGGTAGGCCGCGCCCAAGGCAGTGGTTTCACGCATTTGCGGACGTTCAACCATGGTGCCGAGAATGTCTGCCTGAAATTGCATCAGGAAGTTGTTGGCGACAGCGCCGCCATCTACGCGCAAGGCCTTGAGGCGTTCGCCCGAGTCTTGCTGCATGGCATCCAGTACATCGCGTGTCTGGTAGGCAATCGACTCCAGCGCGGCACGGATGATGTGATCCACGCGGACACCACGGGTCAGACCGAACAGTGCGCCACGGGCATACGGGTCCCAGTAAGGAGCCCCCAGGCCGGTGAACGCAGGTACCAGGTACACGCCATTGCTGTCTTTGACCTTGTTGGCGAAGTATTCGGTGTCATGGGCGTCGTTGATGATTTTCAATTCATCACGCAGCCACTGCACTGTGGAGCCGCCGTTGAACACAGCGCCTTCCAGTGCGTAGGCCACTTCGCCTCGTGGGCCGCAGGCAATGGTAGTCAGCATGCCGTGAGTCGACTTGACGGCCTTGGAGCCGGTGTTCATCAACAGGAAGCAGCCAGTCCCGTAGGTGTTTTTGGCCTGGCCCGGCTCAACGCACATCTGACCGAACAGCGCGGCCTGTTGGTCTCCGGCAATACCGCCAATGGCGATGCCGCTTTTGGTGCGCCCGTAGATCTCTGAAGACGATTTCACTTCAGGCAGCATTTCGCGAGGGATATCCAGCACTTCCAGCATCCTGGCATCCCAGTCCAGGGTGTGGATGTTGAAGAGCATGGTGCGCGAAGCATTGGTGTAGTCGGTGACGTGGGTTTTGCCGCCGGTAAATTTCCAGATCAGCCAGCTGTCGATGGTGCCGAACAGCAGTTCGCCATTACGTGCGCGCTCGCGGCTGCCTTCGACGTTGTCGAGGATCCACTTCAGCTTGGTGCCGGAGAAGTACGGGTCGGTCACCAGACCGGTGGTGTCGCTGATGTATTGCTCGTGACCGTCGCGCTTGAGCTGCTCGCAGATCTCGGTGCTGCGCCGGCACTGCCAGACAATGGCGTTGTAGATCGGACGCCCGCTGATTTTGTCCCAGACAACCGTGGTTTCCCGCTGGTTGGTGATGCCGATCGCCGCAACCTGATCATGATGCAGGCCGGCTTGAGCCAGGGCTTCGACCATGACCGCGCTTTGGGTGGCAAAAATTTCCATCGGGTCATGTTCGACCCAGCCTGGCTGCGGATAGTGCTGTTGAAACTCGCGTTGCGCGGTGCAGACCACGTTTGCGTCACGATCGAAGATGATCGTTCGCGAACTGGTGGTGCCTTGGTCCAGCGCAATGATGTAGTTCTTATTCTGAATGTCGGTCATTTGATTGCCTTGCAGAATGAAGTAATGGGTTCAGGGCGCGAGAAAGTTATGGGCAGTAGTCTCGTGCGCCCCGTTTCATAAGTCGATATCAGGAAGCCTGGGTTTTTACCTCTGCGATGGCTTGGGCGTCCGTTGCCACGGGTTCGTCAGCAGGCAAGTGGCGGGCAATCATCCCGCGATATATGGCTGCGCCGAGGCAGGCACCCACGATCGGGGCAAAGATTGGAATCAGGAAATAAGGAATGTCGCGCCCGCCAGTAAGCGAAATGTCACCCCAGCCAGCCAAGAAAGTCATCAGCTTGGGCCCGAAATCACGCGCAGGGTTCATTGCAAAACCTGTCAGCGGACCCATCGAGCTGCCGATTACCGCAATCAACAAGCCAATCAGCAACGGCGCCAATGGGCCGCGGGGCAAACCGTTCTTGTCATCGGTCAGGGCCATGATCACGCCCATGAGGATTGCGGTAATGACCATTTCGACGAGGAAAGCTTGCAAGGTCGAGAGTGCAGGGTGTGGATAGGTCGAGAACACCGAGGCCAGTTCCAGGCTTGCCTGGCTGCCGCGAACCATTTGATGGGTTTGTTCGTAATCGAAAAATAAATTGCTGTAGAGCGTGTATACCAAAGCCGCTGCGCAAAAGGCTCCCGCGACCTGGGCGATGATGTAGAAGGGAAGTTTGCGCTTGTCGAAATCGGTAAACAGACAGAGTGCGATGCTGACGGCGGGGTTCAGGTGCGCACCGGACACGCCCGCAGTCAGGTAGATCGCCATGCTTACCCCAACCCCCCAGATGATGCTGATTTCCCACAGGCCCAGGCTGGCACCGCCTACCTTGAGGGCTGCAACACAACCTGTGCCGAAGAAGATTAGCAGCGCGGTGCCGAGAAACTCGGCCATGCACTGGCCTGAAAGTGTGGGGTGCCGGGTAGCAGTCGTCATTTTAAACCTCGTTTTTGTTGTTTTTTTACGTTGTCAGTCCGGGTTGCCAATGGGGCTGTATTAAAACCGGAGCGTCTCGATCCGGGTTTTTCAGGCCTGGGTAACAGAATGGCTGAAATGCTCGGGTATATTCATATTCGAAAAAATATAGACAAGAAACACTGCTGTCAAAGGTCGAAAGTGAACGCTCAGCCACATTCTGACTTTTTACCGCAGGTTTGGTACTTATTTTTGTGTAAGCAAAGAACACAAATTGGTAGGTTCGAGTTTAACGTTTCAGCTTGATGGGGCGCTGAAAGGCCTGCTCCAGCGCCTTTTTGCCGTGCAATAGCCTAATATTCGGGCTTGGTTTACTTCGTCCGATTCCTGACTGGAGCTGTCATGACGCCTGCACTGGACCTGCTGAAAAAAGTTCGCGCCGAACACCGGGTACACAGCTACGAACACGACCCCAAGGCCGCGTCCTATGGGTTGGAAGCCGCGGAAAAGCTTGGTCTCACGCCGGCGCAGGTGTTCAAGACACTGTTGGCCAGCAGTGAAAAGGGTGAGCTGCTGGTGGCCGTTGTACCGGTCGTCGGAAGTCTCGATTTAAAAGCGCTGGCCCAGGCGGCTGCGGTCAAGAAAGTCGAAATGGCGGACCCTGCGGCAGCACAGCGTGCGACGGGGTATCTATTGGGCGGCATCAGTCCGCTGGGGCAGAAGAAACGCCTGCGTACCTTTATTGATCAAAGTGCACAGGGTTTTGCGACGATTTTTGTCAGCGCCGGTCGACGCGGACTGGAAGTGGAACTGGCGCCTGCGGTACTGGCAGAGCACACCCAGGCAATCTTTGCGCCTGTGGGGCGTATCTGAGGGGGTTGCAGGAACCTGCTTGCCCCGCGAGCTCTTCGTTATTGCGTTGAAAAGCTCGCTCATGCGGGGTTTTGCAGTTCAAAAATGTGGGATCTGGTCTGGCAGCGAGCGCTTAACCAGTTGTACTGAAACGTCTTACGCCAGACTCGGTGTGTTGAATTTGCGCAGCCGTGCTGCCGCTGGTCTGGAACATCACCAGATGTTCGGCTGCAACGCGAATGCCGACTTCTGCTCCCGGCAAGTGATCGGCATGGCTCGGGAAAATCGACTCCAGCTGGCTGCCGGTAGGCAGTTGCAGGCGGTACAGGGTCGATGCGCCCAAAAAGGTTTTGCCGATAATTCGCGCCTTCAGCTCACTGTCCGGGGCGTAGACGATATCGTCCGGACGCAGTAGCACATCAACTGCACCTCCGGTCGGCCAGGTGTAGGCACGATTGCCTCGTAATACACCCAGCTCGGTTTGTACCGACTCCGGGCTCAGCAACTGCCCGCGAATGAAGTAACCCTGACCTATAAAACTCGCAACAAACGGCGTCAGAGGCTCGTGGTAAAGGTTGTAGGGGGTATCCCACTGTTCAAGGCGGCCTTCCTTGAAGACGCCGACATGGTCGCTGACAGCGAAGGCTTCTTCCTGATCGTGGGTTACCAGAATTGCGCTGGTGCCACGGGCTTTCAGGATGTCGCGCACCTCATGGCTGAGCTTGCGCCGCAGTTCGCCATCGAGGTTGGAGAAGGGCTCGTCAAGCAGTAACAGCTGTGGCTCGGGGGCCAGAGCACGGGCCAGAGCGACCCGTTGCTGCTGGCCGCCGGAAAGCTCGTGGGGGAAGCGTTTGCCAAGGTTCTTGAGGTTGACCAGTTCAAGCAGCTCTTGGGTTACGCGCTCTTTGTCAGGGTGTTTGCGGATACCGAACGCGATGTTGTCGGCCACGCTTAGATGCGGAAAAAGAGCGTAGTCCTGAAACACCATGCCGATGCGACGTTTCTCGGGTGCCAGTGTGAAACCGGCACTGGAGATGACTTCGCCGGCCAGCTGGATTTCACCCTGGTGTACGGGTTCGAAGCCGGCAATAGCGCGCAACGTAGTGGTTTTCCCGCACCCCGAGGAGCCAAGCAGGCAGCCAATGTCCCCTGCATTGAGATGCAGGTTGAGGTTTTGCACCACGCTCTGGCCCTGGTATCCACAGGCCAGGTCGCGCAGGTTGAGCAATAGCGGCTGGCTCATACGGGTTGGTACGCCGGTTGAACGAGAAATTCGAGCAGTGCTTTTTGCGCGTGCAGGCGGTTTTCGGCCTGATCCCACGCGACAGAGCGCTGGTCGTCCAGCAGGTCGAGGCTGATTTCTTCACCCCGGTGCGCAGGCAGGCAGTGCATGAACAGCACATCTTCGGCGGCAAGGTCGAGCAGGGCGCGGTTGACCTGATAGGGTGCAAACAGCTTTAAACGCTTGGCCGTTTCTTCTTCCTGACCCATCGAGGTCCAGACGTCAGTACTCACCAGATGGGCGCCCGCTACAGCCTCACGGGGATCGCGGACGATGGTTACGCGATCCCCGGCCAGGGCCACGAACCCGGGGTTGGGCTCATAGCCTTCAGGGCAGGCCACACGCAGCTGGAAGTCGAACTGGATCGCCGCTTCTATATAGCTGTTGCACATGTTGTTGCCATCGCCGATCCAGGCCACGGTTTTGCCTTTGATCGAGCCGCGATGTTCCAGGTAGGTCTGCATGTCGGCCAGCAGTTGGCAGGGGTGCAGATCGTCCGAGAGGCCGTTGATGACCGGTACCCGGGAATTGGCTGCGAATTCGGTCAAGGTGCTGTGGGCAAAGGTGCGGATCATGACAGCGTCAAGCATGCGTGACATGACAATGGCGCAGTCGCCGATCGGCTCGCCACGACCCAACTGGGTATCGCGTGGGGACAGGAAGATGGCCTGACCGCCAAGTTGAATCATGCCGGCCTCAAAAGACAGTCGGGTACGGGTCGATGACTTTTCGAAAATCATTCCCAGAACGCGGTTCTTCAGGGGTTCGAAGAGTACGCCGCGCTCGCGCAGGTCCTTGAGCTCGATACCGCGACGAATCACGCTGAGTAGTTCTTCGGGCGTGCAATCCATCAGGGAGAGAAAGTGCCTTGCGCTCATCATAAACTACCTTTTTTGCAACGATCGCAGATGCTCAAAGCCGGGTTTTTCGGAAAAACGGGCGAGACCTGCGGCGAAAGCCGCACGGGGCGACGGAAATAGGGGAAGGCGCGATCTTATAAGGAAATGTCGCGTCTTGCCAATAAGGGTCGTGCGTTTAGAGGTTCGAGCGAGACTTGCGCTATATGAGCACCAGGCTTGAACCACCATTGAGTGGTTTGCCTCACCTCAGCGGCCCATTTGTACACTGCCCTCAGGCTGCTTGGCAATTGTGTGCCATGTTGGCGCTGCTTCGCAGGTGGGAATTCGGACTATTGTCTGTCGGGGAGACCGAGCGTCAGGCCCGGCTTTCCGTTACAATGCGCCACCGTGCCGACAACTGAGTCGGAAAGTTCAGCCGAGGTGCTCCATGGATATCATCGAAACTATTAAAGAACAGATTGCTAACAACACCATTCTGCTCTACATGAAAGGCTCCCCGAACGCCCCGCAGTGCGGCTTTTCGGCTAAAGCTGCGCAAGCTGTCATGGCCTGCGGTGAGAAATTCGCTTACGTGGATATCCTTCAGAATCCTGAAATTCGCGCCAACCTGCCGAAATACGCCAACTGGCCAACTTTCCCGCAGCTGTGGGTAGGTGGTGAATTGATCGGCGGTAGCGACATCATGACCGAGATGGCAGCAGACGGTTCTTTGCAGTCGACGATCAAAGCCGCTGTAGAAAAAGCCGCAGCGAGCAAGACTGAAGCGTGAAGACAATCGCCACGGTCACTTTTAGTTAAGTGACCGTGCATAAAAAGCCCCGCTCCTGATTAAACAGGGCGGGGCTTTTTTATTGAGCCGTGGCGTGTTGGTTATTCACCCATTTGCGACTGCAGGTAATTCTCAATCCCTACTTTGTCGATCAGGCCCAGCTGTGTTTCCAGCCAGTCGATATGCTCTTCTTCAGATTCAAGAATATCTTCCAGAAGTTCACGGCTGCCAAAGTCACCTACAACTTCGCAGTGTGCGATCGCGGTCTTGAGATCGGCGTGGCCGGTCCTTTCGATGCGCAGGTCGCACTCCAGCATTTCTTTTGTGTGCTCGCCGATGTGCAGCTTGCCCAGGTCTTGTACGTTTGGCAGGCCTTCAAGGAACAGGATGCGCTTGATCAGTTTGTCCGCGTGTTTCATCTCGTCGATGGACTCGTGGTACTCGTGTGCACCCAACTTCTCCAGGCCCCAATCCTGATACATGCGTGCATGCAGGAAGTATTGGTTGATAGCGACCAGTTCGTTGCCGAGAATTTTGTTGAGGTGCTGGATGACTGAAATGTCGCCTTTCATGGCTAGGGCCTGCCTTAAGTAACCGTATATAAGGCAGAGTTTGATCCGCGTACTTACGACTGTCAAACCTAAGTGTTTGAATAATAAATGAAAATT
This sequence comes from Pseudomonas sp. TMW22089, assembly GCF_022496645.1. Lineage (NCBI taxonomy): Bacteria > Pseudomonadati > Pseudomonadota > Gammaproteobacteria > Pseudomonadales > Pseudomonadaceae > Pseudomonas > Pseudomonas sp. TMW22089. The sequence continues at coordinate 66,801 of NZ_SCFG01000012.1, forward strand.
AATCGGAATAAGAATGTTTGTGTTCCGCGTCTTGGTCCTAAGCGCTTGAATTTTAGACATAAAAAAACCGGACATTAAGTCCGGCTCTTCAAAATTCTCGATTCAGGCGACTGAAAATTCCGCCGGATAACTCATCACAGACTGGCTGGCTTGCAACGAGGACAGGGTTTCACGAACCACTTGCTTGGCCAGACAGGCACATTTGCCACATTGGCTTGCGACACCCGTCGCTTCACGCACTTCACGGTAGCTGCAGCAACCGTCGTAGATTGCGTCGCGGATTTTTCCATCGGTGACGCCAGTGCAAAGGCAAACGTACATAAATAAGAACCATCGCTGGTTGGGATTCAATGCGAAGGATCTTAATGTTAACGAGAATGATTGTCAAAGTACCTTGAGTCTCAATCAGGCCTTGGCGGTCCTGTAGTGACGAACGGTATGAGTCGAGAGTTTTTCGGGGGGTGAAAAAGGGTTAAGGCCGGTTCGGACGAGCGGTGTATGATGGACGGTCATTTTTTCCGCGAGAGCTGGTTTCAAGGCTGTTGTTTCACGATGGCAGCCTGGCCGGGTCCCGTTTTTCACGTTGCACACCAGGAGATATCCAATGAGCGTACTCGTAGGCAAACAAGCCCCTGACTTCACCGTCGCAGCCGTACTCGGCAATGGCGAAATCGTTGACAGCTTCTCGCTGTCCACTGCCATCAAAGGCAAATATGGCCTGGTGTTCTTCTACCCGCTGGACTTCACTTTCGTTTGCCCGTCCGAGCTGATTGCTCTGGATCACCGCATTCCTGAGTTCCAGGCGCGTAACGTTGAAGTGGTAGCCGTGTCCATCGACTCCCATTTCACTCACAACGCATGGCGCAACACGCCAGTGAACAATGGCGGCATCGGCCAGGTGAAATACACCATGGCAGCCGACATCAATCACGCAATCTGCAAGGCTTATGACGTTGAAACCGAAGGCGGCGTTGCTCTGCGTGGCGCATTCCTGATCGATGACAAAGGCGTTGTTCGCTCCCAGATCGTTAACGACCTGCCACTGGGCCGTAACATGGATGAGCTGCTGCGTCTGGTTGACGCTCTGCAATTCCACGAAGAGCACGGCGAAGTTTGCCCTGCCAACTGGAAGAAAGGCGACAAAGGCATGACTGCTTCGACTGCAGGCGTTGCTGCTTACCTGACCGAGAATGCTGACCAGCTGTAAGGGTCTGCTTCAGGCATAAAAAAACCGGACCCTGGGTCCGGTTTTTTTATGGGGTGAAGTAAGCCTTGACCACAGGATCAGTCGTTGAAGTCTTTCCAGCCACCCATTTGTTTCCAGCGGTTAACAATGCCGCAGAACAGCTCGGCGGTCTTTTCAGTGTCATAGCGTGCCGAGTGAGCTTCACGACCGTCAAAGTCGATATCGGCTGTTTGACAGGCTTTGGCCAATACCGTCTGGCCGTATGCCAGGCCTGCCAGGGTGGCGGTGTCGAAGCTGGAGAACGGGTGAAACGGGTTGCGTTTCATGTCCAGACGCGCGACAGCTGCGTTGAGGAAACCCAGGTCAAAGCTGCTGTTGTGACCCACCAGAATGGCGCGTTTGCAGCCGTTGGCTTTCAGGGCTTTACGCACGCCACGGAAGATGTCGGTCAGGGCCGTTTCTTCGCTGACAGCCATGCGCAACGGGTGATCAAGCTTGATACCGGTAAATTCCAGTGCCGCAGCTTCGATGTTCGCGCCTTCGAAGGGTTCAACACGGTGGAAATAGGTGTGTTCGGGATACACAAAGCCTCTTTCATCCATGCCGATGGTGACCGCTGCAATTTCCAGCAAGGCATCAGTGGCGCTGTTGAAACCGCCGGTTTCAACATCGATTACGACCGGCAGATAGCCGCGAAAACGCTCGGCCATCGGGTGGCGTGAGCCGCCGCCATGACCGCCTTCGTGTTCGTCATCATAATGGTCGTCACTCACAGCTGTTCCTCCAGCAGGCGCCAGCGCAGTTTTTCACCGGCGCGCAGCGGAATTACGGTCAGCTCGCCGAATGGCAGACTGGTTGGGGCGGTCCACTCCTGGCGAACCAGGGTGATGTGTTCGGTACTGGGGGCCAGTCCGTAGAAACGGGGGCCGTTCAAGCTGGCAAAGGCTTCCAGTTTGTCCAGCGCGTTACGCTGTTCAAATGCTTCGGCATACATCTCGATGGCTGCGTAGGCGGTGTAGCACCCGGCACATCCGCACGCGGCTTCTTTGGCATGCTGGGCATGGGGCGCCGAGTCTGTGCCCAGGAAGAACTTCTCGCTGCCGCTCGTGGCCGCATCCAGCAGGGCTTCCTGATGGGTGTTGCGCTTGAGGATCGGCAGGCAATAGAAGTGCGGGCGAATGCCGCCAACCAGCATGTGGTTGCGGTTGTAAAGCAGGTGGTGAGCCGTAATGGTTGCGCCTACGTTAGCCGAAGCTTCATTGACGAACTGCACTGCATCTGCGGTGGTGATGTGCTCGAACACGACTTTTAGGGTCGGGAAGCGATCAACAACGCGGCGCATATGCTCGTCGATAAAGATTTTTTCGCGGTCAAACACGTCGACGTTGGCGCGGGTAACTTCGCCGTGTATCAGCAAGGGCATGCCGACTTCGGCCATGACTTCAAGGACCGGGAAGATCGCATCGATGCTGGTCACGCCAGAATCGGAGTTGGTCGTGGCGCCAGCCGGATACAGCTTGGCGGCGTGCACGAAGCCACAGGCCTTGGCCGTGCGGATGTCTTCAGGCTGGGTACGGTCAGTGAGGTAAAGCACCATCAGCGGCTCGAAACGGCTACCAGCCGGGCGAGCAGCCAAAATGCGCTGGCGGTAGGCATCTGCTTCGGCGGCATTACGCACCGGAGGTACCAGGTTTGGCATGATGATGGCGCGGCCAAAAGTGCGCGCCACATCTGCGACAGTGTGGGGCAACACAGCACCATCGCGAAGATGTATATGCCAGTCGTCGGGACGCAGCAGGGTCAGGCGGTCAGACATTGGGAATTCCAGGCGGGTCAAACTGATGCGAATGCTACCGGAAAAGACTCTCTCAGGCACTCGCTATCAAGTTTTGTCGCGGCTAACCGATATACGAAGGGTCTGCGGTAAATCGACGGACTGTTTTTTTGCAGTACAAGGCTGTGGAGGCTGCGGTGCGCCAGTGTTATTTCATTCTGCTCGGCATGTTTGCCAGCCTGCCAGCCATGGCCCTGACTTTTCAGACTCGACTGGAGAATATTGAGTGGAAGGTCGAGGGCGACAAATTTGAATGCCGGCTGATCCAGCCGATTACCGATTTCGGTTCGGGAGCCTTCGTGCGCCGGGCTGGTGAGCAGGCCGTATTTCGCCTCAATGCCTACAACTCAATGCTGGGCGAAGGTTCTGCAACCTTGCTGGCAGCCGCTGCGCCGTGGCAGCCGGGTCGGGGTGACATTGATCTGGGGCCGGTGCGCATCGGGCGCGGCCACGTACTTTTCAACAGTTCGCAGGCTCAGGCAGGGCGCTTGTTTCGTGGCCTGCTGGAAGGCCGTAGCCCCCTGGTGAGGCATTACTCGCCTGCCGGCGGTTTGTCGGAGGTTCGTTTATTGCCGGTCAAGTTTCGCCAGGCCTACGGCGATTATGAGGCCTGTACTACAAAGCTGTTGGCCAAAAACTTCGAGCAGGTGCGCCACAGCCAGATCGGATTTCCAGACGGTGGCATCGAGCTGGACATCAAGGCCCGGACCAATTTGCAAGTCATGCTCGACTACTTAAAGGCAGACCCTACGGTCAATCACCTCATCCTTGACGGTTATTCAGACAATAGTGGCAATCGTTTGACCAATCGTGAGTTGTCGCGGCGCCGGGCCCTGGCGGTGATGAACTACTTCAAGGAAAGCGGCATGCAAGAATCGCAGATGACGTTGCGCTTCCATGGCGAACAATACCCCTTGGTGCCTAATACCAGTGCCAGCAACCGCGCTAAAAACCGTCGTGTCAGCGTGCGCATGGAACGTGTGCCCGAGCCCGGAAAAGCCGCCCCGTCAGCCAGTGTGGCGAGTTTGGGTACGGCGTCCTGAGTAGCGACGACTGGTCGCCTTGTTGAAACTTACTGTCGCTTTGTCGTCTTAACGTGTCGCGCCTCTGTAATTTCTCGCACTTGAGCGGTAGACTGTTCGGCTTTTCGAACAACCCGTGGAGTGATGGCATGGCGGACGTAAACAAGGTCGTTCTGGCTTATTCGGGCGGCCTGGACACTTCGGTGATCCTCAAGTGGCTGCAGGATACTTATAACTGTGAAGTCGTAACCTTCACCGCTGACCTGGGTCAGGGGGAAGAGGTCGAGCCTGCACGCGCCAAGGCGCAAGCCATGGGCGTCAAGGAAATCTATATTGATGACCTGCGCGAAGAGTTTGTTCGAGACTTCGTGTTCCCTATGTTCCGCGCCAACACCGTTTACGAAGGCGAGTACCTGCTGGGTACTTCCATCGCACGTCCGCTGATTGCCAAGCGCCTGATTGAAATCGCCAACGAAACCGGTGCAGATGCCATCTCCCATGGCGCGACAGGCAAGGGTAACGATCAGGTTCGTTTCGAACTGGGTGCCTACGCACTGAAGCCTGGTGTGAAGGTAATTGCGCCATGGCGTGAGTGGGATCTGCTCTCCCGTGAAAAGCTGATGGATTATGCTGAAAAGCATTCCATCCCGATCGAGCGTCACGGCAAGAAAAAATCGCCGTACTCGATGGACGCCAACTTGCTGCACATCTCTTACGAGGGCGGCGTGCTGGAAGACACCTGGACCGAGCACGAAGAAGACATGTGGCGTTGGACCGTCTCCCCGGAGAAAGCGCCTGACACCCCGCAGTACCTGGAACTGACCTACCGCAACGGTGATATCGTCGCGCTGGACGGCGTTGAAATGACCCCGGCTACAGTCCTGGCGACCTTGAACCGTATCGGCGGCGAGCACGGCATTGGCCGTCTCGACATCGTTGAAAACCGTTATGTCGGCATGAAGTCCCGTGGCTGCTACGAAACTCCGGGCGGCACCATTATGCTGCGCGCTCACCGTGCCATTGAGTCTATTACTCTGGACCGTGAAGTTGCACACCTGAAAGACGAGTTGATGCCCAAGTACGCCAGCCTGATCTACACCGGCTACTGGTGGAGCCCTGAGCGCATCATGCTGCAACAAATGATTGATGCTTCCCAGGCTCACGTTAACGGTGTAGTTCGCCTCAAGCTGTACAAAGGCAACGTGATCGTTACCGGTCGCAAATCTGATGAATCGTTGTTTGATGCAAATATTGCAACATTCGAAGAAGACGGCGGCGCTTACAACCAGGCTGATGCTGCTGGATTCATCAAGTTGAACGCCTTGCGCATGCGTATTGCTGCGAATAAAGGCCGTAAACTGTTCTGATATATGCACACATGAAAAAACCCGGCCTTCAGGCCGGGTTTTTTTTGCTCTGCCTGAAGTGTCGTTGTCAACATCAGAGGTATACACATACATGTCTTTGCGGGTAAAAAACTTGCGGCATAGTTTGAATTAATCAGAAACAGATTAATGTTTTCTGATGTTATATTTTGATACGGATCAATTTTAAAAATTCAATGCCAGGGCTATTGGCGGCATGATCATGGGCTTGATTTCGGGTTGGCGCAGCGTGCGCACTTCAAGTCGCCAGGTGAACCTGATGGAACTTACTACAGTTTGTAGTAATGCCTGTCAGTCGCAATTAAGGTTGAATATACAATCTGAGGTCTTTCTTGTGCGGCACACAGTGCCCACAGGTTTTGCGAGAGGGACTAATAATCGTTTGGTGTTGTTTTTTAGGATAAATCTTTATTTCGTGTAGGAATTTTCTTTGAATGTTGGTACCTGGCAAGGAGGTATGCCCAGGCTGTTATGACTAGGTTATTGTATTGGCTCTAAAATTTAGAACGGCGAAAAATGGAATTGTCCCATGAATAAAGTAATGATCGTGGATGATCACCCGGTAGTTCGTCTTGCTGTGCGCGTGCTCATGGAGCGACATGGATACGAAGTCATAGCAGAGACGGACAATGGTGTGGATGCTTTGCAACTTGCTCGCGAGCACACACCCGATATTGTGATTCTGGATATCGGAATCCCCCGGCTTGACGGCCTTGAAGTTATAGCTCGCTTGTCAACAACTGTAATGCCTATAAAGATATTGGTGTTGACCTCGCAAGTGCCCGGTCATTTTTCCATGCGTTGCATGCAGGCGGGGGCCGCGGGTTACGTTTGCAAGCAGCAAGGTTTGACTGAGCTGTTGAGTGCGATCAAGGCAGTGCTTTCAGGGTATAGCTATTTTCCGAGCCAGGCCTTGCACTCCACGCGTTCCAATTTTGGTAGTACCAGTGAAACAGATATGATCAATCGTCTGTCGGGGCGGGAAATGATGGTGCTGCAACAACTGGCAAGGGGTAAGAGCAACAAGGAAATAGCCGACAGCATATTTTTGAGTAACAAGACCGTGAGTACTTACAAAACGCGTCTTCTATTGAAACTCAATGCCCGCTCGCTGGTTGATCTTATTGAATTGGCGCAGCGTAATGGTCTGGAATGAATAGGATGTGAGCCGTTGCTCTTCGACAGCTCCTGAAAACAAAAAGCCTCCGTTAATGGAGGCTTTTGATCTCGCGAGCTAAAAGTCAAAGATCGTAAGGATAATCTTCCAGCTCTTTTTTCAGGCGCTTTTCAGCTAAAAGCGCATCAATCGTCCGGCGTTTGGCCAAATTGGTTTTAGCTACCTCAACCACAGGTTCCACTATCTCTTCCGGATCTGAGACAGGAAAATCTTCTTCCACTTCCAGTTGTTCTTTGCCAGTGCTCATTCAGTTCACTCCAGGCTAAGACATTCAATGGCGCCCCTTATAGCGATAATCGCTGCGCGGGTAAAAAAGATTTTCTCAATCGATCAGCACATAAACGCTCTATCGCTCAATCGTCAGAGGTCTTTTGCTTGAATTCACACAGGTCTTCTATGCGGCAGCTCCCGCAGCGCGGCTTGCGCGCCTGGCAAACGTAACGACCATGCAGGATGAGCCAGTGGTGGGCGTCGAGCAGATAAGGCTTGGGTACGAATTTCATTAATTGCTTTTCAACCTCGACCACATTTTTGCCTGGTGCAATACCGGTTCGGTTGCTGACCCTGAAAATATGGGTATCTACGGCCATGGTCAGCTGTCTGAAGGCGGTGTTAAGCACGACGTTTGCTGTTTTACGACCTACACCGGGAAGCGCTTCAAGCTCCTCGCGGGTTTGTGGAACCTGGCCGGCATGCCGTTCAATCAGTAAACGACAGGTTTCGATAACGTTCTTGGCCTTGCTGTTATACAAGCCGATGGTTTTGATGTACTGCGACAGCCCTTCCACTCCCAGAGCGTAGATGGCTTCTGGGGTATTTGCGACTGGAAACAATTTGGCCATTGCCTTGTTCACGCTTACGTCGGTGGCTTGCGCAGACAAGATAACGGCAATCAATAATTCGAAGGGAGACGTGTAGGCCAGTTCGGTTTTGGGCTCGGGATTGTCTTCGTGAAACCGGCGAAATATTTCAAGGCGCTTTGCGGCGTTCATGGGTAAACACAATTCCTGGAGAGCGGTCAGTTATTTCATGGCTAAAATCCATCAGGCTTTGGGTGACTCCAAAGCGCTGATAGCCAATTCTGCCTGTGTAACCGCGTCATTCAAAAGCGCCAGTTGCGCACTGGGCTGTTCTTGGGTGATGGCTTTTTTAAGTTCTGCCCGGCGCATGGCGAGCTGGATTTTTGCACGTTTAAGTTCCGCGTTGTTTATGGCCGGTGCGCTAATTGAGGCTTCAGGGGCAGGTTCAAATTGCGCCAGTGCCTGTTCGGCTGCCTCAAATTGTTGTTGCAGGAGCACCAGCTGGGATTGCTGTTGTGCAGTAGGAGGATGACCAAAGGCTTTAAGCGATTTGTTTAACTGTGCGCGTGCCATTGCCAGTGTGACCTTGGCTTTTTTCAGCGCCATTTCGTCGGCACTGGAAGACCCGGTTGTCGGCTCTTTGAGTTGCCCGGTGCCGTCGACGGCTGACGAACGCTGGGCGCGTGCCAGGCGTTCTGCCTGTTTGTGTTGCTCCTCGCGGAGCAGGCGTTCGGTACGTCGCTCAAAGCGGCTGCGTGCGTGATCGCGCTTTTGGTGACGAGCCTTGTACTGTTCGGGCTCGTGGGCAAGTCCGGCAACAATCGGGATTACATTGGCCGGCAGAGGGCGCATCTCTATGCAATCGACAGGGCAGGGCGCAACACAGAGGTCGCAACCGGTGCATTCATCAATGATTACAGTGTGCATGAGCTTGGCTGCGCCGAGGATCGCGTCGACAGGGCAGGCCTGGATGCACTTGGTACAGCCGATACACTCAGCTTCGCGAATGTAGGCTACCTGTGCCGGCGCGGTACCACGCCCGGTGTCCAGGGCCACCACGGGAATGGCAAGCAAATCAGCCAGTGCGGCGATGGTCTCGGTCCCGCCGGGCGGGCATTTATTGATGGGCTCGCCCTGGGCAATACCTTGCGCATAGGGTTTGCAGCCGGGGTGGCCGCATTTTCCGCACTGGGTTTGCGGCAATAAGGCATCAATACGTTGAATCAGGCTCATGGTGTGATCAGTCCAGCGACGGCGGGCCGCACCCGGGCGACACTCATCATGCGCAGTGAATAAGAGGGTGTGAGGCGGTTAAACCAGCGGCGCTGATTATCCGGCAAGACAAGAAGGGCGGCTAGGGATCAACATCCGCTAACGGCTAGTTGGCCGTTAGCGGATGGGGAGGACATGTTACTTGATGCGCTGGCCTGGCTTGGCGCCGCTGTCCGGGCTAAGCAGGTAAATTTCTTCACCGCCGGGGCCGGCAGCCATCACCATGCCTTCAGACATCCCGAAGCGCATTTTTCGCGGTTTCAGGTTGGCAATCATCATGGTCAGGCGACCTTCAAGTTCAGCCGGGTTCGGATAAGCGCTTTTGATCCCCGAGAACACATTGCGTTGTTCGTCGCCGATATCCAGGGTCAGGCGCAGCAGTTTGTCTGCGCCTTCAACCGCTTCGGCCTTGAGGATCAGGGCTACCCGCAGATCCACCGCGGCAAAAGCATCGAAGTCGATCTCGGCTGCAAGCGGTTCTTTTACCAGTTCGCCGTTGCCTTGAGGAGCGGCTGTGCCGGTATCTGTCTGGCTGGCAACCAGGTCTTCTTTAGATGCATCACTCATGGCTTGTACTTTTACCGGATCGATGCGCGTCATCAGCGGTTTGAACGCATTGAGCTGATGGTTGGCCAGCAGGGTGCTGTGATCTGCCCAGGTCAGAGGTGCAACGTTCAGAAAGGCTTCGGCGTCAGCGGCAAGCACTGGCAGAACCGGCTTGAGGAAGATCACCAGTTGACGGAACAGGTTGATGCCCAATGCGCAGACCGCTTGAACTTCGTCCTGCTTGCCCTCCTGTTTGGCCATTGCCCATGGCGCTTTCTCGGCAATCCAGGCGTTGGCCCGATCGGCCAGGCCCATGATTTCACGCATGGCACGAGCGAAGTCGCGGGCTTCATAAGCCTCGGCAATGCTCGGTGCCGCAGTCAGGAACGCATCGGTGAGTTCGGGAGCCGCATTGCCTTCGACCATTACCCCGGCGTTACCCTTGTGAATGAAGCCTGCGCAACGGCTGGCAATGTTCACAACTTTACCCACCAGATCCGAGTTGACCTTCTGTACGAAGTCTTCCAGGTTCAGGTCAAGGTCATCGACGCCACGGCCCAGTTTGGATGCGTAGTAGTAGCGCAGGTATTCCGGCGAAAGGTGATCAAGGTAAGTACGGGCCTTGATGAAGGTGCCGCGGGATTTGGACATTTTCTGACCGTTGACGGTCAGGTAGCCATGGACGTTGATCGCTGTCGGCTTGCGATAGCCAGCGCCTTCGAGCATGGCAGGCCAGAACAGGGCGTGGAAATTCACGATGTCCTTGCCGATGAAATGATAAAGCTCGGTGGTGGAGTCCTTGGCCCAGTACGCATCGAAGTCCAGTTCCGGACGGCGAGCACACAGGTTCTTGAAGCTGGCCATGTAGCCGATTGGCGCATCCAGCCAGACATAGAAGTACTTGCCCGGCTCGTCCGGAATCTCGAACCCGAAGTAGGGCGCATCACGGGAAATGTCCCACTGCTGCAGTCCTGCATCCAGCCATTCGGCGATTTTGTTTGCGACTGCATCTTGCAGTGCGCCGCTTCGGGTCCAGCTTTTGAGCATGGCGTCGAAGTCTGGCAGCTTGAAGAAGAAGTGCTGGGAGTCCTTGAGTACCGGGGTTGCCCCCGAGATCGCTGACTTTGGATTTTTCAGGTCGGTTGGTGCATAGGTCGCACCACATTTTTCGCAGTTGTCGCCGTACTGATCATCCGTGCCGCATTTAGGGCAAGTGCCCTTGATGAAGCGGTCGGCCAGGAACATTTTCTTTTCCGGGTCGAAATACTGGGTGATCGAGCGGGTGGCGATATGCCCAGCTTCGCGCAACTTGATGTAAATCGCACTCGACAGCTCACGGTTCTCTTCGGAATGGGTCGAATGGAAGTTATCGAAATCGACGAGGAACTCGGAAAAGTCGGCGCTGTGTTCAGCCTGGACGTTGGCGATCAGTTGTTCTGGCGTGATGCCTTCTTTCTCGGCGCGCAACATGATTGCCGAGCCGTGGGCGTCGTCTGCGCAGACGTAAGTGCATTGATTGCCGCGATGCTTCTGGAAGCGCACCCACATATCGGTCTGGATGTACTCAAGCATATGGCCAAGGTGAATTGAACCATTGGCATAGGGCAGGGCGCTGGTGACGAGGATCTTGCGTGGCTCGGACATGGGGCTCGGCTACTTGATGAGACGGTGGTCGGCCACTATAAAGCGCCGGGCAATTTATTTCACCCCGTCGACGTGTATCTGATCGTTTACGGTGTTTTTGTAGGTACGATAGCGGGCTGTTTTACTCAGTCTTTTTCGGGAGTTGCCCATGAGCGCAGTCAATCGCGCAGCGGTGGAGGCCGTCCTTCGCCAATACACCGACCCTTATTTGAATCAGGATCCGGTCAGTGCCGGGTGCGTACGTAACATTGAAGTCCAGGGTGAGCACGTCAGCGTTCGGCTGGAGCTGGGTTATGCCGCCGGTCTGTTCAAGAGTGGCTGGGGGCAAATGTTGCAAATGGCTATCAGCAACATGGACGGGGTGTCCTCGGCCAAGGTTGAGGTCAGCTGCGTGATTGCTGCGCATAAGGCTCAGGCTCAGATCCCGGGCCTGGCCAATGTGAAAAACATTGTGGCCGTGGCTTCCGGGAAAGGTGGTGTAGGCAAGTCGACTACTGCTGCCAACCTGGCGCTGGCGCTGGCGCGTGAAGGCGCGCGGGTGGGGATTCTGGATGCGGATATCTATGGTCCGAGCCAGGGGGTGATGTTTGGTATTGCTGAAGGCACCCGTCCGAAAATTCGTGATCAGAAGTGGTTTGTGCCGATTGAGGCCCATGGTGTCGAAGTGATGTCGATGGCGTTTCTGACCGACGACAACACGCCAATGGTATGGCGCGGTCCGATGGTGTCGGGCGCATTGCTGCAATTGGTTACGCAAACGGCATGGAATGATCTGGATTATCTGGTCATCGATATGCCGCCCGGCACGGGTGATATTCAGCTGACCCTGGCGCAAAAAGTCCCGGTGACCGGTTCGGTGATAGTGACGACCCCGCAGGATCTGGCGTTGCTGGATGCGCGTAAAGGTGTCGAGATGTTCCGCAAGGTGAATATCCCGGTACTGGGTGTTGTGGAAAACATGGCGGTGCACATTTGCTCGAACTGCGGTCATGCCGAGCATCTGTTCGGCGAAGGCGGTGGCGAGAAGCTGGCCACTCAGTACGGCGTTGAAGTGCTTGCGTCACTGCCGCTGTCGATGGCGATTCGTGAGCAGGCCGATAATGGCAAGCCAACTGCGATTGCAGATCCGGACAGCCCTGTTGCGTTGATCTATCAGGAACTGGCCCGGCATGTCGGGGCGCGCATAGTTATGTCTGAGGCTGCCTCGCAGGCCATGCCTACAATCACCAGCAGCGACGACTGACGGTTGGCAGCAGGGGATGCAGTTTGGCGCAAGCGCTGAGTAACTGTGGGAGCTGGCTCGCCAGCGATTACATCTACATGGTCTGAAGTCGAACCGCATCCCCTGCATCGCTGGCAAGCCAGGGGATTACAAAGGGTTGCCGGGTGCATTTATTGCGGGCATAAAAAAACCCCGCTTTTAAGGGCGGGGTTTTTTACTGGATCAGTACAAGTTAGATAACTTGAACTTCCTCAGCTTGCATGCCTTTCTGACCGCGGGTAGCGATGAAAGAAACCTGTTGGCCTTCTTTCAGGCTTTTGAAGCCGTCGGATTGGATTGCTTTGAAGTGAACAAACAGGTCGTCACCGGATTGTGGAGTGATGAAGCCGAAGCCTTTTTCATCGTTGAACCACTTAACGGTACCAGTTTGGCGATTAGACATGGTGTAACTCCTTGAACAAAGAAAACTGCGACGCAGGAAAAGCCCTGGCCGAGACTGAGTGCAAAGAGCAGGAAAAATTCTTGGAGATGGTTGGATCGAAATTCAACATATCGTGTAGAGATTCTCAGTGACACAAGCAGCACAGTGGCGCCACCTTAACCCTTTTTGCCGAACGTGCAAAGGGTCTTTGCAAAGGTTTCTCTAAAAACGTGACTGGCGGTTGTCCGTGCAGCCTGTATTCAGGGGTTGTGCAGCTATTTTCGATATTTTTGTCCCAGACTTTTGAACCGGGCCTTGGGGGGCGGTAAGATGCCCGACAGAATTTTTCTACCTCGCTATTCAGGACTCCCGCCATGAGCATCAAACCAGACAAGTGGATTCGCCGCATGGCGCAAGAACACGGCATGATCGAACCTTTCGTCGAGCGTCAGGTGCGTGGCGAAGGCGAAAACCGCCTGATTTCCTACGGTGTGTCGAGCTACGGCTACGACGTTCGTTGCGCAAACGAATTCAAGGTGTTCACCAACATCAATTCGGCCACCGTTGATCCAAAGAACTTCGATGAAGGCAGCTTTGTCGATGTCACCAGCGATGTGTGCATCATTCCGCCGAACTCCTTTGCCCTTGCCCGTACGGTTGAATACTTCCGTATCCCGCGCAACGTGCTGACCATCTGCCTGGGTAAAAGCACCTACGCCCGTTGCGGGATCATCGTTAACGTGACGCCGCTTGAGCCGGAGTGGGAAGGCCACGTCACGCTGGAGTTCTCCAACACCACCACGCTGCCCGCCAAAATCTACGCCAACGAAGGCGTGGCGCAGATGCTGTTCTTCGAGTCGGATGAAGAGTGTGAAGTGTCGTACAAGGACCGTGGCGGCAAATATCAGGGTCAGCGCGGCGTAACCTTGCCCCGCACCTGACGAGCTGAGGGAATTCCTGGGCGAATTGATACTCTATTGAGTGTATTTCCGGTCACGCACCCAGCGGGCCGGTTTATCGCTCAGGAGTTGCCCTATGAAGATCGATCCGAGTATCCGCGCCCAGCTGGCCAGTCTTGAGCCTAACCAGGTGGGCTTGCTGGCCTGGTCGCTGCTGGCTCAACCCCAGGTGCAGGCAGGTGGCATTCCCGGTCAGCCAGACCCTGATACCCCGCTACCGACCGAGCCGGGCGTACCTACCATTCCGGATGAGCCTCCACCCGCGCCAGTAGCCTGATCGCGGGCAGGTTACCTTGCGCCCCCGCTAGCCCTTTGCCGTGCAATGGCCAGGCGCAGAGCCTGGCTGGCAGGGCATGAATGCCAATCAAGGGATGGCCTATTTCAGATTTCCGCTGAGGAACTGACGCAAGCGCTCGCTTTTGGGATTATCCAGCACCTCCTGTGGTGTGCCCTGTTCTTCCACCAGGCCTTGATGCAAGAACATCACCTGGCTCGCCACTTTGCGTGCGAAGTTCATCTCGTGGGTCACCATGATCATGGTGCGGCCTTCCTCGGCCAGGCCCTGAATCACCCGCAAGACTTCCCCAACCAGCTCAGGATCCAGCGCCGAAGTGGGTTCGTCGAACAGCATGACTTCCGGTTCCATCGCCAGTGCCCGGGCAATAGCCACGCGCTGTTGCTGGCCGCCGGACAGAAATGCAGGGTATTGATCGGCAACACGGGCAGGCAGGCCGACCTTGTCCAGATAGCGGTGAGCCCGCTCTTCAGCGTCTTTTTTGATGACCCCCAGCACCCGGCGCGGCGCGAGGGTGATGTTTTCCAGCACCGTCATGTGGCTCCACAGGTTGAAGTGCTGAAACACCATGGCCAGGCGGGTGCGCAAGCGTTGCAACTGGTCATCATCGGCCACTCGCATACCTTGTTTGTCGCTGACCATACGAATCAACTGACCATCAAGGGTCATGGTTCCGTCGTTGGGGGTTTCAAGAAAGTTGATACAGCGCAAAAAGGTGCTTTTGCCGGAGCCGCTGGCCCCGATCAGGCAGATGACATCCCCGGTTTTAGCCTTGAGTGACACGCCCTTGAGCACTTCGTTGGTGCCATATTTTTTATGCAGGCCTTCGACGGTAAGTTTGAACATGCTGACCTCAAGGGGAAAGAAGATAGCCGCTGCGATAGGCTTGCTGCCCGGCAACATGGGCGATGACCATCCCGGCGGTGGCCATGCGCCGCAATGAGCGGGCATAGAGCAGGCCTGCAGTGGTGCAATAAACCGGGGTCAGCCGGTCGCTGACAGGGTCAATGACCTCGGCAATCAATTGGCCCGCCTGCAGGTAATCTCCGGGGCTGGCACAAAACACCAGAATTCCCCCGGCCGGCGTCATGACGGGTTCGACACCTGCCAGCGGGGTCGCGGGGTAGAGCAGCGGGGGAAGCACTCCGGTGGTTCCCTCGATGGCGCCAAACCCGATCAGATAATCGAGCAGCGCCTGGCAGTCCTGCTCGGCCAGGGCATGGCTGACATCGCCTTGGCCGCGCAATTCGACGGTGACGGAAACACTGCCCTGTGGCATGGCGAAGTCATGTCCAAAGCGTTGTTGTAACTGCCACCACAGCAGCGTGAAACACTCATCGAATGACAAGCCGCCGGAATCGGTCGCCAGCAGGCTGGCCTGGGCGCCGAGATAGCGTGCCAGCGGCTCGACCTGTGGCCAGGCCTCGGGCGTGGTGTACAGGTGCGCCACGGCCTCGAAATCACAGTCCAGGTCCAGCACCAGATCGGCGTCGCAGGCCAGTGTCTGGAGGGTCAGCCGTTGCGACTGCAGTTGCGTTGTCGCGGTTTGTGCCCCCAGCGCTTCACGCAGGTGACGACGGATCAGTTGCCGGTTGTACAAGGGGTCCTGGTTTAACAAACCCTCAAGTTCATCACCGATCTGTGTACTTAGATCCAGAAAGTTGCGATTGAAATTTTGCCCGCTTTCCAGTTCATACCGGCCCAGCGGGATGTCCATCAAGACTTGCTCCAGTCCCGCCGGATTGGCCACTGGCACCAGCACGATTTCGCTGCGCAACCGGCCAGCACTTTCCAGGGCTGCCAGATGTTGCTTCAGGTGCCAGGCCACCAGCATGCCGGGCAACTCGTCGGCATGCAGCGAGGCCTGAATGTAGACCTTGCCCTGTGGCTTCGAGGGGCCGTAGTGGAAGCTGTGAATATGCCGTTCGGTGCCCGGGACGGGGGCCAGCAAGGGATGGGTTTGATGTCGCTGCATGGAAAAATCCTAGTGTGCAGGGCCGAGAAAGGCTAACCAGCGGCGCTCCGCCAGGCGGAATAAACCGACCAACAAAAAGGTAACGCACAAGTAGATGATGGCCGCGATCCCGAAGGACTGGAACGTCAGAAAGGTCGCCGAGTTTGCGTCCCGCGCAACTTTCAGTACATCGGGGATAGTTGCGGTAAAGGCCACGGTGGTCGAGTGCAACATCAGAATCACCTCATTGCTGTAATACGGCAATGAGCGGCGCAAGGCCGAAGGCAGAATGATGTAGGCATAGAGTTTCCAGCCGTCAAGACCATAGGCTTTGGCCGCTTCCACTTCGCCATGGGCCATGCTGCGAATGGAACCGGCAAAGATTTCCGTGGTGTAGGCACAGGTATTGAGGGCAAACGCCAGAATCGTGCAGTTCATGGCGTCCCGAAAGAATGCATTGAGTTCGGGCTGAGCACGGACTGCCTCGATGCTGTAGATCCCGGTGTAACAAATAAGCAACTGGATATACAGCGGGGTGCCACGAAACAGCCAGGTGTAGAGCTGCACCGGCCAGCGCACCCAGCGTCTGGATGAAACCCGTGCCACGGACAGCGGAATAGACAGTACAAAGCCAATCACCAGGGATGCGCTCAGTAGCCACAATGTCATCGCCAGGCCGGTGATGTGGTAGCCGTCGCTGTAGAGGAACGGTCGCCAGTACTCTTGTAGTAACTCAATCATCGCACTGCCTCTCGGGCGCCCGCGCCGTAGTGGCGTTCAAGGCGGCGTAAAACAAAGTTCGAGGCGCTGGTGATCGCCAGATAAATAAGTGCGGCGATGACCAGAAACAGAAACAACTGGTAGGTACTTTTGCCCGCATCCTGAGCCGCCTTGACCAGGTCGGCCAGCCCGATGATCGACACCAGCGCAGTGGCCTTGAGCATCACCATCCAGTTGTTGCCAATGCCCGGAAGGGCGAAGCGCATCATCTGCGGGAAAACCACAAATCGGAACCGCTGGCCGCGTTTGAGGCCATAGGCGGTAGCTGCTTCGATCTGGCCGCGGGGGACGGAGAGGATCGCGCCGCGAAAGGTTTCTGTGAAATAAGCGCCGTAGATAAAACCCAGGGTTATGACACCAGCACTGAACGGATTGATTTCGATGTATTCCCAGTCCATCGCATCCGTAAAGTTGGTGAGCCAGGTTTGCAGGCTGTAAAAAATCAGCAGCATCAGTACCAGGTCAGGTACCCCGCGAATCAGGGTGGTGTAGAGCTGGGCAGGCACACGCAGCAGCCTGTGGCTGGAGAGTTTGGCGCTGGCGCCGAGCAGTCCGAGCAGTACGCTCACTGCCAGTGACAGCACTGCCAATTTGAGAGTCATCCACGTGCCTTGCAGCAGCAGCGGACCGAAACCCTGCAGGCTGAAATTCGCAAGCCCAAGGTTCTGTAAAAGGTTTTCAAACATCTGAATTGAACCTATGGCAGTCAAAAAAGCGCCCACCCAAGTGTGGGCGCCAGGGCGTTATTTGCCGCTGTACAGATTCAAATCGCCAAAGTGTTTTTTCTGGATCGTGGCGTAGCTGCCATCGTCGTGTAACGCTTTGATACCTTTGTTCAAAAGGTCTTGTAGATCTTTGTTACCTTTTTTCAGGCCGATCGCAGTTTTGGCCGGTAGCAACTCGCTGTCCACGGGCTTGCTGACTTCGTAATCAGCGCCTTGCGGGATTTTCAAAAAGCCCAGTTCGGCTTGCAGCATGTCCTGGATCGATGCATCCAGACGGCCTGAAGTCAGGTCGGCATACACTTGATCCTGGTTGGCATAGGCCTGAGTGGTAACCCCGGCCTTGTCCAGCACTGCCTTGGCATAGGCCTCCTGGATGGTGCCTTGCTCATAACCGACCTTTTTGCCCTTCAGCGATTCAGGTGTGGCGTCCAGCCCCGCGCCCTTTTTGAACACCAGCGCGGTTGGGCCGGAGAACAGTTCGTTAGAGAAATCGATGACCTTTTCCCGGGCCGGGGTCACGGTCATGGACGAGATCACACCATCGAATTTGTTGGCTTTAAGCCCGGGAATGGTGCCGTCGAAATCGGTTTCGACCCATTTGCATTTCACTTTCAGCTCGGCGCAGATGGCATTCCCCAGATCGATATCGAAGCCCACCAGGCTGCCATCGGCGGCCTTGGATTCAAACGGTGCATAAGACGGATCGACCCCGAAACGCAGCTCTTTATAGTCTTTGGCCAATGCGGTGCCTGCTGCCATGGATAAAGTCAGTGCAGAGAGGACCAGAAATGCTTTTTTCATTATTCAATCCCTAAAACCAATGGGCGCTTGTGGCGCGTGATGACTGCTACTGGAGTGCTACGTCAGGTCAGAAGTAGCAAGTTCCGAACCACAGTGGGACAGGGGGTGGATTAAAGGGTGAGGCAGGCCAGTCAAGCGACGGCCAGTGCCCGAAAAAAGCGCGTGATAAAACGTGCGCACACAAACAGTGCGCGGCCAGTTTTATCTGTGGGAGTTGGCAGGTTTGCTCCCACAGACCGGATTGTGCGGTGGCACTCAGTCTGTGGGAGCCGGCAATGGCATTAACCGCTTACAGCGTTTTATTTGCCGGGAACCAGGGTCAAGCGGGTCTTGCCGTACACCTTGTCGAAGTTCTGCGGTTGCATCGGGAAGCTGATGTACTGGCCCTTGAGCCAGGGATCGATGCCATCGGTGTAATGTGGACTGGCGGGGTTGCTGGACTGTCCGGTGCTGTTTTGGCCCATCATCGGTTCAATCTGACCGAAGTCGACGATCATGCGCATGGCCGGGATCAGCGTGGTCTCGAAGCTGCTACCGCCAACGTTGTAAGCCGCGATATTCAGGGTGCTCTGGTCGCCGCCAGCCGCAACGGGGCCACGCACAGTCTGGCCATCGGCATTGCGCCACAGGTAGTAATGCAATTTTCCCCACTGCCAGGCCTTGTGATCAGCGCCCATCAAGCTGTCGCCGGCGTTGATGGCGGCTGCCAGGCTGCGGGCCAGAATGGTTGGTTTATCTTCTTTTTGCGGGGTGCGAATGTCGTCCCAGAACGGGCTGTCCTCGCGCCCAAGCAAGTGATCGGCCTGTGCCGAGTACGACAGCCCGCCGTTGGCGATAAAGGCCTTCCAGCTGGCACTGGTTTCTGGCCCGAGCTCATCCAGGAAGATCTGCCTGGTGCTTTCTTGCAAGAACAGTTCGTACAGCGCGGCATCCGCCGAGGCCGGCCCGAGTTTGCCGTCAAACGCCATTAACCGGCCAAGGGCCTCGCGGGCCTTGCCCTGATCAGCCGCAGGCAAGGCGGCGATCGCCTGCTTCAGCGGCTGCGCCATGCCGGGAGCAGTAAACATGGTTTTTAATTTGGCAGCGAACAGGGTGGTCTGGTCGTACTGCATCGCGATCATGCTGCGAGCGTCCTGTTTGCCACTGCCGGCCAACTGCGCAAGGCGCTCGCTGCGCTCCGGGGATAACCACGAGTTGGACAGCTGCATGCCGTAGCCATAGGCAGCGGTGCGCTGGTTGGCCGTCCCCAGCCAGCCTTGTGCCGGGTCCTGGTCGTAGGGATGCAGCATCGGATCGGCGTAGCCGTCCCAGTCGTAGCGGCCGTCCCAGCCCGGCGAGGGGAACAGGCCAAGGCCTTCGCGGCGGTTGGGGTATAGCCCGGTCACTTGCCAGCCAATGTGGTTCGCATCTGCGTACAACAAATTCAGCGCCACAGCGCGGATCTCGCGGCTGGCATCAGAGGCTTTCTCACTGTCCTGGGCGCGGGACAGGTCGAAAAAGGCATCAAGGGTTTTGTCGCCCTTCAAGTCGGGGGTTTGTAACGCCAGGCCCAGGCTGGCGTTTAAATCGGCCGCAGTGCTCCAGGAACTGTTGAGCAACGGTCCGTGGCGCGTTTCGTAAATGGTTTGACGAATCGGGCGCTGACCTTTGACGAAAAAGGTCTCGTTACGCACGGTTGCGGGCAGCCATTTGCCGTCAGCCAGGTAATACAGGCTGTTGCCCTGACGCTTGAGTTTTTCCAGGAATACATCCTGGTTATCACCCATGGCCATGCTCATGCCCCAGGCTACCTTGCCGTTGAACCCGGAAAACAGGGTTGGCAAGCCGGCGATGGAAGCACCTGCGGCCTGATATTTAGGTGCGCGTATTTGCACATAGCTCCAGGCCGAAGGCACACCGATGGGCTGGTGGATGTCGTTGGCCA
Organism: Pseudomonas sp. TMW22089; assembly: GCF_022496645.1. Taxonomy (NCBI): domain Bacteria; kingdom Pseudomonadati; phylum Pseudomonadota; class Gammaproteobacteria; order Pseudomonadales; family Pseudomonadaceae; genus Pseudomonas; species Pseudomonas sp. TMW22089. Next base: position 86,748 of record NZ_SCFG01000012.1, read on the forward strand.
GCAGGCTTTTGCCGCTGCGGCTGCGCTGCGGGCCAATCGCCCAGTCGCTCGACGCCGTGACTCCGGGCAGACTCAAGCGAGTGACTTGTTCAAGGGCCTGGGTCACAGCGCTTAATCCAGGCAACTGGCTGCCCGGGATCAATCCTTTGAGTTTGTCTGCTTCGCCTGTGGCCAGGGCTTCATTGGGGTAGGTCGGCGTCAGCCAGGGCAGCTTGGCGGTACCGGCTTTTTGCGCCAGGACCAACGAATTGAGCTCTTCCTGCAAATTGACCGACATGGAGAAGTTCAGCAGGCTGAAAATCAGCGCTGAATCTTCAGGCTTCCAGTACTCGATTTTATAGCCGGCTTGCGCCAGATCGGCCGGGAGCTTGTCGCGATAACGGAACAGGTAGGCGTTGACCCCGCGGGCGTACACCTCAAAGAATTTCTTTAGCCGTGGCGAAGCGCTTTTATAGAGCTCGCCAGCGTTCTTTTTCAGGTTAACGCTGCGCATCAACCGGTCGCTGTCCAGTGCATCGGCGCCGTTCAACTCAGCCAGCCGGCCCTGGGCCAGCAAGCGTAAACGGACCATCTGGCTGATGCGGTCGCTGGCGTGCACGTAACCAAGGGTGAACAGGGCGTCATGAAAGCTGCTGCTTTCGATCAGCGGCATGCCCTGACTGTTACGGCGTACAGACACATTCTGCGCCAGGCCTTTAAGCGGCTGTACACCGGAGGTCGGGACCAGGCTTTCTGAGGAGTGGTTGTTTATCTGGCAACCAGTCAGGCCCAGCAGGCCGACCACTGCCGCGGCAACGCCGAACCGGGGTAAGAAATGTGTAAGGGCTGGCGAGGCCATGGCAAAGCTCCTGCGGGGGGAATGTCATCGAAAGGCGCTACGTTAGTGAGGCCGATGACGCCGCGCAAGCGCTATCTCAAAGGGTTCCAGAGGGGCTGTGTTCAGTGCGCCCGGCCAGTTTTACCTGCGGATGAAAGTTTTGCCGGGACAGGGCAACTTTGCAGGGCCACAAACAAACACGCCGCACGTGCCCAAGGCAGGTGCGGCGTGTACAAGCAGCCTGGAAACTATCAGGCGCCGTGGCACTTCTTGAATTTTTTGCTGCTGCCGCATGGGCACGGATCGTTGCGGCCAACGTCTTTCAGTTCGTTGCGCACGGGCTCTTGGGGCGCGTGGCCGCAATGAGGGCCATGTACGTGACCGTGGTCGTGGTGGTCATGGGCGTGATCATGCTGCTCATGATCGTGGTTGCAGTCCGGGCCATGAACGTGGGGTTGTTGGGTCATTACTCAATCACTCTGGAATAAAATCGGCAGGGATTATCTCGCCTTTGCGGGTCAGGTGCACTTCGTTACCGTAGAAAAGGCCGGTCTCCAATGTGCCATCCAGCCGATAGGGGATGGGTTGCTCAGGAGATTCAAGCAATTTGATCAGCGGGCGCACCTGCGGCCACAGGTTGGTGCGCACCGGCACCACGAGCACGGCGTGGCTTTTTGCCTCGACGCTGAACCACTGGCTGTACTCCCCCTCGGCCAGTTTTATGGCGTCCAGCTGAATCCTGTAGGTCAGGCCGCGTACGGTCAGCGTCGAGTCGTTGGGGTTGTCGATCCGAAAGTACAGTTTGAAGCGCTGCTCCAGCATTTTGGCCTTGACCAGCTCTACGCGCACCAGATGTACGTCCGGGTCTTTTTCACCCGAGTCAAACCAGGAGGCGCAACCCGACAGCGCCAGAATCATCATCAGGGCAATTGTTCTTGTTATTCGAGCCCGAGAATCCATTCCTTAATTCCTCTTTTGTCTCAGTTGCCCAGATAGCTGGCGCAGCACTTTTTGAACTTGAATCCGCTGGCGCAAGGGCAGGCATCATTTCGCCCGACCTTAAGTGGCACTGTGGGATCAATGAAGTACCAGCGTCCAGCACTTTGTACAAATGATGACTGCTCGCGATGACTATGTTCGCCGTTGGCATCGTGCCAGCGTGCAGTAAAGGTCACAAAGGCATGTTCGGGTTGACCGCCGAAAACTTCGCTGCTTTCAACTTCCAGTCCCAGCCAGGTGCTTTGCGCGCTCCAGTCGCCAATGGACTGACAATCGAGGCCGGCCTGCTGTATTGGCAGCGTGGTACTGACCAGATAATCAATCAAGCCCAGGACATAGGCGCTGTAACGCGAACGCATCAGCGTTTCTGCGCTTGGGGCCGGGTGTCCGGCGTGATAGTGCCCGCAGCAGGCGTCGAGCAAGTTGCCGCTGCCACAAGGGCAAATGGATGTACTCATCGGCTTACCACCAATATTTGCCAAAATTTTCCGGATTGGCCCAGAATCTGGCATTCAGCCAGTCGGGTACTTGTTTGTACTCGCGCAAATCGTAAGTGAACAGGGTCAGTACCTGTTCATCGCGCTGAAAACGCTCACTGCTTTGCAGGGCAAGCGAAAAGAAATCGGTGTCCTTCCAGTTACAGGCACTCAGATCCGCCAGCACTGCAATGCGGCTGGCGTTCAGGTTGCGAATTCCGCCCAGTAGTTCCAGCCCTTCGCGCTTGGGCAGATGTTCCAGACAGTCGATCACCAGGGCCAGGTCAAAGCGCTGTGCGGCCAGTTCTGCCGGTAAAGCCCCGGGGGCCGCGTGGGCGACAACAACTTCGGGGTGAGTCTGTGCAAAAGCTGCCAGCGCCGGAAACTGGCTGGCGCCGACCACGAGCAGGCGTTGTGGCGCAGAACGCTCAAGCAGCGCCGCCAGTGCTTGCTGGGGTGTACGGGTAGAAATACCAGACGTCATCGAAAGTCCTCAATCAGAGCCCCAAGACTAGCGTGCTGAAGCCCCGGGGCCTAGTGGGCACTTGTCCGTGCATTGCCTTTGCTGGCGCATAACCCCGGCGCGGTCTTTACTTTCGGGGCATCGGCCCAATGCCGACCCCCAGGAGAGACCCCATATGAGCATCATCAGGACAGCCGTACCTTTGATTGTTCTCACCAGTGTATTAACGGGTTGCGCCGGTTTGCAAAAAACCGACTGGCCTACCTGTGCTGCTGTAGGTGGCGTTGGCGGAGCGGCGCTAGGGGCGATAAACAGTACCGCCTGGGCGGGCGGCGGTGCGGTATTCGGTGCCGGCATGGCCGCGGCTTACTGCTGGGTGCACGGCGATGGCGACGCGGATGGCGACGGAGTTCCGGACAGCCGTGACCAATGTCCGAACACTCCGAAAGGGGTGAAGGTCGATGCCGCAGGCTGCCCGATAGTGGCGGTTGTGGTGGTTGAAGAGGTGGTGATAGTTAAAGAAGAAACCATCGTGGTACGTGATGTTCACTTCGAGTTCAATTCGGCCAGGCTGACGGCCGCCGACAAGGAAAAACTCAATGTGATTGCGACGCGGCTGAAAAAAGACGCGGCCAATGCTCAGCTTAAAGTCACAGGCTATACCGACAGCGTGGGCAAGGAAGCTTACAACCTCAAACTGTCCAAAGAGCGCGCGCACTCTGTGGTCGAGTACCTGATCAGCAGCGGTATACCACGCAGCCAGTTCGTATCCGTGGCCGGCGCCGGTGAGTCGAATCCGGTGGCCAGTAATCAAACCCCGGAGGGCCGTGCCCTGAACCGTCGTACCGAGATAAAAATCATTCGTTAAACCGGCCTCGGCGCTCTGGCGAAAGCCTCAAGCCAGAACGATATCTTCAAGGTCTGCAGGGCGCCCGGGTTTGATCAGACCAATCAACCCCGGTCTGTTTTTTTGCAAGGTTCACTGGCGCCGGCCTCCTGCAAGCCGTTAATGTGCGCTCAAAGAAAAACATAAAAGGGCAGGGGTATGCAGGTACTTAGGGGGCTGGGGAAAGTGTTGATGCTGTTGTTCTGGGGGATTGCGCTGAGCAACATTTACAAGCCGCTGATCAACCCGCTCGATTTACTGATTAATCTGGCTGGCAGTCTGTTACTGCTGACCCATGTACTTGAATTGCTGTTGTTCAACAGCAGTCTGCGGGACCGTCCGCACCCTTGGCGTGATCGCCTTTACATCCTTCTGGTTGGAATCCTTCACGTGCAAACCCTTGGTACTTCTTCAAAGCGAGACGACAGCCATGCGTAAACTTTGTCTGTTGGCCGCCTTGTGCAGCCCTTTTGCCCATGCCGACGTGGTCATGGTGCAAGCCAACTCTCTGATGCGCCTGCCGGGTAACGCCAGTGTGTTGCAGCTGGAAAAACTCGAAGTGGCGGACTACGGCACGCTGCTGATTCCCGCTGGCGTCACCCGGGTCGACATCGACCAGTTGCACCTAGGGCGCGAGGCGCGCATCACCCTGGTGCCTGCCGAGCCTGGCATCGAGCTGCGCGTTGGCCGGGCCGAATTTGACGAAGGCAGTCAAATCAATGCCCGAGGGGCTCCGGGCACCTTTGAAAAGCCTGCCCGAGCGGCACGGGATCTGAGTGTACGGATTGAATCGCTGCAAGCACCGCAATTGCTCATTGATGCCCGTGGCGGCACGGGTGCGCCGGGTTTTTCCGGGCTTGATGGTGGTAATGGCCAGGCGCCGGGTTGTACCTGGGGTGCGGCGGGTGCCGGGGCCAATGGCGACGACGGAGGTAATGGTCAGGCGGGTGCTGCGGGTGCACGGGTACGGGTTGAACTGCCGCGCGACTACCCGGCGGAGCTGATCAGCGTGCGGGTGGATGGCGGGGCAGGGGGCAAGCCGGGCGAAGCCGGGCGTGCGGGCGCTGGTGGCAAATCCAAGGGTTGCATTGTGTACCGTACCGACGGCGGAAAATCCGGTCGCCCGGGGCTGGCCGGACAACCGGGCGATGCCGGAGCCGCCGGCATGGTGACCATTGAGCGCTTGTAACGGTAATGCGCCACCTTTGATCTAGAGCCCTGCCGGGAAGCCCGGCCTCCCGGCAGGGCGGGGCAGCCCTTAAAACATGGGGCGGGCCGCCGCAATGGCTACCAGCACCAGCCCTACGATCAAGTTACATCCCACCAGGCGTCTGATCCGGCCCATGACCGCCGCACCTGCGGCCCACTGCTGGTCCTGCACGGCTTTGCGCAACTCCGGCAGTTGCAGAGACTGAATCCGGATAAACAGCGCCACCATCACAATGTACAAGCCCATCATTATCTGGACATAACGCGGGGCGGTTTCGAAACCGCTGAAGCGCATCTGCAGCAGCCCTACACCGCTTATCGGCAAAATCACCACCGCCAGCCATACCCAGACAAAAAACCGTTGAAACACTTCTACCCACAGTTTTAACCGCACAGGGCCTTCAAGGGCCGTCACAGCTGCCGGGCGCAGGATCATCCAGGCAAAAAACATCCCTCCCACCCAGATCAGGGCGGCCAGTAAATGCAGGCTGTAGGCGAGGCTAAAGGCGGTCATTGGGGTACTCCGTGCGGCGCAGGATGAATTAGCGGGGTATGATAGCGGCCATTCGAACCACTGAAAATTTATCCAGCGTTTCTCGCGCCCGAAGAACCATGATTAGTAACGAACTAAAATCCCAGATCCAGGGCGCTTACTCGCGTTTTCTCGAAGCCAAGAGCCTCAAACCACGCTACGGCCAGCGTTTGATGATCGCCGAAGTGGCCAAAGTGCTGGGCGATATCGATACCGATGAAGAAGGCCACCGCAGTGGCGAACCGGCTGTGGTCGCCGTCGAGGCCGGCACCGGTACCGGCAAGACTGTCGCCTATAGCCTGGCCGCCATCCCTACGGCCAAGGCCGCCGGCAAGCGTCTGGTTATCGCCACGGCGACCGTGGCCCTGCAAGAGCAGATCGTCTATAAAGACCTCCCCGACCTTATGCGTAACAGCGGGCTGAATTTCAGCTTTGCGCTGGCCAAAGGCCGCGGGCGTTATATGTGTCTGTCCAAACTCGACATGCTGCTGCAAGAAGGCCACGCGCAAACCGCGACGGCGCAGCTGTTCGAGGAAGAAGGCTTCAAGATCGAAGTGGATGAGGCCAGTCAGAAGCTGTTCACCAGCATGATCGAGAAGCTTGCCGGCAATAAATGGGACGGTGACCGCGACAGCTGGCCCCAAGCCCTGGAAGACCAGGACTGGGCGCGCCTGACCACCGACCACAGCCAGTGCACCAACCGGCATTGCCCCAACTTCGGCCAGTGCGCCTTTTACAAGGCTCGCGAAGGCATGAGCAAGGTGGACGTGATTGTCACCAACCACGACATGGTTCTGGCGGACCTGGCGCTGGGCGGCGGTGCAGTGCTGCCTGACCCCCGCGACACGCTGTACGTGTTCGACGAAGGTCACCATTTACCGGACAAGGCCATCGGCCATTTCGCCCACTACACCCGTTTGCGCTCAACGGCCGACTGGCTTGAGCAAACGGCCAAAAATCTCACCAAACTGCTTGCCCAGCATCCGCTGCCGGGTGACCTGGGGCGTTTGCTGGAGCAGGTGCCGGAGCTGGCGAAAGAGATCAAGGCCCAGCAGCAGTTCATGTTCACTGCCTGTGAGCAGGTGGCCGACTTCAAAGTGGGCGAAGAGCCTGAAGGTCGTGAGCGCCCGCGTCATCGCTTTATCGGCGGCGTGATCCCCGATCACATGCGTGAAATGGGGATCGAGCTGAAGAAAGGCTTTTCGCGTCTGACCGACCTGTTCACCCGTCTGACAGAAATTCTCAAGGACGGCATGGACGGCGAGGTCAATATTGGCATCACCAGCAACCAGGCCGAAGAATGGTATCCGCTGTTTGGCAGCCTGCTGTCCCGCGCCCAGGGCAACTGGGAGTTATGGACCGCTTTTACCACCGAAGATCCCGAGGACAACCCGCCCATGGCGCGCTGGATGACCCTGGCTGAAAGTGGTTCGCTGTTTGATATCGAGGTCAATGCCAGCCCCATCCTTGCCGCGGAAATGCTCCGTCGCAACTTGTGGAACGTGGCCTACGGAGCCCTGGTCACATCGGCCACCCTGACCGCGCTGGGCACCTTTGACCGTTTCCGCATGCGTGCCGGGCTGCCCAAAGCCGCCGTCACGGCAGTGGTGCCGAGTCCGTTTCATCATGCCGACGCCGGTGTCCTGCGGGTGCCGGACCTCAAGGCTGACCCGCGGGATGCCGTGGCCCATACCGCGGCGATCATTCGCGACTTGCCCGCTCTGGTAGAAGGCTCGCGGGGTACGCTGGTGCTGTTTTCCTCGCGCAAGCAAATGCAGGACGTGTTTGACGGTCTGGAGCGCGACTGGCGCAAGCAGGTGTTTATCCAGGGCAACCTGTCGAAACAGGAAACCCTCAACAAGCACAAGGCACGGGTGGATGGCGGGGACTCGAGCGTGCTGTTCGGCCTGGCCAGTTTTGCCGAAGGGGTCGATTTGCCCGGCGCCTATTGCGAGCACGTGGTAATCGCCAAAATTCCGTTTTCGGTGCCTGATGATCCTGTGGAAGCGGCGCTGGCCGAGTGGATCGAAGCGCGGGGCGGTAATCCGTTCATGGAGATTTCGGTGCCGGATGCTTCGCTCAAACTGGTTCAGGCCTGCGGTCGTCTGCTGCGTACCGAACAGGACCGCGGCACCATTACATTGCTCGACCGGCGGCTGGTCACCCAGCGCTATGGCAAGGCCATCCTCAACGCCTTGCCGCCTTTCCGTCGCGAAATTTCTTAAGCCCGGGCCGGCGTCTTTGCCGGCTTTGCTGTCTATGCTGTTTCTTCAACACCTCACAGGCTGTTTTCGGCCGTTTGGGAGAACCTGATCCATATGATTCGCCGTTCGCTGTCTGCTGTTTTTGCGTTGCTGGTCACGACCCCGCTATTGGCGGCACCTGCCGGTCAACAAACCTTGTTCAACTTCGTTCGCCCTGCCGATGTGGTGCAAGTGGCGACCGTGGATGCGAGCTTGCCGCAATACAACGCGGAGCAAACGGCGGAAGGTGAAGTGCTGCGTCGCGTGACCTTTAACCCGGCTGCTGCGCCAAGCCTGCGTCTCACGCCGCAAACCGGCGCATGGGACTGGTCGCAGTCGGGGATGATGACCCTGCGTATCCAGAATGCGATGAACTGGGCGCTCACCCTCGATGTGACCGTGCAAAGCAATAACGGCAAGACCCTCACCAGCCGGGTCGACTTACCTGCGGGACCGGCGCAAACCCTGTTACTGCCGTTGCAGGCGAATTCGCCGTACAGCCAGGGTATGCGCGCGGGACCGCCGATGCCGATGACTGTCGACGGGCAACGTATCTTGCTGGCCAGCACCCAAGGTGCGATTGATCTCAGCCAGGTGGTATCGGTCACCTTGTCCATCCCGCAACCCAATGCCGCGCAAAGCATTTTGCTCGAACGCTTTGGCGTGCAGGATGATGCCGGTGTGATCAAGGCCGTATACGGCTCGATCGTGGATGGCTACGGCCAGTCGACCCGGGCCAAGTGGCCGGAGCGAGTGGCCAATGATGAACAGCTCAAAGCCGCCGCTGCCAAAGAACAGCAGTTGCTCAAGGGCTGGCTGGCCAAACGGGGGGATCAGGACAAGTTTGGCGGTTCGCTCAAAGGTCCGGGGTTCAAGGCTACCGGCTTTTTTTACACCGAAAAACGCAATGGACGCTGGAATCTGGTGACCCCGCAAGGCCATCCGTTTTATTCCTTGGGCCTGAATGCCGTGACGGCCAACGATAGCCAGACCTACGTTGCCGGGCGTGAGTGGATGTTCACCGATCTGCCCGAGCAGGGTGCGCCTCTGGCCGGTTATTACGGTTCATCGAACAGCAACAACGGTAACGGTTCCGCGCAGGGGCGAGGTTACAACGTTGGCCGCTGGTACAACTTCTATGGCGCCAACCTGCAACGGATTTACGCGCAGCCTTGCGACGCCGGCAAAACAGTCCCCGGGGCTGAGCCTGTTATTCCATGTGCGCCACAAGTTATTGATGCCAAGCGCTGGCAGGAACACGCCCTGGATCGCCTGCAAGCCTGGGGCTTTAACACCATCGGCAACTGGAGCGATCCGGAACTGGGGCTCAATGATCGGGTGCCTTACACCTTGCCGCTGTCGATAGTCGGTGACTACGCCAGCATCAGCACGGGTGCCGACTGGTGGGGCGGCATGCCCGATCCGTTTGACCCGCGCTTTGCCATGGCCACCGAGCGCGCAGTGGCGATTGCTGCCCGCGACCATCGGGATGACCCATGGCTGATCGGTTATTTCGCGGACAACGAACTGGCCTGGGCCGGCCCCGGTAATGATCCGGCATCACGCTATGCACTGGCCCTGGGCACCTTGCGGCTGACCACGGACGTACCGGCCAAACGTGCATTTCTGAAGCAGTTGCGCGACAAGTACCGTAACCAGCAAGGCCTGTCCAAAGCCTGGGGTGTCGATATCCCGGCGTGGGAGCTAATGGAAGACCCGGGTTTCGAGGCGCCGCTGCCCAACGCCGAGCACCCGGAAATTGAAGCGGATTATCAGTATTTCCAAAAGGTCTTCGCCGATACCTATTTCAAGACCATTTCCGACTCGCTGAAGTGGCATGCCCCGAATCACTTGCTGCTGGGCGGCCGCTTTGCCGTGAGCACACCAGAAGCCGTGGCCTCGTGCGCCAAGTATTGCGACGTACTGAGTTTCAACTTCTATACCCTGCAGCCGCAGGACGGTTATGACTTCGCCAAACTGCGCGAACTGGACAAGCCGGTGATGATCACTGAATTCAACTTTGGCTCCCGCGACCGCGGCCCGTTCTGGGGCGGCATGACCGAAGTGGCCAGCGAAGAAGCCCGCGGTCCGGCCTATGCCAGGTTTCTCAAGCAGGCAGTGGCTGAGCCGTCGATTGTCGGCGTGCACTGGTTCCAGTACCTGGATCAGCCGGTTACCGGCCGTTTACTCGATGGCGAGAATGGTCACTTCGGCATGATCGGTATCACCGACCTGCCGTTTACCGGCTTTGTCGACAGCGTGCGTAAAACCAACCTGCTGGTCCTCGATCAACTCGGCCAAGAGGCCGCCAAGGCCCAGGTCGCTGCAGACCAGGCCGCCAAAGCCCCGGTGCATACACCTCAGGATGGCAGCGCTGGAAGCTCTGGCCCGGGCCATGCCGGCGGTCATTCAGGTAAAGGTCACTGATCTGCGAAACCGGGCGGCGAGTCACTGCGTCGCTCCAGGGGACCTGCGCCCTTCTAGATAGCATTTGAAAACCTGGCGCTTCCATTCAACTGAATGGAGGCTTCGAAATGGATGCGAAAGGGAGGTGCGCAAGTGGGGTCGAAGCCGTTCAGCGTGCACGCATGCGATTCGGGCCCGCTACGACTGTTCGGCGGGGATTTCACAAAAAATCCACTCTCGCGCTGATACCTTCTGCGCCGACTGCGTAATGCACAAAAATTGTGCGTTGGTAGCGGTTTGCTCTGTTTCAAAATCTCACAGGGACTGGAACAATGCATGCCTTGTAGAGCCATGCTTGATTCAGGAGGTGCGGGTGCAGATTCAGGGTTTTCACGACCTTAAGTTCGAAGCAGTACGTGAGGCGTTTGCCGATCTGTTCAATGATCCGCAAGAACGCGGCGCGGCACTGTGCATCCGGATCGGCGGCGAAACGGTGCTCGATTTGTGGGCCGGCACCTCTGACAAGGACGCAGAGCAACCTTGGCACACCGACACCATTGCCAATCTGTTTTCCTGTACCAAGACCTTTACCGCAGTCACTGCGTTGCAGTTGGTAGAAGAGGGCAAGCTGGAGCTCGATGTGCCTGTTGCCCGGTATTGGCCTGAGTTCGCTGCTGCGGGCAAAGAGTCGATCACGTTGCGCCAGTTGCTCAGCCATCGCGCCGGCTTGCCGGCAATACGTGAATCAATGCCGGCGGCTGCCTTGTATGAATGGCAGACCATGGTGGATGCGCTGGCCGCGCAAGCGCCCTGGTGGAGCCCCGGTGAAGGGCATGGTTACGCCGCAATCACTTATGGCTGGTTGGTAGGCGAGTTGATTCGTCGGGCCGACGGGCGCAGTGCGGGCCAATCGATAATGGCGCGTACCGCCAGGCCTTTGGGGCTGGATTTCCATATCGGGCTGGCGGATGAAGAGTTTTACCGGGTGGCCCATATTGCTCGCAGCAAAGGCACGATGGGCGATGCGGCAGCGCAACGCCTGTTGAAAGCGATGATGAATGAGCCGGCTTCGATCAGCACTCGGGCATTCACCAACCCGCCGTCTATCATGACCAGCACCAATAAGCCGGAATGGCGGCGGATGGAGCAGCCGGCGGCCAACGGCCACGGCAATGCCCGAAGCCTGGCCGGTTTCTACAGCGGTTTGCTGGATGGCAGTTTGCTTGAAGCCGAAATGCTCGGGCAATTGACCCGTGAGCACAGCATCGGTCCGGATAAAACCTTGCTGACGCAGACTCGCTTCGGGCTGGGCTGCATGCTGGATCAACCGGATGTAGCCAACGCTACCTTCGGCCTGGGCCCCAAGGCGTTTGGTCATCCCGGGGCAGGAGGGTCGATAGGCTTTGCCGATCCGGAGCGGGATGTGGCTTTTGGCTTCGTTACTAATACACTTGGGCCTTATGTATTGATGGACCCACGGGCGCAAAAGCTGGTTAAAGTCTTGGCGAGGTGTCTATAACCGGGTATTTGTAGGCCGTAGGTCGGAACCCTGTAGCTTTTATGCGTTTAATACGTTTTTTTATGTAGGCATAGCGCCTTTTATTCTTAATTCATTGTGTGGATATTCAATGTCATCTAATAAGACCCTCGCTCTGGCTCTTTGCCTGGCAATTACCGGTTGTGCACAAACTCCACAGAATGACGCCGCAGGTGGCCACAAATGGTGGCAGCTGGGCTCTTCCGACCAAGCGTCGACGCCTTCCGATAAAAGCGCCAGCGCACCTTCCAAGCCTGCAGACACTAAAGTAACTGCGCCGGTCGCCAAAACTGCCGCAGCGCCTGCGACTCCTGCTGTAGCCGAAGCCAAAGAAAGCGCTTTCAGCTGGTGGCCATTTGGTTCCGACTCGGCCAAAAAAGATGCCCCGGCGGAGAAAGAAAAGGTAGTGGCTGGCGCCGCAGCTCCTGCAACAACATCGACCAAGAATTGGTGGTGGCCGTTTGATAGCGCTGCCAAAGACAGCAAGCCCGCAACGGTTGGCGTGATTCCAATGCCAGATCCGAAAATCACTCAGGCCTGGCTGGACGAGTACGAGCCTCGCCTGCGTGCAGCAATCAAAGACACCAACCTGCAACTGGAGCGTCGCGAAAGCTTGCTGGTGATCGTGGCCTCGGCTGATAGCTCGTTCAAGGCTACACGCCCGGATTTGTTGATGCCGTCCATGCTTGGCCCGTTCACACGTGTGGCCAAAGTGGTTGAAGGCGATCCCAAAACTGCAGTACTGGTGCTTGGCCATGCGGACGCCACAGGCGCCATGGCAGCCAACACCCGACTGAGCCTGGATCGTGCCAAATCAGTGGCGGCTATCTTCCGCATGAGCGGTCTGCAGAGCAATCGTCTGACCCTGCGTGGCATGGGCTCGGTAATGCCTCGTGCAGCCAACGACAGTAATGAAGGTCGTGCACTGAACCGCCGGGTTGAAATCCTCATGACTCCGCAAGCGACCATGGTCGCGCTGGTCAGCAAATACAGCCAGCCTGCCTTGTCGCCATCTGATCTGGTTGCAGTGCAGCCGGCTGTTGCGCCGTCGATTGCGAAAAAAGCGGCTGCTCCTGCCAAGAAAGCAGTGGTTGCCAAAAAAGGCGCCCCGGCTAAAAAGGCAGTGAAAGCTGCTCCAGCCAAAAAGCCAGTAGTGGCTAAAGCCGACACCAGCAAAAAGGTTGCTGCTAACGATCAGGCCAAGAACTGATTGATTCAGGAAAGGATTGGCTCATGACTCAATCGCTGGCAGATATGCGCCGTGATTACACCCGTGACGGGCTGACCGAGGCTCAGGCTCCGGATGAGCCTTTCGCGCTGTTTCATCAGTGGTTCAGTGACGCGGTCAAAACCGAGCAGCCACCGGTCGAAGCCAACGCCATGACCCTGGCCACGGTCGATGCACAGGGTCGCCCGCATTGTCGGGTGCTCCTGCTTAAAGGTCTGGATGATCAGGGTTTTACCTTTTTCACCAACTACACCAGCGCCAAGGGCCAGCAATTGGCCGCATGTCCCTTTGCGGCGATGACCTTTTTCTGGCCTACCCTGGAGCGCCAGGTGCGTATCGAAGGTCAGGTGATCAAGGTGTCGGCGAAAGAGTCCGATGCCTACTATCAGGTTCGCCCGTTGGGTAGCCGGATCGGGGCCTGGGCTTCGCCACAAAGCCAGGTGATTGCGGGTCGCGAAGAGTTGATCGGGCTGCTTGAAGCCACAGAGGCGCGTTTCAGCGAGACCCAGCCGCACTGTCCTGAACACTGGGGCGGTTATCGGTTATTGCCTGAACGCATCGAGTTCTGGCAGGGGCGTCCAAGCCGTCTGCATGACCGGCTGAACTATCGTTTTGACGGAGCTCGCTGGACCCTTGAGCGGCTGGCGCCCTGAAGTCGCTACCGGGAGGCTGCGTAATGCAAAACGGTAATTACGCGCTACCCTTACACGAGTTTTTAGAGAGTTGTCAGGCCTGACGAGACTGTACAGGCGCTGAATAAAGGCTGTTTATCTGCGCCGCGCGGTGACATGTACCCGGCTGCAGAGTTTAATGTATCCCTGATCTTTTGGAGTTGATCCTATGCGTAAGTCCGTACTGTTAGTTGCTGCTTTTTCGACCATGACAGTTTTGTTGGGCGGCTGCACCTCGAGCTTGACCGGCGACACCTACTCGCGCGATGAAGCGCGCCGCGTGCAAACTGTTCGCATGGGCACCATCGTTGCCCTGCGTCCGGTACAGATTGAAGGCACCAAAACCCCGATCGGCGCTGCAACAGGTGCTGTTATCGGCGGCGTTGGTGGCAGTGCTATCGGTGGTGGCCGTGGCAGCATCGTGACCGCCGTTATCGGTGCAGTAGCTGGTGGCCTGCTGGGCTCGGCAGCCGAGTCGGGCCTGACCAAGACCCAGGGTGTAGAAATCACCGTACGTGAAGACGACGGCAGCACCCGTGCCTACGTGCAGCAGGTTGAGCCGAACCAGGTGTTCCGTACCGGTGAGCGTGTACGCATCATGACTGTTGACGGTACCAGCCGCGTTACCCAGTAACGCCCAGGCGACACCGCTAAAAACAAAACCCCGGCCAGTGCGAACTGGCCGGGGTTTTTGTTTGTCTATGACCCTTATCCGGGAGCGGGCTCGCGCAAGGTCAGGCGACCTGTTGTTTACGGCTAAAGAACGCCGTAACCCCGTAGCCAATCAGCGCCGCCAGAATTGAGCCGGTCAGGATGCCCATGCGGTCCATTCCCACGTAATCACTGCTTCCCGCCACAAACGCCAGGGAGCCTACAAACAGGCTCATGGTGAATCCGATACCGCACAGAATCGCTACGCCAAACACCTGACCCCAGTTAGCACCGGCCGGCAGCGCTGCACAGCCGGTTTTAATCACGATCCAGGTCAAGCCAAACACGCCCAGGGTTTTACCGAGCAGCAAGCCTGTGGCGATCCCCATCGGCACGTGGTGGGTAAAGCTGTGCAGGTTGACGCCTGTCAGCGAGACGCCGGCATTGGCGAAAGCAAACAATGGCAAAATCCCGTAAGCCACCCAGGGGTGCAGCGCATGTTCGATGCCCATCAGTGGTGACGGTTCGGAGTTCCTGGTCCGCAGCGGGATGCAGAATGCCAGGGTCACACCCGCCAGCGTGGCATGCACGCCGCTTTTAAGCACGCATACCCAGAGGATCAGTCCGATGATCATGTAAGGGGCGATCTTGACCACGCCCATGCGGTTCATCGCGATCAAAATCACCAGGCACGCCGCAGCCAGCATCAGGGATACCCCTGACAGCTCGGTGGTGTAGAACACCGCAATCACAATGATTGCGCCCAGATCATCAATGATCGCCAGGGTCATCAAGAACAGTTTGAGTGACGCCGGGACACGTTTGCCGAGCAGGGCCAGCACCCCAAGGGCGAAGGCAATATCAGTGGCCATCGGGATTGCCCAGCCGCCATGGGCGTCCGGGAAATCTTTGTTGATGTACCAGTAAATCAGTGCCGGCACTACCATGCCGCCAACTGCGGCTGCACCGGGCAGTACTACCTGGGATGGTCTGGACAGCTGTCCGTCGAGCAGTTCGCGTTTGACCTCCAGGCCAATCAGCAGAAAGAACAAAGCCATCAGGCCATCGTTGATCCACAGCAGCGAGGGCTTGGCGATTTGCAAGGCACCGATCTGCACGGCCACCGGTACGTCAAGAAAGGCTGTGTAGTAGTGGGAAAGCGGCGAATTGTTGATGATCAAAGCCAGAGCCGCAGCTGCAATCAACAACAGACCGCTGGCAGCTTCCAACTGAAAGAAACGAGTGAAAGTGCTACGCAGAGGCAAGGTGGCTCTCCATCGGATAGTTATGGGGTGCGATACCCGGACTTGTGAACCCGCTGGTTAAAACAAAAACCGGGTTGGCTTTTGTTTTAAACAACGCGTTGATCTCACTTCGACAAAGAGCCTAGCAGTTGAGTGCCCAATGGAGCCGCGTTGAGTTTGAGCAGACTGCAGGAACTGTCCTGTGGATCAAACTGTACCGCTGCCTGGAGCTGAAAAGGGCTGCGTAACAGCCCTTGTCGAAGCTTGGCGGCAGCGGTACAGGGTCAGGCTTCGATACCGAGAATATCCCGGGCAACGGCTTCGGCAATCCGGATGCCATCCACGCCCGCCGACAGAATTCCGCCGGCGTATCCTGCGCCTTCGCCAGCCGGGAACAGGCCTTTGACATTGAGACTCTGCATCGACCCGTCGCGGGTCATGCGCAATGGCGATGAGGTGCGAGTTTCGATCCCGGTCAGGATCGCGTCATGCATCGAGAAACCTTTGATCTGCTTCTCGAATGCCGGCAAGGCTTCGCGGATGGCTTCAATGGCGTAGGCCGGCAAAGCCAGTGCCAAATCACCCAGGGATACGCCCGGCTTGTAGGACGGTTCAACACTGCCCAGTGCGGTGGACGGCTTGCCCGTAATAAAGTCGCCAACCAATTGCGCCGGCGCTTCGTAGTTGCTGCCGCCCAACACATAGGCGTGGGCCTCCAGACGCTCTTGCAACTCGATACCGGCCAGAGGTCCACCCGGGTAGTCTTCGGGGGTAATGCCGACCACGATGCCTGAGTTGGCATTGCGTTCATTACGCGAGTATTGGCTCATGCCGTTGGTCACGACGCGGCCGGGTTCGCTGGTGGCTGCAACCACTGTACCGCCGGGGCACATGCAGAAGCTGTAGACCGAGCGGCCGTTTTTGGCGTGGTGAACCAGCTTGTAATCAGCGGCGCCCAGCTTCGGGTGACCGGCGTACTTGCCAAGGCGCGCGCTGTCGATCAACGACTGCGGGTGCTCGATACGGAAACCCACCGAGAACGGCTTGGCCTCCATATACACACCGCGCTCATGGAGCATGCGGAAGGTGTCTCGGGCGCTGTGGCCCAGGGCCATGATCACGTGCCGCGAGTTCAGTTGCTCGCCATCGGCCAGGACCACACCGGTCAAGTGTCCGTCATCGATCAATACGTCGGTAACGCGTTGCTGGAAGCGTACCTCGCCGCCCAGCGCCTCGATTTGCTGGCGCATGTTTTCGACTACGCCGGTCAGACGGAACGTACCGATGTGCGGTTTGCTGACATAGAGGATTTCGTCCGGCGCACCGGCTTTGACAAACTCGTGCAGCACTTTGCGACCGTGGTGTTTCGGGTCTTTGATCTGGCTGTAGAGCTTGCCGTCCGAGAAGGTCCCGGCGCCGCCTTCGCCAAACTGCACGTTCGATTCGGGGTTCAGGACGTTTTTGCGCCACAGGCCCCAAGTGTCTTTGGTGCGCTGGCGCACTTCAGTGCCGCGCTCAAGAATGATCGGCTTGAAGCCCATTTGTGCCAGCAGCAAGCCAGCGAAAATACCGCATGGGCCAAAACCCACCACAATCGGGCGTTCGCGTAAATCATGGGGCGCGTGGCCGACAACTTTGTAGCTGACGTCCGGAGCAGGATTGACGTTGCGGTCATCCGCGAACCGCAGCAACAGCGGGGCTTCATCGCGCACGCTCAGGTCGATGGTGTAGATGAAGCACAATTCGGAGGTTTTTTTGCGCGCATCGTAGCTGCGCTTGAACAAGGTGAAATCGAGCAGGTCATCGCTGGCGATGCCCAGGCGCTGCACGATGGCAGCGCGCAGGTCTTCTTCGGGATGGTCGATCGGCAACTTGAGTTCGGTAATTCGTAACATGACAGTGTCCAATAGAGGGGCCAGGCAAACCCCGGCAGCCTTAACGCGAACCGGCGATTATAAGCTGCCTGGAGGTCAGACCGTCAGCAACATTTGTCGTTTAGTCGTTACGTGCGCCACCGAAGTAGCCACAACCACGCTGTACCTGACCGTTGACCCGCAGTTCAGCGCCCAGATGCTGAATGCTGCCGTTGACACTGTCCGTGCAGCGTTGCGGGGCGACCCAGAGTTCGATGTGCTGGTTGTTGGCTTCTGTGGACAGGGAGAAGCGACCGTCGCCGACCTGTTCCTCAACAAAAGGTAGTGCCAGTTGTGGCTGGCCTTCGCGTTTTAGAACCATGCCCTTGGCGCCTGCCTGGACTTCCCACGCCGGGCCATTGCCGTTGGCATGCACGGTGATTTGTTTGAAGTTGGGGTCTTTGCAGGCGGAACTGTTGCGCTCCAGGCGATACAGTTGTTGCAGCTGAACTTCGCCGTCAGTGCCGGGGACTTTACCGGTTACAAAGCTGCCGCGAATGTCGGCGAACAACTTGCCGGGCTTGTCAGGCATGTCCGTGGCGTCTTGCACCAGGGTGGTACTGGCACTGTCACGCACCACATAGCGCTGTTGCCCGACGCATGGCTGAAAAATTAACTGGCCATTGGCCGAAACCAGCTCACCTTGCAGACGGGTCATGCCGGCATTGCTGTCAGCGGGTTTACTGTTGAACATTTGGCAGCCCGCAAAAAGGGGCAACAGGGCGAACAAAACCAAGGAACGAGCAGCACGCATCATTGAGACTCCTGACTAGTGCTGCCACGTTACTTAGGCGCGAAGTGCTGCACAAGGGGCGATCTTTTTTTCCGCCGGGCAGGCCCTGCGCGAGCATGCCCGTTCGGGATTTTTTGATCCGCAAAGCCCGCCCCTGCAAAGAGACTGGTCGATTAGCCGACCTGATAGGTTTGCCCGGTGTGCAGGCCTTCTACGCTTTTGGCGTAGGCCAACGCCACGTCAGCTGCTGCGACCGACTTGAATCCGCGGAAGTATGCGGCATATTTGCCCATGGCTTCGGTCAGCACGGTAGGGCTCACCGAGTTCACCCGCAGGCCGCGGGGCAGTTCGATCGCCGCGGCTTTTACGAAGCCATCCAGTGCGGCGTTTACCAGGGCTGCGCTGCTGCCGGTACGAATCGGCTCACGGTTGATTACACCGCTGGTGAACGTAAACGAGGCGCCGTCGTTAGCAAATTCACGACCGATCAGCAGCAGATTGACCTGCCCCATCAGTTTGTCCTGCAAGCCCAGGGTGAAGTCTTTTTCGCTCATCTCGGCCAATGGCACGAAATTGACGTTGCCTGCAGCGCACACCAGGGCGTCGAAGCGACCGGTTTTTTCAAACAGTTGCCGAATCGAAGCGCTGTTGCTGATATCAACCTGGAAATCGCCACTGCTGCGACCAATGCGCACGATTTCATGGCGGGGCGACAACTCGCGGTCAATGGCTGAACCTATGGTGCCCGTAGCGCCGATCAACAGAATCTTCATTGCCATGTTCCTTCAGTGATGGGGTGTGGGTTGAGTCTAATGCTGGTGTTTTAAGGTGATAAGCGCACTAATGGGCAACCTTTGGTTTTCATATGGAAACAATCAATGAGCGAAGTGGATGACCTGGCGGCGTTCGCGGTGTTGATCGATGCCGGCAGTTTTACCCTGGCGTCCCAGCAGCTGGGGTGCAGCAAAGGGCAGTTGTCCAAGCGCATCAGCCACCTTGAAGCGCAGTTCTCGGTGGTGTTGCTGCACCGCACTACCAGACGCCTGAGTCTGACTGCAGCCGGCGCTGCATTGCTGCCTCAGGCTCAGGCGCTGGTAGTACAAGTGGAGCGTGCGCGTCAGGCATTGGCACGGCTAAAGGACGACATGGCAGGTCCGGTGCGTATGACTGTGCCCGTGTCACTGGGTGAAACCTTCTTTGATGCACTGCTGCTGGAGTTCTCCCGGGATTATCCGCAGGTGCAGATTGAGCTGGAGCTCAACAACAGTTATCGCGATTTGGCTCGGGACGGTTTTGATCTGGCGATCCGCTCGCAAGTGAGCAGTCACGAGCGGTTAGTGGCCAGGCCCGTGCTGACCTGGCATGAAGTCACTTGCGCCAGCCCGGCCTATCTTGAGCAACACGGCGAGCCGGATACTCCGCAACAACTGGTGGAGCATCAGTGCTTGCTGAACAGTCACTACAGTGGACGTGAGGAGTGGCAGTACCACCAGCAGCATGATTTGCATCGGGTTCGGGTATCGGGGGTGTTCGCCAGTAATCACTACAGTTTGCTGAAAAAAGCCGCCCTGATCGGTTCGGGAATCGCCCGTTTGCCGTCTTACATGCTCCAGGCTGAGCTGGCGGACGGGCGTTTGCGCGGCTTGTTGCGTGATTATCAGACCCGCAGCAATCCCATGTATCTGGTGCATCCCTATCAGGGGGGCTTGCCCAGGCGCACCCAGGTGCTGGCGGACTACCTGACGGGCTGGTTTAAGCGTAGCGGTGAGGCAATAGACCGGCTTTAGCCATAGTGGCGCGCAATCAGCCGGTCAATTGAATAGGCGCCCGGACCTCTTGCCATCAGGTACAACAGAATTGCGATCCAGGTGCCGTGGGTCGGGTAAGCATCGGGGTAGACGAACAACTGAATGGTCAGGGTCATGCCCAGCAGGGCCAGCGCCGAAAAGCGGGTAGCGAAACCCAGCAGGATCAACACCGGGAACAGGTGCTCACTGAGGGTCGCCGCGTATGCAGCTACATCAGGGGGCAGCAGTGGCACCTGGTAATCGGTGCTGAACAGGTAGGTGGTGGACGCGGCCAGGTGCGGTACGCCGAGCTGGAACGTACCGTTAACCAGGTCGATGGCAAAACCTTCGACTTTGGTCTGGCCTGACTTCCAGAACACGGCGGCAATGGAAAAGCGTGCGATCAAAGCGATCAAACTGTGGGGGATGCGCTGCATGAGTGCAATTGCGTACTCGATCCAACGGCGTAACAGGCAGGAGGTTGCGACAGGCGTGTTCATGGCGAAATCTCGGGAGCAGGGGACAAATCAGTGATGGCGTCATGGGTAATCAGCAGCGCCAGGGCCTGGCTCAAGTCAAAGTAAGGATCAACCTGCAGGGCATGTTCCGCGGCGGGCCCCAAGGCATGGCCGCTCTGCAGATGCCTGATAAAGGCCGTGTAACCGGGTCTGACGGCGAATACCTCGACAGATAACCCATAACGCAGCACCACGGTGCTTTGTGGCAGGCTCAGGTCAAGTCCCTGGCTTAGCTCCTCGTTTTGATGTGCGGCCCATAAATCGGCTACGGCGTAAGGCGAGTCCAGGGTTGCAACGCCGGGGTGCAGCTGCAGGTGCAACTGACCGAGACTTTCTGGCACCTTGAGCATCCGGGCCAGTACCTGCGGATCCACCGCGCAGGCGTCTGCTGCGTGATAGGCCGCTACACACAAGCGCTCAAGACGTGCGGTGTCGGCCAGGTAGGGCAGGCTCCTGGCGGGCTCGAAATCGCCAATGAAGTCAGCAAAACGGACGCCATAGGTGCTCATTATCGGGCTGTCAGGCGGGCTTTTTTTAATGAATAGCCGTGCCATTTCCTGAAAAAAATACTCGCCCACCAACCTGGCCACTACGGGATAACTGAATGCCAGCGCATTGATCAACCCTTTCTGGACATTGTTGCGATACACCGCGAAACGGCTCTCGACGTGCCCGTTGCGCGATACCAAACCTCGCGGGCATGGCTGTTGGGAGTCAAGCACGGCTGCGCTGAACGCTTCTTGTAGTCTCATGTTCGCTCCCGGGTCGTTAGCAGGTAACAGTCAGCGAGCTCGGCCTGGGCGAGCAGTTCGCTGAAAACAGGCAATTGGTTGTCGCGCTCGATCAGCGTGGCCACCGGGCCAACGCATTCCAGTACCTGCTGGTACAACGCCCAGACAGCCTGGTCGACGGGGGCGCCATGGCTATCGATCAGCAAGCGCTGCCCTGACTGGTCGATATCTTCTGCAAAGCCTGCCAGATGAAGTTCGCCCACCGCGTGCAAGGGCAGTGCGTTGATATAGGCCAGGGGATCGCGGTCATGGTTGACGCAGGACACGTACACATTGTTCACGTCCAGTAACAGGCCGCAGCCGCTACGGGTGATGACTTCATGAATGAAGCTCGCTTCGTCGAAATGTGTCTGGTCGAACTCCACATAGGTCGCGGGATTTTCCAGCAGTATCTGGCGTTGCAAGGTGTTTTGAACCTGATCTATATGTGCGCAGACCCGCTGCAGGGTGCTCAGGTCATAGCGCAAAGGCAGCAAGTCGTTGAGAAAATGCGGCCCGTGGCTGGACCAGGCCAGATGTTCTGAAAACACCCGGGGCCGGTAGCGGGCAAGCAAAGTTTGTAAACGTTGCAGATGCTCGATATTGAGTGGGGTGTCGCTGCCAATCGACAGGCCGACCCCATGAATCGACAACGGGTAGCGTTCTCTGATCAGACCCAGGTAATGATGGAAGGGGCCGCCTGCCACCATGTAGTTTTCTGCATGTACTTCAAAGAACCCGACATCAGGCAGGGATTCCAGTACATCCTTGAAGTGTTCGGCCTTGAGCCCCAGGCCCGCACGCGGCGGGAGCTGGGAGATACGAGGCGCGATGAGCGAAGCAGTTGAACTGTGCATCATCAGGACCCATGGCTGGATATCAGGATTTGGCAGTGAAAGCGGCAAGTTGGCCAAAGCCGGTGGATGAGGTGTGGCTGGCCGTTTTATCGCAGGTACCTTTAGGCACGAGTTTCCAGGCATCGCCCTGGTAGTCGGTTTTGGAGGTGCCTGCGCAGGTGGTGCCCGCGCCTGCGGCGCAATCGTTTTGGCCTTTCAAGGCAACCCCGAAGCACTTCTCCATATCGCCGGCCGCCTGGGCGGGCAAAGCGGCAACGGTCAAAGCAGAGCCCAGGGCAAGAGCCAGGGCTGCAGCGGAAAAAGTGCGGGTGGTTTTGTTGTTCATGGTGAGTCTCCAGGGGTGATATTTACTACGCCGGCCACTGAATGCTGCCGGCTTACCCCTCTAGAGAGAGCAGCCCGGGATTTGTTACAGGCGACTGAAAAGAAGTTAGGGTTCCGGTCGGCGCAGCCTTTTCCGGCGCCCATGAAAAACGGCCCCGAAGGGCCGTTTTGTGTCGCAGGCAGCGTCAGCCGCCCAGATAGGCATCACGCACTTTTGGATCGTTGAGCAATTGCTCTCCGGTGCCTTGCATCACCACCCGGCCGTTTTCCAGCACGTAGGCGCGGTCAGCAATTTTTAGCGCCTGGTTGGCGTTCTGCTCCACCAGAAACACCGTCACGCCCTCATCCCGCAGTTGTTCAATAATGTCGAAAATCTGCTGAATGATGATCGGAGCCAGCCCAAGTGATGGTTCGTCGAGCAACAGCAACTTGGGTTTACTCATCAGCGCCCGGCCGATCGCAAGCATTTGCTGCTCGCCACCGGACATGGTGCCGCCCCGTTGATTGAAACGCTCTTTCAGGCGCGGGAACAGGTGCAGAACCTTGTCCATTTGCTCCTGGTATTCGTGCTTCTCAGTAAAGAACCCGCCCATGGCAAGGTTCTCTTCCACGGTCAGGCGGGCAAATACCCGCCGGCCTTCCGGTACCACGGCAATGCTCTTGCGCATGATCTGCGCCGAAGTCAGCCCCACCAGCTCTTCGCCCAGATAACGAATGCTGCCGCTTTGGGCCTGGGGCGAGCCGCACAGGGTCATCATCAAGGTCGACTTGCCAGCGCCGTTAGCGCCGATCAGGGTCACGATCTCGCCCTGACGTACCTCGACATTCACCCCGTGCAGTGCCTGGATCTTGCCGTAAAAGGTAGAGACGTTTTCAAATTGCAGCATTTACGCTTCCCCCAGATAGGCTTTGATCACTTCAGGGTTATCGCGGATCTGCTCCGGAGTCCCGTCGGCCAAAGGTGTGCCCTGATTGATCACTACGATATGGTCGGAAATGCTCATGACCAGTTTCATGTCATGTTCAATCAACAGCACCGTAGCGTTGTGCTCGTTGCGTAAAACGCTGATCAGCGCCTTGAGGTCTTCGGTTTCCTTGGGGTTGAGACCGGCTGCCGGTTCGTCGAGCATGAGGATGCGCGGGCGCGTCATCATGCAGCGAGCGATTTCCAGGCGCCGTTGCTGGCCGTAGGCCAGGGTGCCCGCCGGGCGGTTGGCGAACTCGGTCAGGTTGACCTTGTCCAGCCAGTACGCGGCGTAGTCCATGGCATCGCGCTCGCTTTTACGGAACGCCGGGGTTTTGAACAGCCCCGCGAGGAAGTTGGTGTTGAGATGGCGATGTTGAGCAATCAACAGGTTCTCAACGGCTGTCATGTCCTTGAACAGGCGCACGTTCTGGAAGGTACGCACCACGCCCTTGCGGGCAATTTCATGGCCTGCCAGGCCTTCAATGGGTTCGCCATCCAGCAGGATGCTGCCCGACGATGGCTTGTAGAAGCCGGTCAGGCAGTTGAACACCGTGGTTTTGCCGGCGCCGTTAGGGCCGATCATTGACACTACCTGTTTTTCCTTGACGGTCAGCGCGACGCCATTCACCGCCAGCAAGCCGCCAAAGCGCATGCACAGGCCACTGACTTTCAGTATCTCGCGGCTCATTTTCGCAGCTCCAGATGAGGACGTTGCATTGGCAGCAGACCTTGCGGACGCCAGATCATCATCAGCACCATCAGGGCGCCGAACAGCAGCATCCGGTACTCACTGAAATCACGCATCATTTCCGGCAGCAGGATCATCACCACGGCTGCCAGAATCACGCCCAGTTGCGAGCCCATGCCACCCAGTACCACGATGGCCAGAATGATCGCCGACTCGAGGAAGGTGAACGACTCCGGGGTCACCAGGCCCTGGCGGGCGGCAAAGAAGCTGCCTGAAAAGCCTGCAAAGGTGGCACCCAGGGTGAAGGCCGACAGCTTGATGATGGTCGGATTCAAGCCCAGTGCACGGCAGGCAATTTCGTCTTCACGCAGGGCTTCCCACGCGCGACCGATCGGCATGCGCAGCAGGCGGTTGATCACGAACAGTACGATAAGCACCAGCACCAGCGCGATCAGGTACAGGAAAATCACCTTGTTGATCGAGTTGTACGCGATGCCAAAGTATTCGTGGAACGTCTGCATGCCCTCGGCTGCGGTTCTGTCGAAGCTCAGACCGAAGAGGGTCGGTTTCGGGATGTTGCTGATGCCGTTCGGCCCGCCGGTGATGTCCGTCAGGTTACGCAGGAACAGGCGGATGATTTCACCAAAGCCCAGGGTCACGATGGCCAGATAGTCACCGCGTAAACGCAAGACCGGGAAACCCAGCAGGAAACCAAAGGTGGCTGCCATCAAACCGGCCAGCGGCAAGCAGATCCAGAAGCTCAGGCCGAAGTAGTGCGCCAGCAATGCATAGGTGTAGGCGCCCACTGCATAGAAGCCCACGTAACCCAGGTCGAGCAGTCCGGCCAGGCCGACCACGATGTTCAGGCCAAGGCCCAGCATCACGTAGATCAGGATCAGGGTGGCGATGTCCACGGCACCGCGGGAACCATAGAACGGCCAGATCAGGGCCACGATCACCAGACCCAGAATGATCCAGCGCTGGGTGCTGGGCAGGGTCAGGAAGTCAGTGGCTTTGGACGGCACTTTTGGCATGTTGGGCGAAGCCTTCCAGGCCGCGCTCAGTTGCTGGTTGAACAACACGCGCACAAACATCAGCAGCGAGCAGATCGCAATCACGCTCAGGGTAAAGGTGCTGGTGTTGTGAACTTCGATGTTGATTCCGACGATAGTCAGTTTCAGACCGAGTACCGGGTAGGCGACGGCCCATACCAGCAGGGCGCTGAAGAACGCCGATTTAAGATTCCTAGTCATACTTTTTCAATCTCCGGACGTCCCAGAATGCCGGTCGGACGGAACAGCAGTACCAATACGAGCAGGCCGAAAGCCACTACGTCTTTGTACTGGTCGCCAAAGATATCGGCACCAAAGGCTTCAGCCACACCAAGCACCAGACCACCAAGCATTGCGCCGGGGATACTGCCGATCCCGCCCAATACTGCAGCAGTGAAGGCTTTAAGCCCCACGAGGAAACCGGAGCCGGGGTTGATCACGCCGTATTGCACGCTGATCAGAACGGCGGCAACGGCTGCCAGAGCGGCGCCGATCACAAACGTCAGGGCAATCACGTTGTTGGTGTTGATGCCCAGCAGGTTGGCCATCTTCATGTCTTCGGCGCAGGCGCGGCAGGCGCGGCCAAGGCGTGAACGGGAGATGAACAGGGTCAGGCCGAGCATGGCCAGGAGGGTGACCACGAAGACTACGATTTGCATGTAGGAGACAACGACTTCGCTAGCCCCGCCCGGACCGAAGGTGAAGCCGCCGGGGATCAGGTTAGGGATCGATTTGTCTTTCGAGTCCTGGGACAACAGCACCATGTTTTGCAGGAAAATCGACATGCCGATGGCAGAAATCAAGGGGATCAGGCGGTTACTGCCACGCAGAGGACGGTAAGCCACCCGTTCAATGCTGTAGCCATAAGCACTGGTGACCACGATGCTGGCGATAAACGCCCCGGTCAGCAGTAATGGCACGCTGTCCAGACCCATCATGGTCAGGCCGGCGATGGCGATAAACGCAATGTAGGAACCAATCATGTACACCTCGCCGTGGGCGAAGTTGATCATTCCAATAATGCCGTAAACCATCGTATAGCCGATGGCGATCAGGGCATAGGTGCTGCCAACGTTGAGGCCGTTAACCAGCATTTGGAAGAAGTGATAGATGTCAGGCATTACAAAGCTCCTAAAAACCTGAGACGCATTTCACTGGTGGAGTCATTTTCCGGCCTGGGTCATGGGGGTTTTCACCCACTTTGAGCGCAGGTCTTCTGCCAGCGAACCGCTGGTGACGGTTTTAAAGATTTTCAGGTGGGCAGACTTCCGGATCACGAAAGCGCGGCCCCTTTTCTGTGAATCCAGGGTTCGTAAAACAAAACCCACTGCTCGCGCAGTGGGCTTCGTTGTCAGATCAGGAACCGGGACTTACTGAGGGCTAACCTCTGTTTTAGGTTTGCCGAAGTGCCATTCGTAGACCACGAACTTGAAGTTCTTCAGGTCGCCTTTGTCATCAAAGCTCAGGTCGCCCATCGGGGTCTTGAATGTCCCGTCATGGATGGCTTTGGCCACTTTTGCAGTGTCTTCGCTTTTGGCTTGTTCAATACCCTGGGCAATGACTTCAACTGCGGTGTAGGCAGGGAATACAAACGGACCGGTCGGGTCTTTTTTGTCTGCGACGAACTTCGCTACCAGTGCCTTGTTTTCAGGCTGTTGGTCGAATGCTTGTGGCAGGGTCACCAGCAAACCTTCGGAGGCGCCCTGGGCGATTTGCGAGATGGAGTCGTTACCCACGCCTTCCGGGCCCATGAACTTGGCGTTCAGGCCTTTTTCCTTGGCCTGGCGCAGGATCAGGCCCAGCTCAGGGTGGTAACCGCCGTAGTAAACGAAGTCGACATTGGCTTGCTTGAGCTTGGCAATGACCGCCGCGAAGTCTTTATCGCCAGCGTTGACGCCTTCAAAGACTGCGACTTTGACGCCTTTGTTTTCCAGAGTCTGTTTGACCGCGGTGGCGATACCTTCACCGTACTGCTGCTTGTCGTGCAGCACTGCGACGACTTTCGGTTTGACGTGATCGGCGATGTAGTTACCGGCCGCAGGGCCTTGAGCGCTGTCCAGACCGATGGTGCGGAAGATGTTCTTGTAACCACGGGCGGTGATTTCCGGCGCGGTGGCGGCGGGGGTAATCATGATGATGCCTTCGTCTTCGTAGATGTCCGAAGGAGGCTGGGTAGAGCTGGAGCACAGGTGACCGACTACAAACTTGACGCCGTCGTTGACGATTTTGTTGGCTACTGCAACGGCTTGTTTTGGATCGCAGGCGTCGTCGTATTCCTTGGCTTCAAGCAGGAGCTTTTTGCCGTCGACGTCAACTCCGCCTTTGGCGTTGATGTCTGCAATAGCCTGTTTGGCGCCAGTGAACTGCATGTCGCCATACTGAGTAACAGGGCCTGTTTTAGGACCCGCAATACCGATCTTGATGGTGTCTGCTGCAAACGAATGGCTGGCAACCCCGGCCAAAACCATCGCGGCAAACAATTTGGTAATTTGCTTAGTAGCCATCTCTATTGGTGCTCCACTCTTCTGTTGTAATTTTTATAGTCCTGGAAGCCAAGGCAGCCGGACCGGGTCTTTTCTAGCGAAATTCCCGGCCAATCCCCCCTGCAACTGTACCGGTACAGTGTAGAGCGCCGGTTTAGCGCTTGAATAGCGTGTATCCGAGGGAAAAAGCAGGAAATGTCGCTTAAACGAAAGAAAGAGACAGAATGGCGGCGGAATATGCTGATGTTTTTTATCTGAATGTTGCCAGATCAGCCTTGCCGTCCTTAGCCCTTACTCTTTCTTGGCGTCTCCACCTTTATTCGGGTTTTTCTACCCGGTGAGCGGCGCTATCATTACGCCGATTTTTTACCAGGTGAAACCCATGAACCAAGAACCTAGCACCCTCTATGCCAAGCTGCTTGGCGAGACCTCAACTATTGAATGGGATGCCTTGCAGCCGTTCTTCGCCAAAGGCGATCTGTTGTGGGTTGATCCTGCACTGGACCTGATCGAAGCGGCGCAGGCCGTGACTCAGGATGATGCAGAGAAAGTGGCCGCCTGGATGGCGTCCGGAGTGCTTGGAAAGATGACCGAAGCGCAGGCGCTAGACGTTCTTGAGCGTAACCCGCAGTTGTGGGCAGTGGTGGTTTCCCCCTGGGTTATGGTCCAGGAAAGGGCAGAGAAATAATATAAAGCACCAAGTTAGAGCGTTTTTTGCCGTAGGCATTTCAGGTCGTGAGTGTGTAGGGCAGTAACTGGTTTCGCCGTAGTGGCCAGTTGCCGTAGAGAAACGCCACAGTCCCGACTGTGGCGTTTTTTTGTGCCTGCCAGATGGCTTCGGGCTTACTGACTCGAGAGTTGAAAGGCTGTGTGCCCGGACTCGGGCAGGGAGCGTTTATTCAGTTCATCGAGCAACTCATGCAGAGCCTCAAAAGGTACCGGGCGGCTTAGCAGAAAGCCCTGGACATAGTCGCAGCCGTATTGCCTGAGGAACTCGAATTGCTGATTGGTTTCAACGCCTTCGGTGACCACCTGCAAGTGCAGGGTGTGGGCCATGACGATAATGGCCTGGACGATTTCCATGTCCTGGCTGGAGGCCGGGATTTCCTGAATGAATGAACGGTCAATTTTTAACGTGTTCAGAGGCAGGCGCTTTAAATAGGCGAGGGAGGAATACCCGGTGCCGAAGTCATCAATCGACAGTGACACGCCGAGGGCGCGAATCTGCCGAAGCAGTTGCGAGGTGCTGTTGATATTTCCCATCAAGGCGTTTTCTGTGACTTCCAGCTCCAGTCGATGGGGGGCGATGCCGGATGTTCGCAGGGCATTTTCAATCTCGTCGGCCAGCTCTACCCGTACCAGATTCAGTGCCGAGCAATTAACCGCGACCCCCAGTTGCTGCCAGCCCATGCGTGACAGGGCAGCCAGGTCCTGACAGGCCTTGCGCAACACCCAGTGGTCCAGTTCGGCGATCAGACCGTTGGCTTCGGCAATGCTGATGAAACGGTCCGGGGCTAGCAAGCCATGCTCAGGGTGCTGCCAGCGCACCAGGGCCTCGAGTTTGGCGACACGGCCTGTCTTAAGGTCAAAGATGGGTTGGTAATGCACCAGTAATCCGCTGCCATCGATCAGTGCATTGCGCAGTTCTTCTTCTATCTGCAGTTCCAGCGACGCGCGGGCTTTCAGGTTCGAGCTGAAGAAGGTCAGGCTATTGCGACCATTGCCTTTGGACTGGTAGAGCGCCAGATCTGCGTGTTTGAGCAACTCGGTACTGGTGGTGCCGTCATCCGGAAACACACTGATGCCGATGCTGGTGGTCATCACCATGCGTCTGCCGGCCAACTCGATGGGCTCTTTGAGTTTAAGCATGATGCGCTGGGCCATGCTTTGAGCTTCATCGCGGTGGTTGAGGCTGACTAAAATGCAGAATTCATCGCCGCCAAAACGCGCGACCACATCATCATGGCTGCGGGTGGCACTTTTGATTTGGGTGGCGATGGTCTTGAGCAACTGGTCCCCGGCATCATGGCCCAGGCTGTCGTTGATGCGCTTGAAGTGATCAATGTCGAGAAACATCACCGCCAGCTTGCCGTTGTGTGCCGTGCGCTCGATCAGCTTTTCGGCAAAAATCTGGTTGAACCCGCGCCGGTTGATCAGATTGGTCAGCGGGTCGTAAAGCGCCACCTGCTGCAAGGACACGCGGGCCAGGTCAAGTTGGCTGAGCAGGGCGTTGACCCGTTTCAGGTCATGCTCTTTGTGCTGCAGTTTCTTGTCGACCAAGGCTGCGCTGATGCTGCAGCCAATCAGCAACAAGCTGATCAGGGCCACCATCAAGGCCAGTTGCCAGTGGTTGTTTTCAATGAATGCCTGACCGGTGTCGCCAGAAGGCGAGTAGGTGTGCATCGCCCACATGCCGATGAAGTGCACGCTGAGCAGGGCTGCTCCGGCAGCGAGGCTGATGGCGTATTTGAAAAGCTGATGGGGCAAACCGCTGGTTGAGAGCAGGCAAGAGGTCATCAGCAGCGCGCCATAGCTTGCAGCGACGGCCGTGAACAAGGAGAGAGCGATCAGCTGCGGTTGATAATGGGTCAGGTTGTTGGAGTGCATGGCTGACATGCCGACATAGTGCATGCAGCAAACAGCCACCCCAAAAACCAGCGCCGCCAGCTGTAGCCGGGCACGACTGGGGGCAGGGCTATTGAGGATTTGCATGGCGATGAGGGTGCCAATCCATGCAATGAACAGCGAGACGCTGGTGATGCCAAGGTCGTAGTGGGTTTCGGACCGGGATTCAAATGCCAGCATGCTGATGAAATGCATGGCCCAAATACCGCCTGCCAGGCAGCTGGCGCCAAGCCATCGCCACACGGTTTTTGCCATGGTTTTTTCGCTATTGGCAGTACGTTCCACCATGTGCAGCACAGCTAAAGCAGCCGCACAGGCCACCAGATAGGCGAGAAATACCAGATAAGGGTTATGGCTGCTGTAAAGCAGTTGTTGCCCGTTATCCATGTGCGGACCAAAAAACTGCAAGTCCAGCCATTCCATAGCGCGCCTCGGCACTGATTGCAGATTTGCTAGTCGTCAGGCGCTAGCTCGGTCTCAAGTATAGAGGCTGGAATTTTGGCTGCAGCAATGATGGCAAGATGATGTCTATCATTATGTTATGAGAATTAGGATCGCTATTCCTCTTAGCGCTAAGGCGGCAAGGGGCAAGCCTCGTGCTGTTGATCACGAGGCTTGAAGCCTGCTGCGTGAGCAGGTTCGGCTCCTGCTCAGGGGGAATCAATAAACCCGCTTGCCTTGCGCAAGCGGGTTTTCAATCAGCCTGCGACCAATACGCGAATGGCTTCAAGACGCAGGGCGGCTTTCTCAAGCATGGCCAGGCTTTGTTCCCGTTGCTTGCGCAAGGCAACCAGTTCGCTGTCACGAACGCTCGGGTTAACCGCTTGCAATGCTGTCAGGCGTGCCAACTCTTCTTCAGTATCGGCGGCCAGGCGACGCTGTGCCTCGGCAACACGTTCTGCGTGGCGTGGCGCGATCTTGGCTTCACCGGCGTTGATCTTCGGCGTGAGGTTGTCACGCTGGGCCTGAATGAACTTGTTGGCGCTGGCACGGGGCACGCTTTCCAGTTGTTCGTTCAAGGTTTCGAAGGCCACGCGTGATGACAGGTCATTGCCGTTGGCGTCCAGCAGGCAGCGCAGAGCGGCAGGTGGCAGGTAACGGCCCAGTTGCAGCGAGCGCGGGGCAACCACTTCGCTGACGTAAATCAGTTCAAGCAGTACGGTTCCGGGCTTGAGTGCCTTGTTTTTGATCAGTGCGACAGCGGTGTTGCCCATCGAACCGGACAATACGAGGTCCATGCCGCCCTGCACCATCGGGTGTTCCCAGGTGATGAACTGCATGTCTTCGCGCGACAGGGCCTGGTTGCGGTCGTAGGTGATGGTCACGCCTTCGTCGTCGCCAAGGGGGAAGCTGGCGTCGAGCATTTTTTCGCTTGGCTTGAGGATCAGGGCGTTTTCCGAGTGGTCTTCACTGTCGATGCCAAAGGCGTTGAACAGGGTTTCCATGTAGATCGGCAGGGTGAATTGATCGTCTTGTTCAAGGATCGCTTCAACCAGCGCTTCGCCTTCGCCCGAGCCGCCGGAGTTCAACTCCAGCAGGCGGTCGCGACCGGTGTGCAGTTCTTGCTCCAGACGCTCGCGTTCGGCGCGGGCTTCGTCGATCAATGCCTGCCACTCTTCATCGTCAGCAGCTTCAAGCAACGGCAGCAGGCGCGGGCCAAACGTGTGTTGCAGTGCGTTGCCGGTAGGGCAGGTATTGAGGAAGGCGTTCAGCGCTTCGTGGTACCACTGGAACAGGCGCTGTTGCGGGCTGGTCTCAAGGTACGGCACGTGGACTTCGATAATGTGTTTCTGGCCGATCCGGTCCAGACGACCAATTCGTTGTTCCAGCAGGTCCGGGTGGGACGGCAGATCGAACAGCACCAAATGATGAGCAAACTGGAAGTTACGACCTTCACTGCCGATTTCCGAGCAGATCAGTACCTGGGCGCCGAACTCCTCGTCTGCGAAGTAGGCCGCTGCGCGGTCGCGCTCAAGAATGTTCATGCCTTCGTGGAAGACCGTTGCAGGGATGCCGGAGCGCACGCGCAGGGCGTCTTCCAGGTCCATTGCGGTCTCGGCGTGGGCACAGATCACCAGCACTTTTGTGCGTTTGAGCATCTTCAGCGTGTCGGTGAGCCACTCGACCCGAGGGTCAAAGCGCCACCAGCGTTCTTCTTCACTGGCGTCCGGCTGGGACTGGAAGCTGACTTCGGGGTAGAGCTCGGCATGTTCGCCCAGCGGCAGTTCCAGGTATTCGTCCGGGCATGGCAGCGGATAAGCATGCAGCTTGCGCTCCGGGAAGCCCTGAATGGCTGCGCGGGTGTTACGGAACAGGACGCGGCCGGTGCCGTGACGGTCGAGCAGTTCGCGTACCAGACGTGCGCTGGCTTCGGCATCGCCATCGTTAACGGCGGCCAGCAAGGTATCACCCTCGGCGCCGAGGAAGCCGTGAATGGTTTTGTGGGCCTCAGGCGACAGGCGGCCTTTGTCCAGCAGCTCCTGCACGGCCTGGGCGACCGGGCGATAGTTCTCGCTCTCGGCACGGAAGGCGGCCAGATCGTGGAAGCGGTTGGGGTCGAGCAGGCGCAAGCGGGCGAAGTGGCTGTCCTGGCCCAGTTGTTCCGGGGTAGCGGTCAGCAGCAATACGCCCGGGATCACTTCTGCCAGTTGTTCAATCAAGGCGTATTCCGGGCTGACCTGGTCTTCGTGCCACACCAGGTGATGGGCCTCGTCGACCACCAGCAAATCCCAGTCCGCTGCAAACAAAGCGTCTTGAGCCTTGGGGTCGTCGACCAGCCATTCCAGTGCAACCAGCGCCAGCTGGGTATCTTCAAACGGGTTGCTGGCATCGCTTTCGATGAAGCGCTCTTCGTCAAACAGCGCGACTTCAAGGTTGAAGCGCCGGCGCATCTCCACCAGCCATTGGTGCTGCAGGTTTTCCGGCACCACGATCAGCACGCGGCTGGCGCGGCCACTGAGCAGCTGGCGGTGGATGACCAGACCGGCTTCGATGGTTTTACCCAGGCCTACTTCGTCAGCCAGCAGGACCCTTGGTGCTATCCGGTCGGCAACTTCGCGGGCGATGTGCAACTGGTGGGCAATAGGTTGTGCACGCACACCGCCCAGGCCCCACAGTGGCGACTGCAACTGGCGGCTGGTGTGTTCAAGGGTGTGATAACGCAGGGAGAACCAGGACAGCGGATCGATCTGGCCGGCGAACAAGCGGTCGCTGGCCAGGCGGAACTGGATGAAGTTCGACAGTTGGGTTTCTGGCAGGGTAACAGGCTCGTTTTGCTCGTTGAGCCCGTGATAGACCATCAGCCCGTCGACATCGTCGACTTCGCGCACGGTCATCTTCCAGCCTTCGAAGTGGATGATGGTGTCACCCGGCGAGAACCGTACGCGCGTGAGCGGTGCGTTGCGCAGCGAATATTGGCGGGTTTCGCCAGTGGCCGGATAGAGCACGGTCAACAAGCGACCGTCCTGTGCCAGAACGGTGCCTAAACCTAGCTCTGCTTCGCTGTCACTAATCCAGCGTTGCCCCGGTTGATACTGCTGCGCCATGCTGCCTGACTCCCGCTTCGAAAAAGCCGAGTATATTAACGGATCAGGGGCCTCAGTCCAAAGGACTCTCATAAAAAGCTGTTCGGCTTTACTTGGGCCGGTAGCGGTTTTCGATGAGTGGCTCACGTTGATCGAGCATCAGGAATAGGAGAACAATCGCCATGTTGCCGCCCATCCTGCCTCTAAGTGTAGTCCCCGTGACGTCTCAACAAGATCCGGTGCGCCCACGGCCGGACATTCCACCGGTGGTGCCCGCCCAGGCAGCTGCGGGTGAAAGCGCGATCAACCTGAGCGATCATGACAGCGAGCAGGCCACGCTGTTGCTGCGCGAGGAGCAGCAGCGTCAACAGCAAAAGCGTCGCAGTGAAGCAGAGGAACAGGAGGCTCAAAGCCCCCCTGATGCTGAAGATGCAGGGCCGCAATTGCCAGCGGTCGATGGCACACAGCGTCTGGGTTTGTGGGTTGATATAAAGGTCTGAGGCGATTTTTTCTGGTCAGGGGGGGGCGTGGCGTCGCATTATTGGCCCATTGCCTGAGACCTTTGCGGTCTGCGGTGCACCGACTCAAACACTGACAGTGACCTGATTGCGCTATGAGCCAAGACAACAAGCTGGTCGACCTGGGTGCCGAACGCGCCAAACGGGTGCACGACCTTAAAGAAAAGAAGCTGAATGAAGTACGGCAAGCCTTCGAGCAAGCAATGCCGTTGGCAAAACCCGCAAAAAAGCCGAAGAAAAAACCTAAAAAGCGCTGAACAGCGGCGTTTTAGATGATCTGTGTCAAATATCCCGTCCAAGTCCCTGTCGCCGTGGATCACTATTGATCCTGGTCAAGTTCTGCGCCTGCGCGTCTGGTTAATCTAGCTGCAACACACAACAGACCCGCAGGAGGCCGTCATGTTTCTCGATAATGTGGTTATCGCCGGAGTATTTACCGTCGGCCTCATGGTCTTGTTTTTCGCGGGACTGGGCATTTTTATCTGGAAAGACTCCCGCAAGCGCAAATAGCGCAGGTCTTTTCGGGGTATGAGCACGCAAGGCATTTTGGGCGACTTCGGTCGCCTATTTTTTTGCGTGGGTTTTTTGCCCGTACCCCAGGCATAAAAAAAGGTACGACCCGTGAGGGGCGTACCTTTTTTGTTCAACGTGTCCCGTCCTGAATAAGGTTTACACCTTCTGATCTATTTTCAGGAGGGCGTAATGGAGACAAGTAAAAGGCGTAGTCAGCGAGACTACACGCTGACCTTTAAATTGTCGGTCGTCGACCAAGTCGA
>NZ_SCFG01000013.1:0-115357 GCF_022496645.1 Pseudomonas sp. TMW22089
AAGGTGCTCTTCCGCAAAAAATAGTGAACTGACAGGAGGAAAGGTCTGTTTTTCGATTAAGTCGGTGTTTTTTGAACCTCAGACAGCTAGACCGTTAAAAACGGCTGCTTACTTCAGACCTTCCCTAAAGCCATTGAACGGTTTGAACTACGCACCGACCTGATGAAGCAATACCCCAACATATTGAATACCCTGCGCTCCAATCCGAACGCCGGTTTTGGCGGCCCTGTATCCGCGGCCATTGCCAATCATATGTACAGTAGAACCAACCAGGCCGCGATTGACGATGCGCGCTCAAAGCTGACCATAGAGCCACAGGGCAAGGGGACCTGGTTGTTACGCCTGCCCTTTGTCAATGTCGCGGTATTCGAAACGGCCGAGGGCCTGGTGCTGGTCGATAGCGGTTATGCACCCGCAGGGCCGGCTCTGCTTGAGGCGCTGCGCAAGATCAGTGACAAGCCGGTTAACACCATTATTATCACCCACCACCATGCCGACCATGCATTTGGTGCCTGGGCGCTGCTCGCGGCCGGAGAGAAGCCGCGCATCATTACCACTGACACTTTTCTTTCCGAACTGGCCACTGACATCAGGCTGGTCAACTTCTCCATGGTGCGCCTCAACAACCAGGACCCGCGGGATGTTCCGCGGCGCATGGAAGATACCATCCTGCCCACCGAAACCTTCCACGGCACCAAAACCCTTAGCATTGGCGGCGAAGACTTCGTATTGACCCAGGCCCGCGGAGAGTCTGCCGACCAGCTTTGGGTGAGCGTACCTTCACGCAAAGTGGTGGTCAGCGCCGACTTTTGGCAACCCTTCCTGCTCAATGCCGGCAATGGCAAGCGCCGTCAGCGCCATGTCGCCGAATGGGCACAGGCATTACGCGATATGGCCGCAACCAGACCGCAACGGGTACTGCCCATGCATGGCGCGGCAATGGTCTCTGGCGCTGAAGCTCAAGACAAGCTGCTGGCAGCTGCCCAGATGCTGGATTCGGCTGTCACCCAAGTGGCCAACGGGCTCAATGACGATAAACGTCCAGATGAAATCGTGGATGCCGTCAAGCTGCCTGAAAAACTGCAAGGGCGCACGGACATGGCGCAGACATACAACCGCTTTCAAGACGTTGCAAAAATGGTCTTGAAAGAAGATGGCGGCTGGTGGAATGGCGTGCCTTCGGATTGGTCCCCTGCCCCGCTCTCGGCCTTTGGCAGTGAAATAGTCGACCTGAGCGGCGGAATCGACAAATTGACCGCCCGAATTCGGGTATTGCAGGACGTTAATCCGGCCCTGGCCTGCAAACTGGCAGACATGGCCTACTTTGCGGCACCGGATAATAAAGACGTCCTGCAAGCATCTCTGGATGCGTACTCCAGACGCATTGTGCCAGGCGTTCCCACTCAAGAAGTGACGGTTTACCTGGAACACATGCTCACGCTCAAGCAACGTTTGAAGCATCTGAATAACCCGCCAGACCAGAGTAGCGCATCCCTCTGACCCACCTCTTTTTCAACGCACCAGTTCCTGCAGGTTAAAATGAAAACCAATAAAAAAAATATGGCATTGACCTTATCTTTACTGGCCGGACTCACCGCCTCTTGCACTGCGTTTTCCAAAGTCACACCTGAGGAAGCCGCTCAACTGGGGAAAAACCTTACCTGCCTGGGTGCAGAACGTGCAGGGAACGCTGCCGGCAGCATCCCCGCATTTACCGGCGAGTATGTAGATCAAGTACCGGGCTGGAATCACACCTTGTATTCCGGTGACCAACCCGTAGACCCGTTCAAGGATGAAGTGCCCGTTCTGGTGCTCACTTCAAGCAACTACAAGGAACACGCGGCCAATCTGACCGAGGGCCAGAAAGTCCTGTTCGAGAAATACCCTGACAGCTACAAAATGAACATTTATGCGGGCAAGCGGATCTTTGGAGTACCCGATTATGTCTGCCAGCACGCTCAGTGGAATGCCCTGAACGCCGAACTGGTGAATGACGGAATGGGTATCAAGGGCCTGGGGCAAGTGCCTTTCCCTATTCCTAAAAGCGGCCTGGAATTGCTGTGGAACCATATGCTGATCGCCGGGCCCTGGACCCAGGACATCACCCGTTCAAACGCATCGGTACTGCCTAACGGCAGTATTGGCTGGGGTAAAACCCGTCTTCGCGGCTTGTCACCTGCCAATAATCCGAACGAGCTACCGGTCTCCGAGGGCGTGCGTGCATTTTCCTGGAACTTCACCATGCAGCCACAACGG
This sequence comes from Pseudomonas sp. TMW22089, assembly GCF_022496645.1. NCBI lineage: Bacteria > Pseudomonadati > Pseudomonadota > Gammaproteobacteria > Pseudomonadales > Pseudomonadaceae > Pseudomonas > Pseudomonas sp. TMW22089. The sequence continues at coordinate 2,257 of NZ_SCFG01000013.1, forward strand.
GATGCAGGTGTCAGCACGGTTTCACAGGACTACTACGACTGGAGCAAACAGGGACGTCTGGCCTGGAGTTATAACCCCGGGACTCGACGGGTTCGACAGTTGCCCGGGTTTGGCTTCGACCAGCCGATGATTGGCACCAATGGCACCATGGTCGTGGATGACGACCGCCTGTTCAACGGCTCGCCTGAACGTTACGAGTGGAAAAACCTGGGTAAAAAAGAGATCTACATCCCGGTCAACGCCTTTCGCGTCAACAGTGGTGCAGTTAAATACAGTGACTTGCTGACCCCCTCTCACCCTGATCCTGACTACCTGCGCTTTGAGCTGCGTCGAGTCTGGGTGCTGGAGGCCAACTTGAAAGAAGGCTATCGCCATTTGTACAGCAAGCGGGTCATTTACCTGGATGAGGATACCTGGGCCGGCACACTGGCGGACAACTACGATGCCCGCGGAAAAATCTGGAAGCACGCCATGATGAATTACTTCCAGCATCCGGACGCCAAGCTGGCGATTTCCGGGGTGCAGTTTTTCTATGACCTGAGTTCGAGGCAGTACACCGCTTACGGGCTGACCAACGAAGAGCGCAAAGGCCCGATCATGAACAATCTGAAGCTGACGGCCGATATGTACACCCCCGATGCATTGAGAGCGAGCGGCCGCTAAGCCTGCTCCCGGCCATAGAGCACTGCCTGCCCGTCGGTAAATGCGGGCATTGGCACTGCTCTTTGTACGCCTGCCAATCACCAGCCGTGAGCGGATTGAAGCTCACCCTTTTCTTGCACCGTCCGGTCAAGGCACTATGCATGGCGACGACTTTCAGTCAGACACCAAGCCGGGATCTTTTTCAGGGACGACGACATGACCAGGGTCTACCAGGGCAGCTGCCTTTGCGCAGCCGTCAGCTATGAACTGCTTACAGCGCCAAAGGCCGTCAGTCATTGCCATTGCAGCCAGTGTCGCAAAGGCCATGGTGCCGCATTCGCGTCTTATGCCAGCGTGCCCCGCAGCGCACTGCGGATACTCAGCGGCAGCACCAGCATCACGGGCTATTGCTCGTCGGCCTCGGTGCTGCGCGAGTTCTGCATGCACTGTGGTTCGACCTTGTTCTGGTCATGCTCTGAAGGCCAATTCAGAGAATGGGTTTCCATAGCGCTGGGCACTCTGGACACGCCCTTTACGCCGCCAAAGCAACAGCACCTGTATGTCGCTTCTGCCGTTCACTGGTACACACCCTTGCAAACATGCCCCCGGGACCCCATCGAAGGGCAGACCGTCAACCAGCCCGAATGACCGGCCAGTGGCGTCAGCTTGGGAACTGCAAAGGTGCGAACGGGTCAGCCGGGCTGACCCATGGTGGCTACTGCCCGAGTCGCGGCAAATAGATAGCAATACGGATAACAAAGAGGGTCAGGGCGCATCCGGCAGAACTACCGGCTGCGCCCTGACCCCAGGATGCCTGCATCCACAACATACAGGTGGTTTGCTTGACGAGGGCTAAGGAGTGGCGGGGCAAATATGCTCAAGCTATTGCAAGCACCGCGAACGGATCATGATTCGCGAAGGAACAATCCCTTGGGCAAGCGTGACCGCCGCCACTTGATCCCACTCCGACAAATTAAACTTTATTCAACATCAAATAATTATGGGTGGACACCAGCCCGACTCGAAGACGGTGTTCGGTGCCATAAATATCCATCACGTGGAGCGGCATCATCATTTTATTCGGCACCTGATGCTCGGCCCCGTTCTGTGCCCGATAATAAAATTGATGATTCTGGTCAGTGAGAAAATGCCCGATCACAACTTCACCGGCACGCGGGTGAAAGATACGCGGTGTAAAGTTTGGGAAGGCCGTGGCCAAGAGACTGTGCACCCGATAAAAATAGCCATCGGAGCCATACCAATTAGGTGGCTCCTGCATTCGTACGTGGCTTTCGCCAGGATAGGAAATATAGGTAAACGTTGTTTTTGAGCGAGTCACAGGACCTCGAGATGCCCACATCATCTCGCCCCCTATCGCTCCATCAGCACCGCTCGGGTGAGAAGTGACCGATTTGATTGGCACTTTGCGGCCGTTGGGCATGCGGATATTAACGTGTTGCTCAAATGCACGATACTCGCCCCCAGAAAACTTATTCGATGCAACCAGCGTATCCCTCAGATAACCTGAGCCGTCGGCTTTTCGATCACCAAAGTTCTCGTTCGGCAAGGACGGGAAGCTGACAGGCTCCACCTCGAACGAAGAGTTGAAGCGCCCGCGTTTATCACCCTCACCCAGGTCGTCGGTCACATCGCTGTAGTTGCTGCGAAATACCGTGCCATCACCGTTGGTAATGCGTGCCGCCAATCGGCGCGCAGCGCGGGCGCCGGTTGAAACATAAAAAGTGACGCACTGGTAGCCGCCGGGGCAGTCCGCCAGGGTTGCGTCCATCGAAGGAGAGATTAGAGCCGGGCCGAATGATTCAGATGTTTGCTCAATAGGCTCGGAGACTTTCGCGTCTGGATCATCTGCATAATCTGCATCATCAGCGCTGCTGTCACTGGTTTCAAACAGCTGCGGCTGTTCCAGCCTCAGGGATCTGATTGAATCAAGAAAGCCTCGATCCCAGATAAAGCCTCGATGGTGCCATGAACTGGTCCAGTCTCCGGAAAAGTTATCATTATAATCAATCAGGGCCGACGTGTTGTAATCAATCAGTCGAATCTGATCCAGATCACTTTTCGGGATAGTTGCAACATTACCTGCCGCATCTTTCGCCGCCAGACGCACGGTAACGCGTAACTGCTGGCGCTTATTGTTCAGCAGCGGATAACGGGCATTTTGCAGGTGCGCGTCGTTCTCGACAAACACTCGGAAGTACGAAAGCTGTTTCCAATTAGTCGCCTGTGTTGGCGACGAGTCAATAATAGACATGGGTTCATCCTTTATAATGAATAAACTAATTTAAGTAACGGACTGAACAATGAATATCCTGGCTGCACCCTACCCATCGGCACATCAAGATATCAATACAACTTGCGAGGGCAGCCACCTCTGTATGCAAGTTACGAAATAAAGTGTATAGCGGCCTGTTTACGCCGAACACAACCAGCCCGTGTAGACGGCGACATTACAAAAGCCATAGGGTCTTTATCTGTTTGTGAACACAGTGGTTAATTCGAACTTTGTTGTGGCCCGCGAAGGTACATAACTATTGGGGAGCCGGCCCGGGGTAAAAAAGCTGCTCTTGAGCCGGGAATGGAACTGCGCTGAGCAAGTGCCTGGTTCGATGTCATGCGGGCCACTGGTACAGGCCCGCGCTGGATCCGGCGGATTCAAGCCAGCAGTTCGATGATCCACTGCGCTTGCCGGGCGATCTCCTGCACCTTGTGCTCTGGCACGGCCTGCTGCGCCCGTGCCAGGTTGGCCAGGTTCTGCTGCTTGTGGCGCAGGATGCGCTGCCACTTGAGCAGGAACGCCGGGCTGCGGGCCTGCATCTGCAACGGCCCGAAGAACAGTTGCTCAGGGCTGTACAACACCGGCCCGTCGTGTTCGGCAACGATGATTTCGTAATCGAACCGGTTTTCCTGGAGCAATTCCTCGTGATGGATCCGGTAGCCGTTCTCCATCAGCCATTGGCGCAATGGTTGTTCGCCGCCGTTGGGCTGCAGGATCAGCCGTTCCTGGCCGCTGAGGCGGGCCTTGCCACTGTCAAGGATGTCACGGATGGTTTCACCGCCCATGCCGCAGATACTGATGGCAGTGATTGCGTCGCCCGGGGCGATTGCCGCCAGCCCGCTGGCCAGACGCACAGTAATGCGTTGCTCCATTGCGTTCTCGCGCACGGTACGTTCGGCCGCACTGAAAGGCGTCAATGCCACCTCGCCGGCCACCGCAAAGGTGATCAGGCCACGGCGCATCAACGCCACCGGCAAATAGCCATGGTCCGAGCCGATATCGGCCAGACGCGCACCCGCCGGCACATGCGCCGCGACACGCTCCAGGCGCATGGACAATGTATGTTGGTTCAACTGCAGTTCCTTATCACCACGAATGTCCGACCCCTCTGGCTGGCTCACGCCTCTATCGGGGGAGCAGCTTTGCATGCCAGCGTTGGTCGTCATGCCCCCTGCCCATTGTGACAAAAGCTGAGCGCCAAGCATAACCGGCGTACTGGCCGCGGGTGGCCCGTTACCGCTCGAAGTCGCTAGCGCCTGGCGATAGATACGGGTTGCCCTTTCGCGCTCGTTGCGCGCTATGTAATATCAGCGCAGGCTGATACTGCCTGCCGCTCGCGTCCGCAAGGAAAGGTGAAAGTATTGTTTCTGTTCCCGAATCCTCCCGTTTCTTTTGACAGTCGAGGTTTGGCAATGCGGGCACCGTGCGCCTCGACCTCAGGAGAACAACCATGATTTCGATCGAACAAGCCAAACAGATGGCCAGGCGGCTGCGTGCCTCCCGGGAACTGCTCGCGCAAGAGCTGACTCATGCCACGGCGCTGGAAACGGTGGCGCACTTGCTGGGCTACATGGACTGGAACACTGCGTCAGCAATACTGCCCGCCGAGAATCCCTTGCCGGTCATCAGGTTCGACAAGGCCATCCCGATCCTGCGGATGTTTGACGAAGCCAAGGCCCGGGAGTTCTATCTGGATTTTCTGGGATTCAGCGTCGAATTCGAGCACAGCTTCGAAGCGGATCTGCCGCTGTATCTGGGGATCAGCCGCAACGGTCTGCAACTGCATCTCTCCGAGCACCATGGCGATGCGAGCCCCGGGGCGACCCTATTTGTGCCGATGCACAATATCCAGTTGTTGCATGACGAACTCCAGGGCAAGCGCTACGGCTACGGACGCCCGGAGATTGTTCAGCAGGGCTGGGGGCAGGTTCTGGAAGTCCATGACCCCTTCGGCAACCGCATCCGCTTCTGTCAGGACTAAGACGTTGTTGGATTGAGCGTGGGCTTGGCAATGCGGCTGCCGGGCACATGATTAACTGTAGGAGCGAGCTTGCTCGCGAGCTCTTCGGGGCGTATCGGAAAGCTCGCGAGACAAGCTCGCTCCTACAGGGGTTGTGGGCTTGGCGATTCGGCTGCCGGATACATGAATTATCTGTAGGAGCGAGCTTGCCTCGCGAGCTCTTCGGGGCGTTTCGGAAAGCTCGCGAGACAAGCTCGCTCCTACAGGGGGGTGGGCTATCGATTCGGCTGTCGGGTACATGAATTATCTGTAGGAGCGAGCTTGCTCGCGAGCTGTTCGGGGTGTATCGGAAAGCTGGCGAGCAAGCTCGCTCCTACAGGGGTGTGGGCTATCGATTCGGCTGTCGGGTACATGAATTATCTGTAGGAGCGAGCTTGCTCGCGAGCTGTTCGGGGTGTATCGGAAAGCTCGCGAGACAAGCTCGCTCCTACAGGGGTGTGGGCTATCGATGCGGCTGCCGGGTACATGAATTATCTGTAGGAGCGAGCTTGCCTCGCGAGCTGTTCGGGGCGTTTCGGAAAAGCTCGCGAGACAAGCTCGCTCCTACAGGGGTGTGGGCTATCGATTCGGCTGTCGGGTACATGAATTATCTGTAGGAGCGAGCTTGCTCGCGAGCTCTTCGGGGCGTATCGGAAAAGCTCGCGAGCAAGCTCGCTCCTACAGGGCGTGGGGTTAGCGCTTGAGCTTGCGCTTGTTGCGGTACTGGTCGATCACCACCGCCACCACGATGATCAGGCCCTTGATGATGTCCTGGATGTAGGCATCAACCCCGACAAAGGTGAAACCACTGGCCATGACGCCAAGGATCAGTGCGCCGATCACCGTACCGGTAATGCGCCCTACTCCGCCCGCCAGGCTGGTACCGCCAATCACTGCCGCGGCAATTGCATCCAGTTCATAGGACATGCCCATGCCCGCCTGCCCGGTGGCAGCCCGTGCCGACGCCACGACGCCGGCCAGACCCGCCAGCAGACCGGCGATGCTGTAGACGATGATCAGGTGACGCTTGACGTTGATCCCCGAGGTACGCGCCGCCTGCATATTGCCGCCGATGGCGTAGGTGTACTTGCCATATTTGGTGTAGCGCAGGGCAATGTGGAATATCAGCGCCACCACCAGGAAGATGATGACCGGCATCGCCCCATGTCCGATGGCGGTGTAGGAGTCCGAGAGCATGCTCACCGGCTGGCCTTCGGTGTAGTAACGCGCCAGGCCACGGGCCGACACCATCATGCCCAGGGTGGCAATAAAGGGCGGAATCCCGGTAATCGCAATGATGCTGCCGTTGATCGCCCCCGCCAGCAGCCCCACGCCAAGCCCGGCCAGCACCGGGATCCACACCGGCAGGTCGGTCAGCGACGGGAATACCGCCCGGGTGAAATCAGAGGTTTGCGCCAGGCTGGCGGCAATCATCGCCGACAGCGCCAGCACCGAGCCCGATGACAGGTCGATACCGGTGGTGATGATCACCTGGGTGACACCAATGGCCAGCAAGCCAATCACCGACACTTGCAGGATCATCAGCACCAGACGCTGGGAGTTCATCAGGAAACTCTGGTCACGCACGATCCAGCCAAATACTTCAAACACCAGACCAATGCCGATCAGCACCAGAAAGATGCTCAGCTCGGTGGGGAACCGACGACGGCTTTTGGTTTTAGGCGGGGCCACGGCAGGCTTGTTTTCAGTTATTGCGTTCATGGACGTTTTCTCTCTTGTTCTGCTGCGCCACTGACCCTGTCGGGCCGCTGCACTGAAGTCATTAATGAATCGCGGTAATACCGGAGGCCAATTGCATGATTCGCTCCTGGCTCGCCTCGCTGCGGTCCAGGGTGCCCATCAGTTCACCTTCGTGCATGACCATGACCCGGTCGCTCATACCCAGCACTTCAGGCAGTTCCGATGAAATCATGATCACCGCCATGCCCTCGCTGGCGAGGAAGGAGATCAGCCGGTAAATCTCGACCTTGGCCCCGACGTCGATACCCCGGGTCGGCTCATCCAGAATCAATACCCGGGGGTTGGTCATCAGCCAGCGGGCCAGCAAGGCCTTTTGCTGATTGCCGCCGGACAGGGTGTCGATGCATTGCTCAAGGGAAGGGGTTTTGACCCGCAACTTTTTGCACATGTCTTCGCACAGGGCGCGCAGGGCTTTTTGCTGGATAAAACCATTGCCGGCGTAATGCGGCAGAATCGCCATTTCCATGTTTTCCAGCACCGACAGGCAGGGGAAAAGTCCGGTCAGCTTGCGGTCTTCGGTCAACAGGGCGAAGCCCTTCTCGATGGCCATGTTGGGACTGGTTATACGCACGGGCAGCCCGTCCAGCTGGATTTCTCCACCACTGCTCGGGGTGATGCCGAAAATGGTTTCGGCGATGTTGGTTCGTCCCGAGCCCATCAAACCGGCAATGCCCATGATCTCGCCTGCGTGCAGGTCAAACGAAACCCCCTTGAACACGCCGTCCAGACTCAGGTCGCGGACCGACAACAGCAGTTCGCCCAGCGGGTTTTCCCGCACCGGAAACAGCTGGTTCAATTCGCGCCCCACCATCATCGAGATCAGGCTGTCGCCGTCCATGCTGTCGGCCCGCTGCAGGCCGATATAGGCACCATCGCGAAACACTGCCACTTCGTCGGCGATGCTGAACACTTCGTTCATCTTATGGGTGATGTAGATGATGCCTTTGCCCTGGGACTTGAGGTCGGCAATGATCGAAAACAGGTGGGCGACTTCCTTGTCGGTAATGGCCGAGGTCGGTTCATCCATGATCAGGATGTCCGAGTTGTACGACACGGCCTTGGCAATTTCCACCATCTGCCGCTCGGCGATGCTGAGGTTGCCTACCAGTTCCTGGGGGTCGAGGTTGATCCGCAGACGCTCCAGCAGTTGCGCAGTGCAACGGAACATCTCGCGATGGTCGATCATGTGCAGCGCGTTGAGCTGCTCGCGGCCGATCCAGATATTTTCCGCAATGTTCATGTGCGGCATCAGGTTCAGTTCCTGATGGATCATGGCTATCCCTGCCTGCAAAGCCGCCAGGGGACCGGCGAAGGTCACGGGTTTGCCCCGCAGTCGCAACTCGCCGGAGTCGGGTTGATAGATACCGGCGATGATTTTCATCAGGGTCGACTTGCCGGCGCCGTTCTCCCCCATCAGGGCCAGAACCGAACCCGGACGTACCCGCAGTTGCACGTCATCAAGCGCCACTACGCCGGGAAAACCCTTGCTGACGTTGACCACCTCCAGCAGATAAGGAACCTCTTGAGGGAGAGCCGCAGGCGCGGGCGCCATGGTCGAGGTGCTTGAAACAGTCGCTGACGCGAGCATAGCCAGTACTCCTCAGATGCCTCGGTGAATGTCCGAGACAGCGGGCAAGGCTTGAGCCCTGCCGCATATTGTTGTTATTGGATTGAGATGACGACTACTTGAAATCCTTGGCATTGTCTTTGGTGATCAGCTGGAAAGGCACCCAGACCGCCTGCTCTACCGGTTCTTTCTTGATCATTTTCAGGGCGGTATCGACCGAGCCGTAGGCCTGGCCCTTGGCGTCCTGGAACACCGTGAGCGCCAGCTCGCCCTTCTCCACCGCACGCACGCCGTCGGGGGTGCCGTCGACACCGGCAATCAGCACAGTGCCGGGCTCGATGCCCGCCTGCTTCAAGGCCATTGCCGCACCGATGGCCATCTCGTCGTTGTTGGAGACCACCGCATCAAACTTGCGGCCCTGGGTCAGCCAGTCGTTGGTCAGGGTCATGCCTTTGTCTCGCAGCCAGATCCCGGTCTGCTCCTGGTCAACCTTGATATCGGGGTACTTGGTCAGTTCCTCTTTCACGCCTTTGGTGCGGTTGGTGGTGGCGTTGTTGGCCAGATCGCCCAACAGGATGACGATATCGCCCTTGCCACCCATTTTTTTCGCCAGGTATTCCATCTGCATCTGACCGGCTTCTATATCTTTGGAGGCCACGGTGGCAACGCCCGGCGGCAGTTTTTCATCATCCGGGCGGCGATTGACGTAGACCAGCGGAATCCCGGCCTTGACCGCTGCTTCGGTGATTTTGCGGGTCGCGGCGGTGTCCACCGGGTTAACCACAATGGCGTCGACTTTCTGGCTGATAAAATTTTCGACCTGACTCAGCTGCTTGACCACGTCAGCGCGGGCATCTTCAAACTGCAACTGCACGCCTTCGGGGTTGCTCTTGGCTCTTTCGTTCATCGACTCACGCAAGTAAGTCAGATACGTGTCATCGAACTGGGACATGCTCACACCGATTTTTACGTCGGCCATGGCTGCGCCGCTGGCCAGCATCATCGACAGTGCAAGGGAAGCAAAACGTAGGCGGTGTTTCATTAGGGCAGTCTCCACATTCTTGTTGGTTTTATAGATGCGGTACGTACTTGAATGACAGCTGAGGCCAGGTCTCGCTGACCTGGAATTGACTCTATTGGAAAATAATTTCTATATCAACCGTATTTAGAATTTATTAAAAAAATAATTCTATTTTAGCTTGCCTGATCGAGCCGGATGACTTGCCTGCGCTCGGCACTCAGGCGTGCCGCGTCCAGCACCCGCAGGGCTTGCAACGCATCCTGCGGGTCCACCGGCACTGCCCCCTGGTGTTTTACCGCGTCGATCATTTGCAGATAAAACTGCTGCCAGCGGCCATGTTCGGTGGGTACCCGCTCACGCTCGGCCCCCTGCTCGAACCAGCCCCAGCGCCGATGCTCTTCGGCGCCCCAACGCTCACCTTCGGTTTTGGGCGACAACCCGGCGAGCACTGCCGCCTCTTGTCCGTCAAAGCCTTCAACGCTGTAGCTGCCCAGGCTGCCGGTCACCCGAAACCTGGGGCGTGGACTGCTTTGCAGGCAACTGCCACCGATGTGGGAAACCACGCCATTGGCGTGGGTCAGGGCGATGAAGAAAGTGTGATCGATGCCGGGGTGCCCGGGGCTATCGGCCAGTTCGGCGTAAACCGTCTGCACCGGGCCGAACAGCTGCAGCGCCTGGTCAACCAGATGGCTGCCCAGATCCCGCAGCCAGCCACCGCCGCTGGCATCCCCCACCGAATCGGGAGCAAAGCGCTCAACGAATGATTCAAAGCGGGTGACCTGGCCCAGGGCAGCGGCATCCAGCAATTTGCGGATGGTCAGAAAATCCGAGTCCCAGCGCCGGTTTTGATACACGCTCAACAGCACGTTCTGACGTTGAGCTGCGGCCACTAATTGTTCGGCCTGATGGGTATCGGCGGCGAAAGGCTTGTCACTGACCACCGGCACACCCAGCTCGATGGCCTGCATGACCAGCTCCGGGCGGCCTTGCAGCGGGGTAGAAATCACCAGTAGATCAACCCCGGCTTCGACCATCTGGCCCAGGCTGTCCCAGGCCTTGACCCCGGGGTATTCGCTGGCCAACAAGCGGCGCCGCTCAGGCGAGCGGGTAACAACCCCGGCGAACGTGATGCCGGGCAAACTGGCAATCAGCGGAGCATGAAAAAAACGGCCACCGTGGCCAAAACCGACAAGTCCAATACGCATAAAGCCTCCATGTACCCGGGCGAACCTGTCTCCTGCAGGAGCGAGCTTGCCTCGCGAGCTTTTGATCTTGAAGAGCTCGCGAGGCAAGCTCGCTCCTGCAGGTTTTTCTGGTATTTGGTTTATTGGGCGTGCGGGCCGTAAAACCCCGGGCGCTCCGGCAACTGCACTTTGACGATTGCCCCGCTCTGCTGCGCTTCGATGCAAGCATCGGCTGCCACCGCAGCAGCAAAACCGTCCCATGCCGAGGGGCCGCCTACCCGGCCTGCACGCACGGCGTCGATGAACGCTTGCAACTCAACGTCGTAGGCGCCGATGAAACGGTCTTTCCAGTCCATCAAAATGGCGTTGGACAGCTTGGCGCCGCTGCGCAGTTGCACTTGCGACGGCTCCGGAAGTTTGGCAATCCCGGTCTCGCCCACCACTTCGCACTGAATGTCATAGCCGTACTGGCAGTTAACAAACACCTCAACATCGATCCGCGTGCCCTTGGCCGTTTCCAGCAGCACGATTTGCGGGTCTTTGAGATGGGCCAGGGCTTTGCTGGTCTTGCGCGGGAACACCACTTGCACCGAAACGTAGTCGTCATCCAGCAACCAGCGCAGCACGTCCAGTTCATGGATCAGGGTGTCGGTGATCGCCATGTCTGTCTTGTAGTTCTCGCCCACCGTCGGGTTGCGGTGCGCGCAGTGCAGCATCAACGGCTCGCCGATCTGGCCGCTGTCGATCACGGCTTTGAGTGCGCGGTAGCCCTCGTCATACGGACGCATGAAGCCGACCTGGACCAGACGCTTGCCATGGGCAACTTCTGCATCAACGATGGCCCGGCAGCCGGCGGCCGTCACTGCCAACGGCTTCTCGCAGAACACCGGCTTGCCGGCCTTGATCGCGGCCAGCACAAACTCTTCATGGCTTGGCCCCCAGGATGTCACCAGCACCGCATCGACTTCCGGTGCATTGATCAGGGCATGCCCGTCCGGGTACACCTCGGCGCTCAGCCCCAGATCAGCCACCACCTGGGCGGCTTGCAGCAGATTGATATCGGTGACGGCCACCACCTGGCTGTTGAGCAAGGTCTGGCTGCACCGACGGATATGGTCACGACCGATGGCGCCGGTACCGATCACGCCAAGCTTCAGGGAATTAGTGTTCAACGACATATGCCTGCTCCTGTTGGATTTTTTGTCAGAGGTTTGCGATCAGTACTGCCGGGCTTTGGAAAGTGCGAGGTTGAGCTTTTGTGCCGCCGCATCGGTCCGCGGGCTGGTGGACACCTGGGCCACACCCACCCGCCACCAGGTCAGGTAGCTGTGGATCATGGTTTTGGGCAGCACCTTGATGTCGATCAGGGTCGAGACCGTTTGCAAACGTGCATCGGCCAGTGCCATATGCAACTGTTCAAGGGTGCTGACCTTGTAGGTTTTGCAACCGTAGGCCGCCGCGCTCATGGCGAAGTCCACCGGCACAAAACCACCGTCGAGCTTGCCGGTTTGCGCATTGCGATAACGGAATTCGGTGCCGAAGCTGTCCATCCCGTTGCCCATCTGCAAGTTGTTGATGCAGCCGAAGGTCATGTTGTCGAACAGCACCACGTTGATCTTGCGCCGCTCCTGAATCGAGGTCGGCAGCTCGGAGTGCAGCATCATGTAGGAACCGTCGCCCACCAGCGCGTAGACCTCACGCCCGGGTTCGGCGAGCTTGACCCCCAGCGCCGCGTTGACTTCGTAGCCCATGCACGAGTAGCCGTATTCCAGGTGATAGGTGTTGACCCCCTTGCTACGCCAGGCCCGCTGCAAGTCACCGGGCAGGCTGCCTGCCGCGGCCACGATCACCGCGTCGTCGGCCAGGCTGTGGTTGAGCACGCCCAGCACCTGGCTTTGGGTCAGGCATGAACCGGTCAGCTCGATAAACTCGCGCAGCACCGCCGGGTCAAGGTGGTCGGTGATCTCGGGGGCGAAGTCCGGCTGCTGATAGTCGACCTGATAAACCCGGTCGACTTCCGCGTCCAGTTGCGCCCTGGCCAATTCGGGGGCATCACCCCAGTCTGAGCGATAGCCCTGTTGCCCGAGGATCTCGCCCAGGGCTTGCAGCGCGGCCCGGGCATCGGCCAGCACTTGCACGCCATCGAGTTTCAGGGCATCGCAAGGGCTGATGTTGAGGTTGAGAAACTCCACCTCCGGGTGCTGAAACAAGGATTTCGACGAGGTGGTGAAGTCGGTATAGCGGGTGCCGATGCCGATGATCAGATCGGCTTGCGCGGCCAGCAAGTTGGCGGCCAGGCAACCGGTCTCGCCGATCCCGCCGACGTTCAGCGGGTGCGCCGAGACAATCGCGCTTTTGCCGGCCTGGGTTTCGGCGAACGGAATATCAAAGCGCTCGGCAAAGGCCTGCAGGGCTGCGTTGGCCGCGGAGTACTTGACCCCGCCCCCGCAGATGATCAGCGGCTTGCGTTTACGCGCAACGATGGCCTGGGCGTCGGCCAGCATCGCCGGGGTCGGCAAGCGACGGTCGATGCGGTGCACGCGTTTTTGCAGGAAGTAATCCGGGTAATCGTAGGCTTCAGCCTGAACGTCCTGTGGCAGGGCCAGGGTGACGGCGCCGGTTTCAGCCGGGTCGGTGAGCACGCGCATGGCCTGGATGGCCGCGCTCATCAACTGCTCGGGACGGTTGATGCGATCCCAGTATTTACTCACGGCCTTGAATGCATCGTTGGTGCTGATGCTCAGGTCGTGGAATTGCTCGATCTGCTGCAGTACCGGGTCAGGCTGACGGCTGGCATAGACATCGCCCGGCAGCAGCAACAACGGGATCCGGTTGGCGGTGGCAGTGGCCGCGGCGGTGAGCATATTGGCAGCCCCGGGGCCGACCGACGAGGTGCAGGCGTAAATCTTGCGTCGCAGGTTCTGCTTGGCGAAGCCGATCGCGGCATGGGCCATGCCCTGCTCGTTGCGGCCTTGATGCACCACCAGATCGCCGCTGTCCTGCTCCAGCGCCTGGCCCAGCCCCAACACGTTGCCGTGACCAAAAATGGTGAAAATCCCGGCGATAAACTTGCTCTCGACCCCATCGACTTCGACGTATTGGTTATCGAGAAATTTCACCAGGGCCTGGGCCATGGTCAGTCGTGTCGTACTCATGTTTTCACCCTGAAAAAATACCTGTCCCGACTACTTGCTGCACGCTGCAGGAGCAAGCTCGCTCCTGCAGGTCAGGTGGGAGTTGTGGGGTTGGCTATTTGGCCGTCGGCATGCTGAATTCCGGACCCTTGGCGATGCTGTCCGGCCAGCGCTGCATCACGCTTTTGTAACGGCTGTAGAAGCGGATACCTTCTTCGCCGTAGGCGTGGTGATCACCAAACAGCGAACGTTTCCAGCCCCCAAATGAATGCCAGGCCATCGGCACCGGAATCGGCACATTGATGCCCACCATGCCGACCTTGATCGTGCGGGCAAAGGCCCGGGCCACGCCGCCGTCGCTGGTGAAGCAGGACACGCCGTTGCCGAATTCATGGGCATTGATCAACGCCACCGCACTGGCAAAGTCAGGCACCCGGACAATCCCCAGTACCGGGCCGAAAATCTCTTGCTGGTAGATACTCATCTCAGGGGTGACCTGGTCGAACAGGGTGGCGCCAACAAAGAACCCCTGCTCTGCGCCCGGCACTTTCAGGTCGCGACCGTCGACAATCAACTGTGCGCCCTGGGCCACGCCCTGATCGATGAAACCGATGACCTTGGCCTTGTGCTCAGCGGTCACCAGCGGCCCCATTTCGCTGTCCGGCTGCAAGCCATTGCCGACCTTGAGCCGGTCGATGCGCGGCAGCAGTTTTTCGATCAATTTGTCGGCCACATCACCCACGGTCACGGCAATCGAGATCGCCATGCAACGCTCGCCTGCCGAGCCGTAAGCCGCACCGATCAGTGCATCCGCCGCCTGATCCAGATCGGCATCGGGCATCACGATCATGTGGTTCTTTGCCCCGCCCAATGCCTGGACCCGTTTGCCCCGCGCGGTGCCCTGCTGATAGATGTACTCGGCAATCGGCGTGGAGCCGACAAACGACATGGCTTCGATGTGCGGATGCTGCAACAGCGCATCGACCGCGCTCTTGTCGCCTTGCACCACGTTGAATACACCATCCGGCAGGCCGGCTTCAGTCAGCAGGCGCGCCATCAGCAGGCTGGCTGACGGATCACGCTCCGAAGGCTTGAGGATGAAGCAGTTGCCCGTGACCAGCGCCAGCGGAATCATCCACAGCGGCACCATGACCGGGAAGTTGAACGGGGTGACCCCGGCGCACACGCCCAGGGGCTGGCGCAGGTTCCAGTTATCGATACCGCCACCGATGTTGTCGCTGAAATCGGTTTTCAACAGAGCCGGCGCACCGCAGGCATATTCAACAATTTCAATGCCGCGGGTCACTTCGCCCTTGGCATCGGAAAACACCTTGCCGTGTTCGCGGCAGATGATTTCAGCCAGTTCATCGTGGTGTTCGTCGAGCAGTTGCTTGAACTTGAACATCACCCGCGACCGGCGCAAGGACGACTGTTCGGACCAGGCCGGAAATGCCTTGAGTGCCGAAGCCACGGCCTCGTCTACGGTGTGCTGGCTGGCCAGTGCCACCCGTGCCTGCACGGCGCCGGTGGCTGGATTGAATACGTCGCTGAAACGCTCGCCGCCTGTGTCCTGGAGCTGGCCGTTGAGGTAGTGACCGATAACCGGGGTAGTGCTCATTATTGTTCTCCGAAAACGTTAAAGATCCATCAGCCAGCTGTGCTGCGGGTCGTTGTGAAATTGCCAGACGCGTTTGGGGCCGGCCATGACGTTGAGGTAATAGGATTCATAGCCATAGGGCACGCTGACCGGGTGGTAGCCCTTGGGCACCACCACCAGGTCGCTGTTCTCCACTGCCATGGCCTGATCGAGGCTGCGGTCATCGGTGTAGACCCGTTGGAACACGAAGCCCTGGGGCGGGTTGATCCGGTGGTAATAGGTTTCTTCGAGAAAGCTCTGGTGCGGCAGATCGTCGGTGTCGTGTTTGTGCGGTGGATAGCTGGACGAGTGCCCGGACGGGGTGCGCACCTCCACCACCAGCAGCGAATGCGCAGGCTCGGTGTCGGGCAGAATGTCGCAGACATAGCGGGTATTGGCGCCTTTGCCGCGCACGCTGCGCTTCATGGCCTCGGGTTTGATCAGACGTGCACCCAGCCCGGCGGTGGCCGAACCCGGTGCGGCACAGACAGCGATTTGCACCTCGCCCAAGGCCAGTACCCGGGCCTGACTGCCTGGCGGCAGGTAGGCAGCGAACGGCGATTTGTCCTCGAATACCGAGTCGCGATCGCCAATATCGGCCCAGCTGAAAGCGCCCTTGCCCGGCTCTTCGCCACTGATGGTGACCCGCCCGCTGAGCAGCACCAGGCACAGCTCCTGATCGCCGGCGCTGACCGGCAGATGTTCGCCGGCGGCCAGGCGATAAGCGCTAAAACCCACGTACTCCAGCGTCCCCTGTGGCAGTTCGACCATGGTTTTACCCGTGGCCTGACTCTTGATCAGCAAGCTCATTTTCCGATCCTCGCATCCAGCAGGCCGCGCAGGGTTTGATAGCCCTTTTGCGCATAGGCAAAACTCGGCGCCACGGCCGGGTCCTGTTCGGCTTCAACCACCAGCCAGCCGTGGTAATCGGCAGCCAGCAACACATCGAGCAATGCCGCGAAATCAATGTCGCCATCGCCGGGCACGGTGAAGGTGCCGTTGATGATGCAGTCCGGGAAGCTCCACAAGTTGTTGCGTGCCAGTTGCACCACGGCCTTGCGCACATCCTTGAAGTGCACGTGGCAGACGCGGTCAATATGTTTGCGCAACACCTCGAGCGGCTCGCCACCGCCCATGTAGCAATGGCCGGCGTCGAACAGCAGACCCACTTCGGGGCCGGTCAGGCTCATCAGGGTGTCGATGTCCGACGGCGACTCTACATAGGCGCCCATGTGATGGTGATAAGCCAGGCGCACGCCCTGGGACAGGGTGAACTGTGCCAGTTCATTGAGCTTGTCGGCATAGGTTTGCCACGCCTGTTCGGTGTGAAAACGCGGGCGCTCGACCAATGGAATGCGCTGGCCCTGGATCGAGTCGGCGACTTCGCCATAGACCAGCACCCTGGCTCCGTTTTCGGCCAGCAACTGCACGTGACTGGCGATTGCGTCGATCTCCTCGGCCGCCGAGCGCCGGGCCAGGCGGCTGGAATACCAGCCCGAGACCAGTGCCAGATCGTAGGGACGCAGCACATCGCCGACGCCCTTGGCGTCCTTGGGGAATTTGCCGTTGAGTTCGAAACCCTCGTAACCGATTTGCTTGCCTTCACTGAGCGCCGTGCTCAATGGCGTCTCGCCGCCCAATGACGGCAAGTCATCGTTACTCCAGGAAATCGGGTTGATGCCAATACGAATAGCGGGCATGGCTGCACCTATTATTGTTTTCTGAATTAAACAGCACCCTGCGGCTGTACTTGAACCTGTGCCTGAAGCTGGATCTGGATCTGGATCTGGACCTCTGGACCTGGACCTGAACCTGGACCTGAACCTGAACCTGAACCTGAACCTGAACCTGAATCTGGACCTCTGAACCTGAACCTGAATCTGAATCTGTAGGAGCGAGCTTGCTCGCGAGCTTTTGATCTTGAAGAGCTCGCGAGCAAGCTCGCTCCTACAGATGCAGATGCAGATGCAGATGTATGCGCAGATGTAGATGTATGCGCAGATGCAGATGCAGGTCCAGGTGCCGATGTAGATACAGGTGCCGATACAAGGACAGATACAGGAACCGGGTTAGCGGCGGGCCGCTTGCCAGGATTCGATAAGCTGCACAAACGTGCCCTGCACCTGTTCAATCAATGTTTGATCATTGATCTCCCCCGCCAACCAGGCACGGCTTGGCTCCTGGAAGATCGTGCGGCCCACGGCAAAACCGCGGCAGGTGCTGCTGTGACGTGCCTGGCGGAAACCTTCTGCCAGTGCTTGTGCCGGGGCATTCAGGCCCAGCAGCACCACGCCCCGGCAATAGGGGTCGCGCTCCTGAATCAGCGCATCAAGCTGCTCCCAGACCTCTGGCGTCTGGGCCTCGATTTTCCACCAGGCCGGATAAATACCCAGGTTGTACAAGCGCTTCAACGCCCGGTACAGCACATCGGGATGAGTCGAAGGGTGATCCTTGGGCGGGATGATCTCCAGCAACAGTTCATGGCCGCTGACCAGGGATGCCTCATACAGCCCCTTGATCTGCGCTTCCTGCTCCAGGCGCAGCAGCGGCTCGTCGTCGGGGTGAAACTGCACCAGACACTTGATGATGTGTTCCTGGGGCCAGCCAATCAGGTTGCTGCCAATCGAGCGACCATGCTCAAAGGCCAGTGGCCGTGAACCCTGGACCTCTACCGGGCGGGCAATCCACCAGCCGCGACCGGTGGCAGCATTCAGTGAGTCCTGGGCAAAACGCTGGTCGGCCAGCAACCCGACATCGGCGTCGATGCCCTGACGCCGCAGGTCAGTTTCAACCCGCTCGACCGCGCGGATAAACAGCTGTTTGAGCGCGCAGATACTGTTGTGATCGCGGCCATACTGCTGGGCCACTTCAACCAGCTGCCAGCGGTGATCGAAGGCGAACACAAACAGTTGTTTCCACTGCTTGCGCGGCACACTGACCCGGTGCAAGCGCTGTAATGCCACGTCCTGATCCGGGCGGGTGATCGGCACCGGGCTGCTGAACAGGTAGTCGAGTTCGGCAGGCGTCGGCATCGCCGGAGCACAGGCATGGCGCGACACCACCAGGCCGCCGCAGGCATTGGCCAGCTGGCTGCAGCGCTCATCGCTGGCATCCTTGAGCCAGCCGCTGAGGAAACCGGACATAAAGGCATCCCCGGCCCCCAGCACATTCAGTACCTCAACCCGCACGCCGGGATAAATGGCACCGTCTTCAAGCCGCGCCGGGATCTGGCCCTGGATCACCGTGCAGCCCTGGGAACCGAGCTTGACCACCAGCGTTGCCGCAGTCAGCGCCCGTACTGCACGCAATGCCGCCAGCAGGTCGGTGCCGCCGCCGGCAATCAGAAATTCTTCTTCAGTGCCCACGATCAGGTCAAAGCGCGGCAGGATCGATTGCACGTGGGCGGTGACTTTGCTGTCTTCGACAAAGCGTGTTTCGCCATCGGCCTTGCCCGCCAGGCCCCAAAGCACCGGCCGGTAATCGATATCCAGAATACGTTTGACGTTGTGCTGTTCGGCGTATTCCAGCGCCTGGACGCTGGCCTGATACACGCCTTCGGTGGAGAAATGGGTACCGGTAATCAGCAGGGCCTTGCTCGAGGCTATGAAGGCCGGGTCGATGTCTTCTGCGCGCAACGCCATGTCGGCGCAATTTTCGCGGTAGAACACCAGCGGGAAGGTTTCGCGGTCTTTAAGGCCCAGCAGCACCAGGGCGGTCAGACGCTGCGGATCAACAGTGATGGCGCTGACGTCACAGCCTTCACGAGCCAGTGACTCGGTGAGAAAGCGCCCCATATGGTCATCCCCCACCCGGCTCAGCATGGCCGAGCGCAAGCCCAGGCGCGCAGTACCAAAGGCAATGTTGGCCGATGAGCCACCCAGGTATTTGGCAAAGCTGCTGACATCCTCCAGCCGCGCGCCGACTTGCTGCGAGTAGAGGTCGACGCCCAGGCGTCCAAGGCAGATCAAATCCAAATCACGCCCTGTGGCAAAACGAGTCTGTCCCATGCTGGCTCCTGTTATTTTTATCAGCCTGCACTCATCACCCCGAAGGTTGAGCGCTCTTTGTGAGATGAAGACTAAAACGTCCGGACACAATAAACAATATTTATTCCATAATTTTTTAATGTAGAATTTTTGTTCCATATTGATCCAAAGGGATCAATTTTCGACCCTGTAACGATTCAGCCACAGGGTCTTTGAACGGCCGGTCAGGATTTATTGCGCACCTACCCTGTAGACTTTGCAGGCTAAACTGCCCCATGACCTGAAGAGCCATCCATAAGGACTCCCTATGCCCTCCCCTGATCAGCCGGCACCGATCAAGCAAACGCCAGAGAGCGAACAGGCCGGCCCACCGATCAATGCCGAACGCCTGTTGCAGCTCATTACCGAGGAATACGAGAGCCTGCCGCGTCAGCTCAAACGTATTGCCAGCTATATGAGCCAGCAAAGTGACCGGATCATGGTTGACCGGATCAGTGATATTACCCGCGAGTGCGAAGTCCACCCTTCGGCCATCGTGCGCTTCTCGCAACGCTTCGGTTTCAGTGGTTTCAGTGAAATGCAGGCGCTGTTTCGCGAGGCCTACACCCACAAGGCCACGCCGGCGCAGAATTACCAGCAACGTATTCGCAGCATGATTGCCAACAAGTCGCAAAAAGCCAGCGGCGGCGATCTGGCCCGTGAGTGCATCAACGCGACCCTCTCGGGTATCGAACGTCTGGGGCTGGAACTGGATGACCAGTCCTTCGACAAGGCCGTGGACCTGGTGGTCAACGCTGACAATATCTATGTGGTGGGGGTGCGACGCTCTTTCGCCGTGGCCGACTACCTGGTGTACAACCTGCAGCACACCAACAAGCGCATTCATCTGGTGTCCGGGCTGGGGGGCAGTTATCGCGAGCAAATGCGCAGCGTGCGGGCCAACGACCTGGTGATTGCCATCAGCTTTACCCCCTATGGCAAGGAAACCCAGCATTGCCTGCGCATTGCCCAGTTGCATCAGGCCAAAACCCTGATCATCACCGACAGCAACCTGTCACCGCTGGCCAAACGCGCCAACAGCGTGCTGCTGGTCAATGAGGGCAGTTCGTTCGCGTTTCGCTCGTTGAGCGCAACCCTGTGCCTGTGCCAGGCCCTGTTTATTGCCGTGGCCTACCGGCTGGAACTCAAAGTGGATGAAATCCACGAGCAAGTGGGCTTTGACGACTAGGACAAACAGCTCCAAACATCAAAATTAATGCAGTTAATCAGCATTATTATGAATTTGCGGACTGCTACCAGCTGTTGCACACTGCTCCCGTTCCTCCCCCAAATGAAGGGACATTTTCAAGGGCTTGCCGGGAAACCCGCACAGCCCTTTTTTTATCCTTTCAATCGCCAACCCCCGGATTTTCCTCACCATGCATACCCGCTGGATCAGCCGCCTATTGCCTGCGGCCACCAATACCCGTCCCACCGAATGGAGCCGCGCCGCCATTGGCGTATCCCTTGGCACGCTCTTGAGTGTCTGGGTCTGCAGCCTGTTTTTCGGCCTGCCGGTGGCCATGCATTTGATTGGCCCGCTGGGGGCCAGTGCGGTTCTGCTGTTTGCCGTGTCTTCAGGGGCGCTGGCGCAACCCTGGTCGATTATGGGCGGCTACTTCTGTGCAACCCTGGTGTCATTGGCGGTGGCGCACTTCTTTGGGCGCAACCTGGACAGCGCCTGCCTGGCGGTAGGCCTGGCGCTGATTGTCATGTGCCTGTTGCGCTGCCTGCACCCGCCCGCCGGGGCGCTGGCCTTGCTGGTGGTCCTGGCAGATCCGGACAGCGCCAGCCTGGGCTGGGGCCTGCTGGCGCCGGTAATGCTCGCGGCGGCGTGCATGCTGGTGGCAGCACTGGCCTATAACAATCTGACCCGGGTGCGCTACCCGAAAAAACCCCCGGAGCCGAACCCGGTCGCCCCCCAGGTCGCGGGCGACCCGGGCATTACCGCCCAGGACCTGCAACAAGCCCTGGAGCAAATGGATGCGTTCATTGACGTGACCCCCGAAGACCTTGAACAGCTGATCCGCGCCAGCGAGCACTATGCACGCCGGCGCAGTATCGGTGAGGTGCTCGCCCAGGCCCGTTAACCGCCAGACGCAAGCGCCCCGGCCGTTGCACTGATGCCCGAAACTCCTGCTAGGGTTATCCGTGCAGCGCCCGGGTGCAGCCACTGTCAGAGTGTCTGCCGGCCCGGACGCAGAGGCCCCCTGGCACAGTCCCACAGGAGGCCCGAATCCCGTCGGTTGATCCTGATCAAGGCCGCCATGCTCAAGACCATTGAAAAAGAGATTTCCAAGCAAGCGGCGCCCCACGCCTTGCGAGCTGAATTCGCCCAACATGACTTCGAGAAACTGCGTAACTTCTGCCGCCTCACCTTCAGCGCAAGCATCTTCATGTGGCTGTTGTTCAACCTGATCGTCAGCATCAAGGGCCGCCAGGGGTTCACCGCCCTGTCCATCCTGTTTCTGAGCACCCTGGTGGTGCTCACCATCATTCTGGGTTTCATTCGCAAGTCCTGGCATTTCGACATACTCAATGCCCTGTTCGTGGCAGTGATTGCCATCGGTATCCGCCTGATCATTTTTGGCCTGCCGGCCGATGCCCAGCCGATCTGGCTGATTCTGGCCTGCTCCAGCATCCTCTACGGCGCCTCCGTGATGCCGCTGGGCCATCGGGGGTTTATCGCAGTGGTGGCCATCACCTGGCTGACCCTCAACCCTTTCCTGATGACTCAAGTGTCGGTCACCGATCTGCGGGGCACCCTGATCCTGTGCTATCTGGCCTTTCTCAGCAGCCTGACGATCTACAACTTTTTCAAGTTGCGCAAAATCAAGCTCTACAACTTCACCATGTTCAGACTGCTGGTGAGCCAGGCCTACATTGACCCCTTGACCGAGATTCCCAATCGCCGCTCCTTCATGACCCAGGCCGGCAATGTATTGGCGACCCGGCCACGGGAGCAGGATCACTACCTGGCGATGATCGACATCGACAACTTCAAGAAGGTGAATGATCTTTACGGCCATGATATTGGCGATGAGGTGCTCAAGCGCACTGCAGCCAGCATCCAGGCGGTGATGGCCGACCATGAGTATGCGCGGCTGGGCGGCGAGGAGTTCGCGGTGTACCTGGCGGGTGTGCGGCGCAGCGATGTCGAGGCGTTGATGGACGAGTTGTGCCGGCTAGTGCGCGTAGACCCGCACCCTTACCCGGTGACCGTCAGCATCGGGCTGACCCGGGTCGAAGACGATGACAGCCTGAACCAGGCCCTGGCCAAGGCGGACAAGGCGCTGTATGTGTCCAAGCACAGCGGCAAGGACCGGTTTACCTTTTATTAGGGCCGGTGCCTCGCTGCTGCAAGGTTCAGGCTGATTAGCGGTCCTGGCTTAAATCGGTATTGCCGTCCCAGCCACCACCCAGTGCGGCAATCAGTTTGACGCTGGCGATCAGGCGGCTTTGTCGCAAGTTGAGCACGTTGCGCTCGGTGTTCAGGGCAGTGGCCTGGACCACCACAACGTCCAGGTAAGCGATCAGGCCGGCCTTGTACTGGTTGCTGGTCAGGCGTAACGACTCGCGGGCCGACTCCAGTGCCTGCTCCTGAACCACAGCCTCATCCCCCAGCACCTTCAGCTGCACCAGGTAGTTTTCCACTTCGCGCAAGCCATCGAGCACGGTCTGGCGGTATTTGGCCACGGTCTGGTCATACAGCGCCTCGTTACGGTCAACCTCGGCCGAACGCTGGCCACCATCGAATAGCGGCAAGGAGACTTTTGGCCCGACCGACCAGAAACGGTTCGGTACGCTGATCCAGTCCTGATACTGACTGCTGCTGTAACCGCCCTGCAGGCTCAGGCTGAAGTCGGGATAGTAAGCGGCTTTGGCCACCCCGATATTGGCGTTGGCGGCAATGATCGAGCGCTCCGCCGAGGCGATGTCCGGACGCCGTTCCAGTAACTGCGAAGGCAGGCTCAGCGGGATTTGCGGCAGCGCCGGAACGGTTGTGGTTTCAGCCAGGCTGAACCCGGAAGGCGCCTGCCCGGTCAGCACGGCAATGGCGTTCTCGAATTGCGCCCGCTGCCAGATCAGGTCGATCATGTTGGCCTGGGTGTTACGCAACTGGGTTTGCGCCTGGGCCACGGCGTCCTTGCCGGAAATCCCGGCCTTGTACTGGTTTTCGCTCATTTTCAAGGAACGCTGATAAGCCTCGACCGTGGCTTGCAGCAGGCGTTTTTGCTCATCGATCACCCGCAGTTGCAGGTAGTTCTGCACCAGCTCCGACTGTTGGCTCAAACGCATGGCGGCCAGGTCGGCCAGGCTGGCCTCGGCACTGGCTTCGTTGGCTTCCAGCCCGCGACGCAATTTGCCCCAGACATCGGCTTCCCAGCTGACCCCCACCTGGGCGTTCAAGGTGTCGCGAATGCCGCTGCTGGAACTGGTCAGGCTGGAGTTGGAGCTACCGGTGCCCTGGCTGGAGCGGGTTTTGCCCACGCTCAAGTCGGCGCTTGGCAGAAAGGCCCCACGGGCGCTGCGCACCAGGGCCTGGGCCTGACGGAACTGGGCCTCGGACTGGGCCACTGTCTGGTTGCTGCTGTTGAGTTTGTCCACCAGGCCATTGAGCTGCGCATCGCCATACAGCTCCCACCAGGCACCACGGGCCAGCGCATCGCTGGGGTTGGCCCGGGTCCAGCCGGCAGCCTCTTTGTAATCCGCTGCTGCCGCCGATTCGGGACGCTGGTAGTCCGGACCTATTGCACAGGCGCTGAGCAACAAGCCAGATAACAGCAGCGGAGCGAGTTTAAGCAAACGAGAAGTCATAGCGGAGTGTCCAGAGCAGCATCAGTGCGCACGCCACGCCATTTGTTGAAACGATGGCGTGCGCGGTCAAGATAGAGGTAAACCACCGGGGTGGTGTAAAGGGTCAGGATCTGGCTGAAGATCAGCCCGCCGATAATGGTCAGGCCCAGGGGCTGGCGCATTTCTGCCCCTTCGGCGGTGCTCAGCATGAGGGGCACGGCCCCCAGGATGGCCGCCAGGGTGGTCATCAGGATCGGGCGCAAACGTTGCAGGCAAGCGCTGCGAATTGACGCCTCGGGGCTGAACCCGGCGGTCCGTTCCAGTTGCAGCGCGAGGTCGATCATCAAGATCGCGTTTTTCTTCACCACCCCGATCAGCAGGAACAGCCCCAGCAGGGAAATCAGGCTGAACTCGCCCCCCGTGAGGTAGATGCTCAGCAAGGCGCCGACCCCGGCCGAGGGCAGGGTCGAGAGAATGGTCAAGGGGTGGATATAACTCTCATAGAGAATCCCCAGCACCAGATACACCGCCAGCAGCGCACCGAGAATCATGAACGGCTGGCTCTTTTGGGTGGCGGCAAAGGCATCGCCGGTGCCGGCCATTTTGGCAATCACGTCTTCGGGCAGGCCCAGCTTGGCAATGGCCCGCTCAATCGCGGCGGTGCCCTGCTCGGTCGATACCCCGGGGGCCATGTCAAAGGAAACGGTCTCCGAGGCAAACTGGCCTTCATGCTCCACCCGGTCGTCCTGCAGACTGTTCTCGTAATGGGCAATGGCCGACAACGGGATGCGCTGGCCTTCGGCAGTGATCACTTGCACCTGCTCCAGGGTTTGCGGGTCCTGGGCGTACTTGGGATTGACCTCCATCACCACCTGATACTGGTTCAGGCTGTCGTAGATAGTGGAAATCTGCCGCTGGCTGTAGGCGTTGTTGAGCACGGCGGTGACCATATCCATGTCCACCCCCAGGCGCTTGGCCTGATCGCGGTCTACCACCAGCGTTACCTGCTGTGCGCCCCGTCCTTCACGGGCGTCGATGGCCGTCAGCTCGGGCAGGGCCTTGAGCGCAGCCACCACTTTCGGGTACCAGATGCGCAGTTCACCAAGGTCACCGCTTTGCAGGATGTAGGAGTACTGCGAACTGGTTTGCTCGCGTCCGCCGCCAAACTGCAGATCCTGGTCGGCCATCAGCATCAGGCGCCCGCCGGGTACTTTGGGCATGGTTTCACGCAGGCGTTCAATGACCTTCTGCGCCGAAATCCTGCGCTCGGAAATGGGCTTGAGGCGCACGATCATGATTGCGTTGTTGGTGCCGCCATTGCCGCCAATAAAGCCGGCAACACTCTCCACCGCCGGATCGGCCAGTACTGCCTTGCGGAAGATTTCCATCTTCGGCTGCATCACGCTGAATGACAGGCCGTCGTCACCGCGGACAAAGCCGATCAACTGCCCGGTGTCCTGTTGCGGCATGAAGGTCTTGGGCACCACCACGTACAGCGCCACGTTGACGCCAATGGTCACCAGCAGGCTCAACAGGGTCAGGCGCTTGTGGCGCAATACCCAGTCCAGGCTGCGGGCATAGCCGGCGACCATGCGCTCGTTAAGGCCCATGCTCCAGCGTTGCATGGCGTTCTCGGTACCCGGCACATGGGGCTTGAGCCAGCGCGCGCAGAGCATCGGGGTGAGGGTCAGCGACACCACCAGCGACACCACGATCGAGGCCGCCAGGGTGATGGAAAATTCACGGAACAGGCTTTCGACAATCCCCCCCATAAACAGGATCGAGAGAAATACCGCCACCAGCGAAACGTTCATCGACAGCAGGGTAAAACCGACTTCCCTGGCCCCCAGCATCGCCGCTTTCATCGGCGCAATACCGGCATCGATATGCCGCGAGATGTTCTCCAGCACCACGATGGCATCGTCCACCACCAGCCCGGTGGCCAGAATCAGCGCCATCAGCGACAGGTTGTTCAGCGAGAAGCCGTACAGGTACATGATGGCAAAGGTGCCCACCAGCGATACCGGCACCGCCAGGGTCGGGATCAGCGACGCCCGGAAGTTACCCAGAAACAGGAACACCACCAGAATCACCAGCGCCACGGCAATCAGCAGGGTCATTTCGGCTTCGTGCAAGGTGGCCTTGATCACCGGCGAGCGGTCCATGGCCAGGTTCAGTTTGACGCTGGCCGGCAACACCGCCTGCAGCGCCGGCAGCTGGGCCTTGATCGCGTTCACGGTCTCGATGATGTTGGCCCCGGCCTGGCGGTTGACCACCAGCAATACGGCCGCATCGTTGTTGAAAAAGCCACTGTTGTAGCGGTCTTCAACGCTGTCCTGAACCTTGGCCACATGGCTCAGGCGCAAGGCCGCGCCGTCCTGGTAGCGAATGATCAGCGGCTCGTAATCCTTGGCCTTTTCCAGCTGGTCGTTGGCCTGGATCTGCCAGTTGCGATCGCCATCGGACACCGCGCCCTTGGGCCGGCGCACGTTGGCGTTGGCAATGGTATTGCGCACGTCGTCCAGGGCCACGCCGTACTGGTTGAGCAGTTGCGGCTCCAGTTCGATGCGCACCGCCGGCAGCGAGCTGCCGCCGATCTGCACTTCACCTACCCCCGGGACCTGGGACAGGCTCTGGGACAGGATGGTGGAGGCCAGGTCGTACAGCTCGCCCTTGGACAGCACGTCGGAGGTCAGCGACAGCACCATGATCGGTGCCTGGGACGGGTTGACCTTTTTGTAGGTCGGCATGCTTTTCATGCCGCTGGGCAACAGGTTGCGCGAAGCGTTGATCGCCGCCTGCACCTCACGGGCGGCGCCGTTGATGTCGCGGTCCTGATCGAACTGCAGGATGACCCGGGTAGAACCCTGGCTCGAGCGGCTGCTCATGGTGTTGATCCCGGCAATCGCGCCGAAGGAACGCTCCAGCGGGGTAGCCACGGTGGATGCCATCACCTCGGGGCTGGCACCCGGCAAACTGGCCGAGACCACGATCACCGGGAAATCCATCTGCGGCAGCGGCGACACCGGCAGCAAGCCGAAACTCACCCCGCCCAGCAACATGATCGCCAGGCTCAGGAGCATGGTCGCGACGGGACGCTTGATGAACGGACCGGACAGGTTCATAGCGACGCCTGCTCGGGCGCAGCCGCATCACCCCGCCAGCGGCGGCCCAGGCGATCGAAGTACAGATAGATCACCGGAGTGGTAAACAGGGTCAGTACCTGGCTCACCAGCAGACCGCCGACCATTACCAGCCCCAATGGCTGACGCAATTCAGCGCCCGAGCCGGTGGCCAGCATCAGCGGTATGGCGCCGAACAGCGCCGCCAGAGTCGTCATCAGGATCGGCCGGAAGCGCAGCAGTGCCGCCTGATAGATCGCTTGCTCGGGGGCCATGCCCTGATTGCGTTCGGCATCGAGGGCGAAGTCGATCATCATGATCGCGTTCTTTTTCACGATACCGATCAGCAAGATGATGCCAATGATCGCAATCATCCCCAGATCATTGCCGCTCAGGATCAAGGCCAGCAAGGCTCCGACCGCCGCCGAGGGCAAGGTCGAGAGGATGGTGATCGGGTGGATATAGCTCTCGTACAGCACGCCAAGCACGATGTACATGGTCACCACCGCCGCCAGAATCAGCAGCAAGGTGCTCGACAACGAAGCCTGGAAGGCCTGGGCTGCGCCCTGGAACTCGGTCTTCACCCCCACCGGCATGCCGATGTCTTTCTGCACCTGATCGATCAACTCGACCGCTTGCCCCAGGGCCACCCCGGGCGCGAGGTTGAACGACACCATCACCGAAGGGAACTGGCCGATATGGGAGATCGCCAGTTGCGCCTGACGCTCTTCGACCTTGGCCAGGCTCGACAGCCGCACCTGGCCGCCATCGGTGGTTTTGACGTGGATCTGCTCCAGCGCCTGGGGGCCGATTTTCTCGCCGTCCCGGGCTTGCAGCACCACGCGGTACTGGCTGGCCTGGGTATAAATGGTGGAAATCTGCCGCTGACCGAAAGCGTCGTACAGGGCATCGGTGATGTTGGCCACCGACACCCCAAGGCGTGAAGCCGCATCGCGGTCAATCATCAGGTACACCTGCAGGCCCTTGTCCTGCAGGTCGCTGGCCACATCGGTCAACTCGGGCTGATTGTTCAGCGCCGTCACCAGTTTCTGGCTCCAGGTGCTGAGCATCTCGGCATCCGGCGAGGACAGGCTGAACTGGTATTGCGTACGGCTGACGCGGTCTTCGATGGTCAGGTCCTGCACCGGCTGCATGTACAGGCGAATACCCACCAGCTGGTCGAGCTGAGGTTGCAGGCGCTCGATCACTTGCGAGGCACTTTCGCTGCGCTCGCTATGGGGCTTGAGGTTGATCAGCATGCGCCCGCTATTGAGGGTCGGGTTATCGCCGTCCACCCCGATGTAGGACGACAGGCTCTCGACATCAGGGTCCTGCAGAATGATCCGAGCCAACTCTTGCTGACGCTGGCTCATGGCACTGAACGAGATGGACTGCGGCGCTTCGGAGATACCCTGGATCACCCCGGTGTCCTGCACCGGGAAGAAGCCCTTGGGCACCACCATATACAGTACGACCGTCAGCGCCAGGGTGCCGATGGCCACCAGCAGGGTCAGTGGCTGATGCTTGAGCACCCACTGCAACATGCTGGCGTAGCGGGCGATCATCCAGTCGATGAAGGCGCCGCTGGCGCGATAGAAACGCCCCTGTTCTTCTTCCTTGGGTTCGGCTTTGAGCAGGCGCGCGCACATCATGGGCGTCAGCGTCAGCGAGACCACCAGCGACAGCAGAATCGCCACAGCCAGGGTGATCGCAAACTCGCGGAACAGGCGCCCCACCACGTCAGCCATGAACAGCAGCGGAATCAGTACGGCGATCAGCGACAGGGTCAACGAGATCAGGGTAAAACCGATTTGCTTGGCACCCTTGAGCGCCGCCTGCATCGGACTGTCGCCCTCTTCGATATAGCGCGAGATGTTTTCCAGCATCACGATGGCGTCGTCGACCACAAAACCGGTGGCGATGGTCAGGGCCATCAACGTCAGGTTGTTGATGGAAAATCCGGCCAGGTACATGACCCCAAAGGTGCCCACCAACGACAGCGGCACGGCAATCGAAGGGATCAGGGTAGCGCTGGCACGGCGCAGAAACAGGAACGTCACCATCACCACCAGCGCGATGGCGATCAGCAATTCAAACTGCACATCGCGCACCGAGGCACGGATGGTCTGGGTGCGGTCGGTGAGAACAGTGACGTCGATACCGGCCGGCAGGTTGTCGGTGATGCTTGGCAGCAGTGCCTTGATCCGGTCCACCACCTCAATCACGTTGGCTCCCGGCTGGCGCTGAATGTTCAGCAATACGGCCTGATTTTCATTGGCCCAGGCGGCGAGACGCTCGTTCTCGGCGCCATCGACAATTTCCGCCACATCCTTGAGCCGCAACGGCGCGCCGTTGTTGTAGGCGAGGATCAGCTCGGCGTATTCCTGGGGGGTCTTCAACTGGTCGTTGGCGTCCAGCATCGACACCCGGGTCGGGCCGTCAAAGTTGCCCTTGGGCTGGTTGACGTTGGACGCGCCGATCAGGGTGCGCACATCTGCCAGGTTCAAGCCGTTGGCGGCCAACGCTTCGGGGTTGACCTTGATCCGCACCGCCTGACGTTGACCGCCGGCAATGCTGACCATGCCGACGCCGCTGATCTGGGCGATTTTTTGCGCCATGCGGGTGTCGACCAGATCATTGAGTTTGGGCAACAGCATGGTTTTGGAGGTGATCGCCAGCGTCAGTACCGGGGTGTCGGCCGGGTTGACCTTGTTGTACACCGGTGGCGCCGGCAAATCCTTGGGCAACAGGTTGCTGGCGGCATTGATCGCGGCCTGCACCTGCTGCTCGGCGACATCCATATTGATGTCGAGATTAAAGCGCAGGGTCAGCACCGAAGCACCGCCGGAACTGGTGGAAGCCATTTGCGTCAGGCCCGGCATCTGCCCGAACTGACGCTCAAGCGGTGCGGTCACGGCACTGGTCATGACATCCGGGCTCGCGCCGGGATACAGCGTCATCACGCGGATGGTCGGATAGTCGACCTGGGGCAAGGCCGATACCGGCAGCAGGCGATAGGCGATGATCCCGGACAACACGATGGCGAGCATGCAGAGCGTGGTTGCGACCGGGCGCAGGATAAACAGCCGCGACAGATTCATTCGTGCGCCTTGCCCTTGACCTTGCCATCGGCCGTTGCATCGGCTTCAGGCCCGCCTTGCAGATGTTGCGCCGGGGTTGCCGGCACCTCGGCGCTGTCGTTGACCACTTCCACCGCGCCGCCATCACGCAGGCGGTCAGTGCCTTCAAGCACTACACGGTCGCCGGGCTCAAGGCCTTCTTCGATCACCGTCACATCGCCATCGGTGACACCGACCTTGATGCTGCGAATCTTGACCTTCTTGTCGCCGTCCATCGCATAGACGAACGAACCGTTGGTGCCGTACTGAATCGCTGCGGTCGGGGCCAGGATCACGTTTTTCAGGGTGTCGGCCAGCAGGTGCACATTAACGAACTGATTGGGGAACAACACCTGATCGCGGTTATCGAACAGGGCCTTGAATTTCAGGGTGCCGGTGGTGATATCAATCTGGTTGTCGATACTGCTCAGCACCCCTGTCGCCAGTTCCTGGGTGTCGCCGCGGTTCCAGGCCTGTACCGGCAATCTGGCGCCGCTGCGATAACGTTCAAGCACCAGTGCAAGGTCCTTCTCGGGCAAGGTGAAGCTGACCACAATCGGCTCGGTCTGGGTGATCACCACCAGCGCGGTGGTGTCGTTGGCTGCCACCAGGTTGCCGACGTCCAGTTGGCGCAAGCCCACACGACCGGTGATCGGGGCGCGAATCTTGGTGAATTCAAGATTGAGCTTGGCGTCGTTGACCGCTGCCTGATTGGTCTTGACCGTACCCTGATACTGGCTGACCAGTGCTTCTGCGGTGTCCAGGGTCTGCTTGGCGATACTGTCTTCAGCATACAGGCCGCGATAGCGCTGTACATCGACCTGGGCATTCTTCAATTGGGCCTGATTCTGCAACAGCGTGCCTTCGGCTTGCAGCAAGGCGTTCTGATAGCTGCGCGGATCGATTTCGGCCAACAGTTCGCCAGCCTTGACCATCTGGCCTTCCTTGAAATAGACCTTGACCAGCTCCCCTGCCACCCGGCTGCGTACATTAATGGTGTTGAGCGCGGTCACCGTACCCAGTGCCTTGTAGTAGACCGCAAAGTCACCCCGCGTCACGTCCGCCACCCGAACCGGCACCGCCAGGGTCGAACCGCCAAATCCGGGACGCATCATCCCCGACTTGCTGGTGTGCCCGGCGGGCTGAGCAGTGGCTGCCTTTTTCGAGGCGGATGGCCACAGCCACCAGCACAGGGCAACAACGATCAGCAGGACCAGCAGGCCAAACAGCCAGCGACGAGATTTGTGGGAAACAGACGATTGCATTGAATGATCAACCATTGGGCGGCGAGCGCTTATTATCAGGAGGCTGAAAGATAAGCAGTGCGCACGGTTATGAAAAGGTTCTTTACCGGGTATTTACGTTATAGCGCTGTCAAGGCCACGGGTTTGCCCCAGAATCCTGTGAATCGCCTGCCGGAGCAGTCGGAGCGGTTCGGTTTTAACCGACGGCTGTGACATTGACACTGGCCGGGCTCGACGCCTGCAGCGTTATTTGTAGCAGCCCACAAAAAAACGGCCGGGCATTAAATGCCCGGCCGTTTTTGCTGAAGCGTTGCGACTTACTTTAAAACAGCCAGGGCTGCTTCGTAGTTCGGCTCTTCAGCGATTTCTTTAACCAGTTCGCTGTGCAGCACGTTGTCGTTTTCGTCCAGCACGACTACCGCACGGGCAGTCAGGCCAGCCAACGGGCCGTCAGCAATTGCCACGCCGTAGTTCTCGATGAACTCACGGCCGCGCAGGGTCGACAGGTTCTGTACGTGTTCCAGACCTTCGGCACCGCAGAAACGGGCCTGGGCGAACGGCAGGTCAGCCGAGATGCACAGCACCACGGTGTTTTCCAGATCGTTGGCCTTGGTGTTGAAGGTGCGCACCGAAGTCGCGCAAGTTGGCGTATCAACACTCGGGAAGATGTTCAGCACTTTGCGTTTACCAGCAAAGCTGGCCAACGTCACATCGGACAAATTACCTGCTACCAGCGAAAACGCCGGCGCCTTGGAGCCTACTGCCGGCAGTTCGCCTTTGACTTGAACAGGGTTGCCTTTAAGCGTCACTTGAGCCATGAACGATGTCCTTCTTAACGGTTTTTGAAGAAGCCGGAGTTAAACACGAATCAGGCAGCCGACCTACGGCCCGCAGGTAAAATGTCATGGGCCGCGGAACAAAAAGACCGTGCCGGTACTGAAAAATTCCAAAAATGCCCGGCCTCGAGCAAAACAGTACCCGGCAGCAGACCCCGGGAACTGGCAGTCGCGCCATTTGCTGCTAGCTTCCTAGCGCTGCATTCTTAAGACTTCCAGGGAATTGGACGCTCATGGCTAAGACACACCTTGCTTCGGGACTCTTACTGACCCTGGCCCTGGCCCCTGTCACTGCTGCCCTGGCAGACAATCCCGATATAGCCAACAAAAGTAACAACCCACTGAGCCTGGCCCCGGGCCTGAACCTGCAGGACTACTACACGCCCCGGGTCTACGACAGCAATATCCACACCAATGACGCCCTGCTGCGCGGCGCCCTGCCCGTCGCCCCGAACGACTTTATCGGCGTACCGCAACTGTTGCGTGCCACCCTGCCCATCAGCACCCGCCCCGACCCCAGGAGTGGTTACAGCACCGGTATGGGCGATCTCAACCTGTTCGATATTTTCCTGCTCAAGACCGATGGCGTGCAGTTGGGCATCGGCCCGCAAATTACGGCGCCCACTGCCGAGCATGACGAACTGGGCACCGGCAAATGGCAAGCGGGGCTGGCAGCGATTGCCATAGATGCCTCACCCCGTGGCCTGCTGGGGGCACTGGTGCAGTATCAAAGCTCTTTTGCCGGTGACAGTGATCGCCAGCATGTCGAGAGCGCCACCTTCCAGCCGTTCATCATCCACAACCTGCCAAAGGGCTGGTACTTGCGCTCCACCGGCACCTGGACCTATGACCTGAAAAACAACACCCACTATATCCCCGTCGGCCTGGGTTTCGGCAAGGCATGGAAAGCCGGGGGCAACATCCTCAACGCCTACCTGGAACCACAATGGACAGTGGAACGCAAAGGCGATGACTTGCCGCAATTCACACTGTTCGCCGGCATTAATGTCACCTTCGGAAAATAAGGAAATTTCATGAATTCGCAGCTTCGTGCTTCTGGCTTCAGCGCCCGGCCCCGGGAGCACGCCCACGTCATGCTGGCCACTCCTGGCATGGAACAGGGCAAAACCTTCGCCCAGACCGGCGCTTGCCTCGATAAAAGCTGGAAACCCGATGACATCAGGTTGCTGTCATGAGCAGTCAATCCACAGTCAGGGACTTTGCCAGGTACCTCAAGCCCCCCGTTTATGCCCTGGCAGCCTGCCTGTCACTGATGGCAACCCAGGTATCGGCCATGAACTTCAGCGCGTCGCCTGCAGAGGCCACAAGCATCGCCAGAGAAGCCTATCTGTATGGTTTCCCGGTGGTGGAGATGTACAAAACCCTCTACGCCCAGGCCGTGGACCAAGGCGGCAAGGACTTCAAGGCGCCGTTCAATGACATCGGCAACACCGCCATGGTGTTCAGCCCCAAAGACAGCGCTTTCGTGACCCCCAATTCGGACACGCCCTATTCATTTCTATGGATGGACCTGCGAGCCGAGCCGCTGGTGCTGACGCTGCCGGCAATTGAAGACGGTCGTTACTACTCCACGCAGCTGATCGACCTGTACACGCAAAACTTCGCCTACCTCGGTAGCCGTACCACGGGCAACAAAGGCGGGAACTTCCTGATTGTCGGGCCGGGCTGGCAAGGTGAGAAACCGGCCGGTATCGAGGCCGTGATTCCCAGCGAAAGCGAAATTGCCTACGGCCTGTACCGGACCCAGCTGTTTGATGAAAAAGACCTGCCCAGGGTCAAGGAAATCCAGCGCGGTTACACAGTGCAACCCTTGAGCCAGTTCCTCGGCCAACCCGCCCCGCCGCTGTCTGCAGCCATTGACTGGCCGGCCCCCGTGGCGAACATGAGTGACAGCCCCGAGCTGTTCAACTACTTGAATTTCATGCTCGCATTTGCCGAGCCGCAGCCCGGTGAAACGGCATTACGCGAGCGCTTCAAAAAAATTGGCATTGAACCGGGCCTGCCCTATGCAACGGGCCAGCTGTCCGCCGAGCAACGCAAGGCCCTGGAAGAAGGAATTGCAGCAGGTAAAGCCGAATTCGAGCAGTTCAAGAAAGAGCAGGTCGACACGCACAAGATCAGCAGTGGAGACCTGTTCGGCTCCCGCGAGCACTTGAAAAACAACTACCTGTACCGTTATGCGGGGGCCAATATGGGGATCTTTGGTAACTCTGCCGAAGAGGCCGATTACATCGGCTATTTCGTCGACAATCAGGGCCGCCCCCTGGACGGCTCCAGACAGCGCTATACCTTGCACTTTGACAAAAATGCCCTGCCCCCTGCCAATGCCTTCTGGTCGCTGACCATGTATGACGGCAAAAGCAAATTGCTGGTGGAGAACCCGCTGGATCGCTACCTGATCAATTCGCGCATGTTGCCCGATCTCAAGCGCGACGCAGATGGCGGTGTGACCCTGTATCTCCAGCCTCAACCCCCGGCCGGGGATCTGCAAAACAACTGGTTGCCGGCGCCTGACGGGCCGTTTTACGGCGTACTGCGTATTTATATGCCCAAGCCTGAACTTGCCGACGGGCAATGGAAAATGCCCTTGCTGACACCTGTAGCACCCTGAGCTGTAACCTGCAGCACCCCGGCAAGCCGGGGTGCTGCAACTGTTTTGCCCGCACTCAGTTGCAGATCCCGGAGCTTACTGGCTCTTCAGTTTCAAATACGACTGATGAAGATCTGATGCCCAGCCATCTATCACTTTTTTCACATCGTCGGTCTTCATTTGCTGGCTGCTGTTCTCCAGCGGTTTGCCGGTGCCTTTGCGCACCACCTGCGCCACTACGTCCTGGCTCTGCCCGTCAATGAATACGGCTTCGGTTGCCAGCTGGGTTTCCTGATCGCGAATGCCCGACGCCGTACTGACCGCCGCCGCCACCAGCGCTACCGGAATATATTCGTAAGGTGCCAGGCTCTCGGTCTCGCTGCTCACGGCAGTGATCGCCGGTCGCACCACAATCACGCCCGGCCCGGGGGCGCTGGCCAGTGGCGATGATTTGCTGAGTTCACGCTTGAGTGCTTGATCGTAGTAGCGGGTAATGCCGTTCAACGTGCTTTGCGGGATCTTCTCCGTCGGCTTCGGCGCCGGGTAGAGCTGGCTTGGCTCGATATAGACGCTGGTGTACTGGTTAATATTCAGCTTGGGATCGATCCAGCGCATCACTTCGGCGCCCGAAGGCGATTTGGCTTCTTTAAGGCGACTGTAATCCTTCAAAAAACCGGAGTATTCATCCGGCTGCTGGACCTTGCTTGCACAGCCCACTACCCCGATCGAGGCAATACACAACGTACTAATCATCAGTCCGAGCTTCATTCTGTAACTCCTGTGGAGAACGTAACTATTTGTGTGCCGGATTTATGTATAGCTAATCTGCGTAAAAAGCGCTGCTTCGCCGACCAATTTTCCCGAGACATAGAGCGAAAACAGTACAGCTCAGAAGTATTTAAAAAATGTAAATCGGCTAAAAACCAGATCAGATTTTAAAAAACACTTTTAAATATGCCGCTAAATCTGCTCCGTATTAATTCTCCCCCCCTGAATCTGTCTTGTTTCCTGCCAACTTCCTAGAGTTCACCCAGCGCCAGACCACCAGGCCTGGCAGGACTTTGAACCGTGGAAGACTTGAGCATGAGCACAGCACTAAACGGGCAGGCCTATAACTATAAGGTCGTCCGCCAATTCGCCATCATGACCGTGGTGTGGGGGGTGGTCGGCATGGCCATGGGCGTATGGATCGCCTCGCAACTGGTCTGGCCGCAAATGAACCTGGATTTGCCCTGGACCACCTTCGGCCGCCTGCGACCGTTGCACACCAGCCTGGTGATTTTCGGCTTTGCCGGCAGCGCACAGTTTGCCGCCAGCTACTACGCGGTGCAGCGCACCTGTCAGGTACGGTTATTCTCGGACAAGCTGGCAGCCTTTACCTTCTGGGGCTGGCAATCGGTAATTGTGATCATGCTGGTCACCCTGCCGCTGGGCTATACCACCACCAAGGAATACGCCGAAATAGAATTCACCGGTGCCGTGTGGCTGACGGTGGTCTGGGTCGCCTACGCCATCGTGTTCTTTACTACCGTGGTGCAGCGCAAAACCAGACATATCTATGTCGGCAACTGGTTTTTTGGCGCCTTCATTCTGGTCATCGCCATGCTGCACGTGGTCAACCACCTGGCGATTCCGGTGGACTGGTTCAAGTCTTATCCCGTGTATGCCGGAGCCACCGATGCCATGGTGCAGTGGTGGTATGGGCATAACGCGGTAGGTTTTTTCCTGACCACCGGCTTTCTCGGGATGATGTACTACTTCGTGCCGAAACAGGTCGGCAGGCCGATTTATTCCTATCGCCTGTCCATCGTGCATTTCTGGGCCCTGATTACCCTCTATATCTGGGCCGGCCCCCATCACCTGCACTACACCGCACTGCCGGACTGGGCCCAGTCGCTGGGCATGGCCATGTCCATCATCCTGCTGGCTCCCAGCTGGGGCGGCATGATCAACGGCATGATGACCCTCTCCGGGGCCTGGCATAAATTGCGCACCGACCCGATCCTGCGGTTTCTGGTGCTGTCACTGGCGTTCTACGGCATGTCGACCTTTGAAGGGCCGATGATGGCCATCAAGACCGTCAATGCCCTGTCCCACTACACCGACTGGACCATCGGCCACGTCCATGCCGGGGCCCTGGGCTGGGTGGCGATGATCACTTTCGGCGCGCTCTATCACATGATTCCCAAGATCTTCGGCCGCGAGCAGATGTACAGCATCGGGCTGATCAACCTGCACTTCTGGCTGGCGACCATCGGCACCGTGCTGTACATCGCCTCGATGTGGGTCAACGGCATCACCCAGGGCCTGATGTGGCGCGCGATCAACGATGACGGCACCCTGACCTATTCGTTCGTGGAGTCGCTGAGCGCCAGCCACCCGGGCTACGTCGTACGTCTGGTGGGCGGGCTGTTCTTCCTCAGCGGCATGCTGTTGATGTGCTGGAACCTGTGGCGAACAGTGCGCGTGGCCGACCTCAAGCAAGCCGAACTGACAGCACAGATAGCCTGACCACCCACCCGATGCAGGTCGCCGGACCGGTATCGGGTGCTTTCGACAAGGAGTGCCGGACATGATCGAAATAGCCCTCAATAGCGCAGCCGTCATCAGCCTCTATTGCGCCATTAGCTGGTGTTTGAAACATAAAACCGCGACCGATATCGACGAAGCCAGCCTGATCCCCTTTGCCGACGACCCTGAAGTGGCGCGCCGGGTTGAGCAGGCCACGGGCAAAACCATCAACGCAGTACAGATGAGTGAGCAAAGCCGCGAGCCAGACCGGTACACGCTGGAACTCTGAATCGAGGTAAATGGCTGCTGAGGCAGATTAAATCGCACGATCAGTTGCACTACCAAGGTATTCGGCGGCATTCTGCCAGCCTGGGTTTAACGAACTTTTGATCGACACCGCACTCAATCTTTACAGCCATTAACACCTTTTCCGACAGAGACGCTCATGACTTCCAAGCTGGAACAACTCAAGCAGTTCACCACCGTGGTCGCAGACACCGGCGACCTCGACGCAATTACCCGCCTCAAACCCGTTGATGCCACGACCAATCCATCCCTGCTGCTCAAAGCCGCAGCCATGCCGGGTTATGCCGAGCTGCTGAAAAATGCCATCGCCCACGCCAACGGTGATGTCGGCCTGGCCTGCGACCACTTCGCGGTCTCGGTGGGTAGCGGTATCTTGAAGGTCATTCCGGGCCGTATTTCGACCGAGGTCGATGCCCGCCTGTCGTTCGACGAATTTGCCTTGCTGAAAAAGGCCAACCAGTTGGTCGAGCTTTACGACAAGGCCGGCGTGGGCCGCGACCGGGTACTGATCAAGCTCGCTTCGACCTGGGAAGGCATCCGTGCCGCCGAAAAACTGGAAAATGACGGCATCCAGACCAACCTGACCCTGTTGTTCTCGTTTGCCCAGGCCGCAGCCTGTGCCGATGCCGGGGTGTTCCTGATTTCGCCGTTCGTGGGCCGTATTTACGACTGGTACAAGAAGTCCACCGGCATTGACTACACAGGATCCGATGATCCGGGTGTGCAGTCCGTGACCCGCATCTACAACTACTACAAAGCCAATGACTACAAGACCGTGGTCATGGGTGCCAGCTTCCGCAACCTGAACCAGATCGAACAGCTGGCCGGTTGCGACCGTCTGACCATCAGCCCGGACCTGCTGGAAAAACTGGCCCTGGACGAAGGCAAACTGGAGCGCAAATTGAGCCCTGGGCATCAGGGCGAACCGCGCCAGAGCCTGAACGAAGCGCAGTTCCGCTGGGCCTCGAACGAAGACGCAATGGCCACCGAAAAACTGGCCGAAGGCATCCGCCAGTTCGCCCGTGACCAGGAAAAGCTAGAGGCGTTGTTGACGGCCAGGTAATCCCGCAACAGACCGCGCAATGCCCGCTCCTACAGAAGCTGCACACAACCTGCAGGAGCGGGCCCAGCGACAGAAGCTGCGCTCATCTTGTGGGAGCGGGCTTGCCCGCGATGGCCGCCCCCCGGTAACTCAGCAAGTCAGCAGACTCCTGCAATACCCCTCCACTCCCGCCTCCAGCCCCGACATCGGTTCCTCATAACCCGCTTCGCGCAGCCGGCTCAAGTCGGCGCAGGTGTAGACCTGATACTTGCCCTTGAGCTCTTCGGGGAACTCGCAGTAGCGCAACACCCCTTCAAGCACTGCCGTTTCCAGGGTCAGGGAAGGCCGGCCCTGCGCTCCACGCAAACAGTTGATCGTTGCCAGCGCCAGCTCGTTGAATGAGCGGGCCACACCGCTGCCCAGATTAAAAATGCCACTGGTTTGCGGGTGATCCAGCCAGTGCAGATTGACCTTGACCACATCCTCCACCGAAACAAAATCACGCATGTGCCCGCCTGCCGGATAGCCGCCGTACTCACCGAACAACTCGACATGCCCGTGGTCGCGGTATTGATTGAAACAATGCCGCACCATCGAAGCCATACGGCCTTTGTGTTGCTCGCGGGGGCCGAACACATTGAAGTAACGCAACCCCACCACCTGGCTGCGTGCCTTGCCCGACAATTGCCGCACATGCTGATCGAAGAGGAATTTTGAGTAGGCGTAGACATTCAACGGCCGCTCACACTCGCGAACTTCGCGAAAGTCCCGGTTGGCGCCATAGACCGCTGCCGAAGAGGCATAGATAAAGGGCGTCGCTTGCTCCTGACAGGCTTGCAGCACGTCACAGCTGTAGCGGTAGTTGTTCTCCATCATCAACCGGCCGTCACGTTCCAGCGTACTGGAGCACGCGCCCTGATGCAGAACGGCGCGTATATCGCCCAACTGACGATTGGAAAAACGATGCACGAACTCGCGTTTATCGATGTAGTCCGCGATATCGCAGTCCGCCAGATTGCGGCACTTGTCGCCATCGGTCAGATCGTCCACGGCAATGATGTCACGCTCACCGCGCCGGTTGAGTGCCTTTACCAGGTTACTGCCGATAAAACCGGCGCCCCCGGTTACGATGATGCTCATCTGTCACTACCTCCTGGAATATGGCTTGGGCTCAGGCTATGCCGGTGCGGGCCGACAGCCTTGATGCAGATCAAGCGCGCAAGTGAGTGACATAGCCGAACGTGACATACGGCACAGGGACCACAGCGCCGAGATTTGATTGTCGCTCAACCATTCATTC
Source organism: Pseudomonas sp. TMW22089 (assembly GCF_022496645.1). Taxonomy (NCBI): domain Bacteria; kingdom Pseudomonadati; phylum Pseudomonadota; class Gammaproteobacteria; order Pseudomonadales; family Pseudomonadaceae; genus Pseudomonas; species Pseudomonas sp. TMW22089. The sequence continues at coordinate 42,410 of NZ_SCFG01000013.1, forward strand.
AGCCATTTACGCATTCACGCATTCACGCATTCACGCATTCACGCATTCATTGTAGGAGCGAGCTTGCCTCGCGAGCTTCTGGCGATTCGAAGGACTGCGCAGGAAAAGCTCGCGAGGCAAGCTCGCTCCTACACAGAAGACGCATAAGACGCATAAGACGTATGGATGTGTTGCGCGGATCGCCGTAATAGCGCGCAGGCGCCGGCGCAGCCAGTTCACCAGCCAGCCGTATGGTCGCTATAGAGGGTATGAAGGTCTGCATGCAGCGGCAGTGGGTTCGACGGGGATGGCCCACGGGAACCCTCGGTGCGCTTGCCAGACTCAAGCCTGGAACGGCTTGCGAGGGACAATCACCCGCCCGGCGCCGCCCGGAATGGCAGCGACGGGCGGAGCTGAATCAAGGAATCAGCGAGTAAACCAGCGACGAAATTGCTACCAGGCCAACGGCGGTGACAAACACGTTGGAGATCTTGCCCGAGTACTGGCGCATGGCTGGTACCCGACGAATCGCGTACATCGGCATCAGGAACAGGATGGCCGCGATCACCGGGCCGCCCAGAGTTTCGATCATTCCCAGAATGCTTGGGTTGAGCGTTGCTACTGCCCAGCACACTATCAGCATGAACGCTGCGGTCATGCGGTCCAGGGCTTTCGCTGCCGGGCGCTTGCCGGTCTTCAGGACCAGGCCTTTAAGACCTTCGCTGGCGCCGATGTAGTGACCCAGGAACGATTTGGCTATCGCTACAAAGGCAATCAACGGGGCGGCAAAGGCAATGGTCGGGTTGCTGAAGTGGTTGGCCAGGTAGGACAGGATCGACAGATTCTGCGCCTTGGCTTCAGCCAGCTGCTCAGGTGACAGGGTGAGCACGCAGCTGAAGACGAAGAACAGCACCATCGCCACCATCAACAGGTGGGCGCGGGACAGGATCTGCGAGCTGCGCTCATCGGCGTTCGCCCCATAACGGCGCTTCTGATCAACGGCAAAGGCCGAGATGATCGGCGAATGGTTAAACGAAAACACCATCACCGGAATCGCCAGCCACAAGGTGTGCAGCAATGCTGAAGGCGCCGGCAAGGTGCTCGCCGTGCTCAGAATCCCGCCATTCCAGTGGGGGATCAAAAACACCGCCAAAAACAACAGCGCGACAATGAACGGATAGACCATCATGCTCATGGCCTTGACTATCACTTGCTCGCCGCAACGCACCACGGCCAGCAGGCCCAGAATCAGCACCAGCGACAAAATCGCCCGGGGTGGTGGTGTGACATGCAGTTGATTGAGCATGAAGCTGCCGACCGTATTGGTCAGGGCAACGCTGTAAATCAACAGAATCGGAAAAATCGCACAGAAATACAGCAGCGTGATCAATGCACCGGCCCGCAAGCCGAAATGCTCTTCAACAACATCCGTGATGTCAGAGCCTTCGCGTCCGGAGAGTACGAAGCGGGTCAAACCGCGGTGAGCATAAAACGTCATCGGAAACGCCAGCAACGCCAGAATCAGCAACGGCCAAAAGCCGCCAAGCCCTGCATTGATGGGCAAAAACAAAGTACCTGCGCCAATGGCCGTGCCAAACAGGCCCAGCATCCAGGTAGTGTCATGACGACTCCAGCGACTGAGGGTCGCGGGTGCCGCGTCAAAGCGTTCATCGACGCTGTTAGCCTGGTCATTCATCCGGTCGAATCTCCGCTAGCCGGTCGTTACCACGCAGCCGGGGCGGACAAAACACACCTTACAGACAACGCCCCGGCCGTAAGAAGGGCGCGATTCTCCGGGATTAGTCATAAGAAGCAAAGGTTTAGCTGAGCAATGGTACAAATGATCTTCCATCCCAAAGCAAGAGCTGGACACTAATTGATACACTATGCTTGCCATGAAACCGCCCTAAAGGCCTGTCGCCCATGACTTTTTCGCACCGTTACACCGCACTCATCGGACTTCTCGCCGCCCTTTCGCTGCCGACGGCGAATGCCGAAAGTCTGACGATTACCTGGCCCGGCGACTGGGAGGTGCAGGCCGTGCCACCTGCCCCCGATGACAATGGCCAGCGCCAGCGGGCGGTAAAAAATGACCCCAACGGTGATCCGTTGATGGTGATGGAGCTTACCCAGACTACATTGGCTCCTGACCACAAGGTCAATATGGAAGCGGTACTGCTGCAGATGCGCAAGACCTTGCAGAAGAACTTCGCCGGCGCCGGCTACCAGAGTGCCTGTAACAAAATTCACAGCAGCACCCTGGGCGGTCTGGAGGCATTGGAAACCACCTGCAAAATCACCCAGAACGGCAACCACGTGATCACCCAGACCCTGGTCGCCGCCACCCATGACAGCAACGCCTATGCCCTTTCCTACGCAGGTCCTGCAGACGGCTACAAAGCCAACGAAGCTGAAGTACTGGGGATCCGTGCCAGCCTGCGTCTGGCGCAATAAGCCCTTTACCTGTCCGGACCGGAGCCTGCCCCGTGAACACTCAGCCATTCTTTCCCTTTCAGGCTCTGGCCGACACCTTGCAGGCCTGGCTGGCGGAGGACAACGGGGACGGCTCCCACGATCTGTCACATATCCACCGTGTGTGGACCAATGCACAAGTGATTCAGGCCAGGGAAGGCGGCGATCTGGAAATTCTCCTGGCCGCCACCCTTCTGCACGACTGCGTGGCAGTGGAAAAGGATTCGCCTTTACGGGCGCAGGCCTCAACCCTGTCTGCGAATAAAGCCGCGACCATCCTGACGGGGCTGGGCTGGCCCGAGTCGCGAGTGAACGCAGTGGCCCACGCGGTACAGACCCACAGTTTTTCCGCGGCACTGACGCCCGCCACCCTGGAAGCAAAGATACTGCAGGACAGTGACCGCCTGGATGCCATCGGCCTGATCGGCGTAGCACGCTGCTTTTATGTATCGGGAAGAATGGGGGCGGCGCTGTACGACTTCACAAACCCGCAGGCGACGGGACGCGAGTATCAGGACAAGCGTTTCACCCTTGAGCATTTCCATACCAAGTTGCTCAAGCTGGCGTCAGGTTTTCAAACCCCGGAAGGTGCGCGACTGGCAGCCATCAGACATAAGCGCCTTGAATGGTTTGTGCAGGATTTCATGGATGAAATAGCCGGCCTGTAGGAGCGAGCTGTTGCGGCCTTAGATACCGCAGCAAAAAGATCGCGAGCAAGCTTGCTCCTACAAGAATTTCACCAACCCCACCCTCTGTAGGAGCGAGCTTGCTCGCGAGCTGTTGCGGCCTCAGATACCGCAGCAAAAAAATCGCGAGCAAGCTCGCTCCTACAAGAATTTCACCAACCCCACCCTCTGTAGGAGCGAGCTTGCTCGCGAGCTGTTGCAGCCTCAGATACCGCAGCGAAAAAATCGCGAGACAAGCTCGCTCCTACAAGAATTTCACCACCCCCCGCCTCTGTAGGAGCGAGCTTGCTCGCGAGCTGTTGCAGCCTCAGATACCGCAGCAAAAAGATCGCGAGCAAGCTCGCTCCTACAGGGTTTTGCCGGCAGTGCGCCTACGGGATCAGCACCACTTTGGCGCAGGTCCCTGCATTGACCTCGGCATAACTGCTCAACCCGTCTGCCAACCGCGCTTCTTGCAGCCCACGGGGCACGGGCAGCAGGCCCTGGTCGAAATACTGGCCAAATTGTTCAAGCATCCGGGCGCACTCGCCACAGCTGTAAAGCAGCGAATTGACCCCGATCAACGTGCCGCCCTTGCGATACAGCGCCAGCGCCGGCAAGTGCACATGGCCGTCCAGTGGCGCAGCAATGAAGGCCACACGACCAAAAATCCGCAACGCCGCAACGGTCGCTGGCAGCCAGTGCCCGGTGGTGTCGAATATGACTTCAGCACCATCGCTGAACACTGCGCTGACCTGAGCGGCCAGATCTTCGGGCTTGCCCAGCACAATCACTTCAATCCCTTGCTCCCGTAGCACTTGAGCCTGGTCAGGGCGCCGCACCGCAGCCAGCACCCTGGCGCCGAGTACTTTCGCCAGCGCAATGGCGGCACTGCCTACAGCACCGTTGGCACCGATCACCAATAAACAGGTATCCGCCCCTACATCACTGCGCTGTAGCGCATCCCATGCCGTGGTATAGGGCACGCCCAGGCTGGCGGCCTGAACAAAGCTCAATGTGCGGGGCTTGAGCGCGACTCCCGCAACCGGCAAGCGCAAAAAATCCCCATGGGAACCATCACCATAGAAGCCCAGTTCCTGGCCGGTACCCCATACCTCCTGCCCCACCAACGCCGCTGGTCCCTCGACAATCACCCCGGAAAAGTCACGCCCCGGAATACGCGGCAAGGTGGTGTAGGGGAAACGCCCGAGCACATTCTTCACATCGCTGGGGTTCAGGCCGGCCGCCTTGACCTGCACCAGCACCTCGTCTGCACCGGGTACGGGGGTTGGCACTTCAACCAGGGTCAGTGCGGCCAGATCGCCGGTTCTGGAGAATTGCAGTGCTTTCATGCTCAGCCCTCTGGGTGGTGTATTGATGCCCCCAGTGTATGACCGACAGCCGACAGGTATCGGCCAAAGCCTTCTGCCTATCGGTCAAACCGCCGTTGCTGCGCCCTGGCGCAGTGCATATAACGAAGGACTGATCCCCAACTCGCGTCGGAACATGTCGCTAAAACTGCTGGGGGAATAGCCCAGCGAGCGTGCGACCTGGCTGACACAAGTCCCCTGAATCAGTTCGGCAGCTGCGGTCGCCAGTTGCACCTGGCGCCGCCACTGCGCAAAGCCCGTACCCAGTTCCATCTGAAACAGCCGCGCCAGGGTACGGACACTGGCCCCGGCGTTCTGCGCATGTTGCTCGAAGGAAATATCCAGGGTCGGGCTGGCCATTACCGACTGGCACAGGTTCAGCAGGCGCCGGTCAGGTGTATCGGGCATCGGCACCCTGAGCAAGGTACGCCCCGCGCGTTGCAACTCGAGCAGCGTCAGATTGAGCACAGCCTCGGTGTAGGACGATTGCCCAGCAGCCTGCTCCACCAGATTGATGATCAATTCGCGCAGCAAACGTCCGACTTCAATCACCTGCACGGTGCTGTCCAGAGTGCTGGCCAGTGCCGGAGGCAGATAGATATTGCGCATCTGCAAGTCCGAGACCACCCGGATCCCGTGGGGCACCCCCGGCGGTAGCCAGACCGCCCGTTGTGGCGGAACCGCCAGGGCTTCCTCCGGGGTGTCGACCCACATCACCCCGGACATGGCATATAACAATTGGCCCCATTCATGCTCATGGGGATCAATGTATAAACCACGCGGATAGGTACGGGCCAACGGCTGAACCGGCACGCCGGGATCAGACAAATCAGGCGGGACTGCAAGTGCCATGAACTGAAGACGTCAGAAAAGTGAAGAGCCATGGTAGCCAAGCTGCTGCTCGACAACCAGACTGAGGTCTTGAATGCACCAAAAATGCCCCTACCTGACAAAATCGTCATCTTGTTATCAGCTGCCTGACAGTGCCCGGCACTCAGGCTGAAACTTTTTGGATTAAGAGAAACCCGATGAAAACCCCATTGCGTCTTGTCGCCCTTTCGGCCCTGTTGCTGACCTCAATGGCACAGGCTGCCGAGCAACTGACCATCGATGTTCACCGCGATGCCAATTGTGGCTGCTGCAAAACCTGGATCTCCCACCTGCAAGCCAATGGTTTCAAGGTCAATGACCATGTTGAAGCGGACATGAGCAGCTTTAAACAGCAGGCTGGCGTAGAGCCGCGACTGGCTTCTTGCCACACCGGCATGATCAACGGCAAGTTCGTGGAAGGTCATGTGCCGGCCGATCAAGTGGTCGCCCTGAGCAAACGCAACGACCTCAAGGGTATTGCCGTGCCGGGCATGCCGGTGGGTTCCCCGGGCATGGAAATGGGCGACCGCAAGGATGCCTACCAGGTGATAGGCCTGCGTAACGACGGCAGTGATGAGGTCATTGCGCAATATCCGGGCAACTGACCCCCTGCCTGCGCAAACGCACCGAACAGGTGCGTTTGCGGACAAGACCGCCTGGCTGCCAGGACTTACCGCTCAGCCGATTCCCCACCTTATGGCGCTTATTTCAGGCACCTGTCCCACAGCCTCCCGGCATCCCTCCTACACTTGAGGCTGTCGCAATTGCGACGCTTGATTTTCGCGCTTAAATAAACCGAACCTTCTGCATTGGCTACAGGTCAAGTTAAAGGCAAGTCACCCTTTGTGGTGCATTCCTTGCAGCGATCTGTCAGCCGACTGCGCCCCCATGGCTTCGGTGATCAACCGCTTAACAATCTGGAGTTGAATGTCGCCCCTGAGGAAATGATTGTTTCCCTGCCGGACAGACAAAGTGATTCTATAAGTACAAAGGGAGAGAGTCATGATCAGTGCTGCTGCTTCCCAACAAGATGATCGGCTTGACCCGCAGGCCTCCAATCTGATTTCACTGTCAGATTCAGGCCCTGCAGGGAAGGCAGTACTGCCGGCAGGAAATGCCAACCCCAATAAAAAGAAGGTGCTGTTTGTCACATCGGAACTGGCCGATCTGGTTAAAACCGGCGGCCTTGGAGATGTATCCGCCGCACTGCCCCGGGCCATGCGCCACCTGCATGATGTGCGGGTCCTGATTCCGGGCTACCGCCAGGTGCTCAACAGCGACAATCCGATCCATATCATCGGCGAACTCAGCGGTCACGCAGCCTTGCCCCCATGCAAGATCGGGCGCATGGACCTCAAGGACGGGCTGGTCATCTATGTACTGATCTGCCCCGAACTGTATGAGCGCGAAGGCAGCCCATATGGTGCCAACAATGGCCGTGACTGGCCGGACAACCATATCCGCTTTGCCCGCCTGGGCCTGGCTGCGGCCGATATTGCGGCCAATCTGGCACAAATTCACTGGCAGCCCGATCTGGTGCATGCCCATGACTGGCCGGCCGGGCTGACACCGGCGTATATGCATTGGCGCGGACAGCGCACCCCCACCCTGTTCACCATCCACAACCTGGCCTATCAGGGTGTATTCAGCCGGGCCTGCTGCCCCGAGCTGGCCATTCCGGACCATGCCCTGCAACAGGACGGCATGGAGTTTTATGGCAAATTGTCATTTCTCAAGGCCGGGATGGCCTATTCGAGCCATATCACCACCGTCAGTGCCACCTATGCCGCCGAAATCACCACCCCCAGCTTTGGTTGCGGGCTTGATGGTTTCCTGGCCAGCAAAACCCAACAGGGCCTGCTCAGCGGAATCCCCAACGGCATTGATGAAAGCTGGGAAGCATCTACCGATCCGCATCTGGTCGCGCCGTTCAGCATTGGCGACTGGAAGGGCAAGGCCCTGAACGCCGATCACGTGCGCAACCTGTTTGGCCTCACACCATCCAAAGGCCCCTTGTTCGCCGTGGTGTCGCGTCTGGTGTACCAGAAAGGGCTGGACCTGACCGAGGCCGTGGCGGCGTATATCGTCGCCTCGGGCGGGCAGATTTGCATCATCGGGCGCGGCGAACCCGAAGCAGAACAGGCCATGCGCGACCTGGCCCTGCGCTTTCCCGGACAGGTCGGCGTGCGCATCGGATTCAACGAAACCGACGCCCGCCGCATGTTCGCCGGCAGCGACTTCTTATTGATGCCCTCGCGCTATGAACCTTGTGGCTTGAGCCAGATGTACTCGCAACGCTTCGGCTCGCTGCCCGTGGCGCGCAATACCGGCGGCCTGGCTGACACCATCGACGATGGCGTGACCGGTTTCTTGTTCGATGAGTCCACTGTCGAAAGCTACCAGCAGGCCCTGTGCCGGGCGTTCAAGGTGTTTGCCTACCCGGGCCTGCTCAATGCCATGCGGTGCCGCGCCATGACTGCGCCGTTCAACTGGTGCAAGGCCGTGGAACCCTACGCCGAACTCTATGAACAATTGGTCAGCACGTCTCTGAGCAACGCCGGCAAATTTTAAAGAGGCCTTAGTCGATGCCTTCACAGACATTGCAAACCTGGCCCCATGGCGCCCACCTGCTGGACGCGCAACACACACGCTTCACCCTCTGGGCCCCGGATGCGCATTCGGTCAGCCTTGAGCTGGATAACGGCCGGTCGCTGCCAATGCCGGCCCGGGCGCAGGGCTGGTTTGTGCTGGATGCCCCCTGCCGCAAGGGCACCCGTTATCGCTACTGCATCAATGGCGAATTTACGGTGCCGGACCCGGCCTCCCGGGCGCAGGACGGCGGGCTCGAGGGTTACAGCGTGGTGCTCGACCCCAATGATTACCACTGGCGCAACCGCCACTGGCAAGGCCGGCCCTGGCATGAAGCGGTGATTTATGAACTGCATGTCGGCGTGCTCGGTGGCTATGCCGAAGTGGCCAAGCTGTTGCCGCGCCTGGCACAAATGGGCGTCACCGGCATCGAACTGATGCCTTTGGCGCAGTTCAGCGGCGAACGCAATTGGGGCTATGACGGCGCCCTGCTGTACGCGCCCCATGACACCTACGGCTCACCCCAGGCACTCAAGCAGTTGATTGACCAGGCCCATGGCCTGGGCCTGATGGTCATAGTGGACGTTGTCTACAACCATTTCGGGCCGCAAGGCAATTACTTGCCCACCTATGCCAACCCGTTTTTCAACGAGCAGGCCCACACCCCCTGGGGGGCCGGCATCAATTACGAACGCCGTGAGGTACGTGACTTTTTCATCGGCAACGCGCTGATGTGGTTGCTTGAATATCGCTGCGACGGGCTGCGCCTGGATGCAGTGCATGCAATCAATCACCCGGGGTTTATGCATGAACTGGCGCAGCATGTACGCCAGCGCGCAGGCCCGGAACGACAGCTGTGGCTGACCCTGGAAAACGAGGCCAATCAGGCCTTTCTCCTGGAAAAAGACTACGACGCACAGTGGAATGACGACGGGCACAACGTCTTGCATGTACTGCTGACGGCAGAAACCGACGCCTATTATTCCGAGTTTGTCGAAAACAACACCCAAAAGCTGGCTCGTTGCTTGAGTCAGGGCTTTGTCTTTCAAGGCCAGAACGATCGCCACGGCAATGCCCGGGGTGAATCCAGCAGCCATTTGCCGCCCACCGCCTTCGTCCTGTTCTTGCAAAATCACGATCAGGTCGGCAATCGCGCCCTGGGTGATCGCCTGCATCAGCTTTGCCCGCCCCAGGCCTTGCGCGCCGCAACCACCTTGCTGCTGTTATCGCCGATGATTCCGTTGCTGTTCATGGGCGAAGAAAGTGCAGCGCCCGAGCCCTTTCTGTTTTTCACCGACTACACCGGCGAACTGGCCCAGGCCGTCACCGAGGGCCGACGCAAGGAATTCGCCGACTTCAGCAGCTTCAACTCGATAAGCCAGGGGCCGGAAATTCCCGATCCCAACCTGTTATCGACCTTTAGCCATGCCCGCCCGTCATTGCCCGGGGTCGATGACGGGCAGCGCAACAACATGCTGGCGCTCTATCAAGAATTGCTGCGCATACGCCATCAATCGATCATTGCGCGCCTGCCCGGAACCCAATCCCTGGGGGCCCATGTACTGGCGGCAGGCGCCGTGGCCGCTCACTGGCGCATGGGCGACGGCAGCGTGCTGAACATCACCCTCAATCTGAGTTCCCGCGCGGTGCCCCACACCCCGGCGCCTGCTACCGAAATCTTGTTTCAAAGCCAGCCCCAAGTGGCCTCGCAACTCCACGAGCAGCATCTGCTGGCCCCCTATTGCGCGTTGGTCAGCCTGCTTGCCGCCCCCCGTCAATCGCCCCCACCGGAGAGCGCCCATGAGTGAAGCGCAACTTGAAATACTGGCCAGTCGTGCCGGCCTGGCCGTGGACTGGGTAGATGCCAACGGGACGCCCCAGCATGTACCGGCCCACGCACTGAGAGCGGTACTGGCCGGGCTCGGTCTGCCTGCCGATACGGCCGAAGCCATAGAAACCAGCCTGCTTAACCTGCAGCTGGAACAGCAAAACAAACACCTGCCGCCGCTGCTGACTGCCGACGTGGGTAAAAGCCTGAACCTGGCGCGGTATTTCAACCCCCATAGCCAGTGCGTCATCCATCTGGAAACCGGCGGCACCCTGGACATTCAACTGGACGCCGACGCCTGGCTTCCCGGCATGATCGGGGTGGGTTATCACCGGGCCCAGGTCGAAGATCAGCACTTCATCCTCGCCGTAGCTCCGGCCCGGTGCTACAGCATGGCGGACGCCGTCAACAGTGCCACACCCCGGGCCTGGGGTTTGAGCACGCAACTGTACGCCCTGAAACGCCAGGGCGATGGCGGTTTTGGCGACACCCGGGCCCTGGCGCACTTTGCCCAGGCCGCCGGCGAGCGTGGCGCCGATGCCCTGGCGATCAGCCCGATGCACGCCATGTTCAGCTGCGACCCGTATCGCTACAGCCCCTACTCGCCCTCCAGCCGGCTGTTTCTCAACAGCCTGTACGCCGCCCCCGCCACTGTACTGGGTGAGGTCCCGGTGCAACGGGCCATCGAGACCTGCGGTCTTGCCCCCGAACTGCACCGGCTGGAGCAACTGCCGCTGATTGACTGGCCAGCGGCAACCCTGGCCAAACAAACCCTGCTGCGCCAGCTCTACGAAGACTTCCTGCTCGGTGAACAGCCGCTGCTGGACGACTTCCTGCAGTTTCGCGACGAAGGCGGTGAAGCCCTGGAAAACCACTGCCGGTTCGAAGCCCTGCAGGCGCAGCATGTGGCCGAGCAGCAAAGCCTGGACTGGCGGCAGTGGCCCGAACAGTGGCGCGATCCCGACAGCCCGGCACTGCTGATATTTGCCGAAGAACAAGCCCACAACATCGGCTATTACGCCTTTTGCCAGTGGCTGATTGCCCGGTGCCTGGCTCAGGCGCAAAAGGCCGCCCGCGACAGCGGCATGGCGGTTGGCCTGATCGCCGACCTCGCGGTGGGCGCCGATGGCGGCGGCAGCCAGGCCTGGTGCCGTCAGGATGAACTGCTGGCGCACCTCACCGTCGGTGCTCCACCGGACTTGCTCAATCGTCAGGGCCAGGGCTGGGGCATCTCCGCATTTTCCCCCGATGGCCTCAAGCGCAACGGCTTCCGCGCCTTTATCGAAATGCTGCGGGCCAACTTCGCCCACGCCGGCGGCTTGCGTATCGACCATGTAATGGGCCTGCAACGCCTGTGGGTCATCCCCCTGGGCGCCCCGGCCCATGAAGGGGCCTACCTGTACTACCCGGTCGAAGACATGCTGCGCTTGCTGGCGCTGGAATCCGTACGCCATCAAGCCATTGTCCTGGGCGAAGACCTGGGCACCGTGCCCGACGGCTTGCGCGAAAAACTCAGCGAGCGCTCGATTCTGGGCATGCGCGTGCTGTTGTTTGAACAGGATTACGGGGCCCATTTCCGGCCCATTCTGGACTGGCCGGATAACGCGCTGGCCACCACCAGCACCCATGATCTGCCAACCCTCAATGGCTGGTGGCTGGAGCGCGACATTGACTGGAATGCCCGGCTGGGCATGGTGGATCAGGCAACCGAGGCCCACTGGCGGGAAAACCGCCAGCATGAACGTAATGGCCTGCACCGGGCGCTGAGTCAGGACCGGCAGAATTTTCTGGACGAATCCACCGGGGCCGACCAGGTGCTCGACGCCAGCGCCCGCTTCCTTGGACATACCCGCGCGCCGCTGGTGCTGCTGCCCATCGAAGATGCCCTGGGCCTGCAAGAACAGGCCAATCTGCCCGGGACCATCAGCAGCCACCCCAACTGGTGCCGACGCCTTCCCGCGGACTGCGACACCCTGCTTGATTCAGCAGACGTTGCCCGACGCCTGGAACTGCTCGCCTGCGCGCGACTGCAAGCCCAGGAGCGCGATCAATGAACGGCCAGCCGCCAGTGCCCGTGCGCGCGACCCAGCGCGTGCAATTGCATGCCGGTTTCACCCTGGATGATGCGCGGCTTCAGGTGCCCTACTTCGCGCGCCTGGGCATCAGCCATCTATATGCCTCGCCCTTGCTCACCGCCCGCGCAGGCTCGATGCATGGTTACGATGTGGTGGACCCGGCCCACGTCAGCCCGGCGCTGGGCGGCGAATCGGCGCTGCGGCGTCTGGTGGCCGAACTGCGGGCCCACGACATGGGCCTGATCCTCGATATCGTGCCCAATCACATGGCCGTGGGCGGGTCTGACAATGCCTGGTGGCAAGACCTTCTGGCCTGGGGCCGGGCCAGCCCGTACGCCGAGTTTTTTGACATCCAGTGGCACTCCTCCGACCCCTTGCTAAAGGGTCAGCTGTTGCTGCCGTTTCTGGGCAATGACTACGGTGCAAGCCTGCAAGAAGGCAGTATCCGTTTGCGCTTCAATGCCGACACGGGCGCTTTTCACGCAGAGTATGGCACCCATCATTTCCCCATTTGCCCGCTGCACTACGCCACCCTCCTCGGCAACAGCCCGCAGCAGCCCTTGCAGGTGCTGGCAGAGCAATTTTCGGCGCTTAAAGACAGTGACAGCCCCCGGGAACAGGGCCTGGCGCTGCAACAGCAACTGGCCGTATTCAGCCAGTCGCCCGGCGCTGATGACGCCATACAGCAGCTGTTGTCACACTTCGATTCACGCCACGCCCAGGGTTTTGCCCGCCTGCACCAGTTGCTTGAGCGTCAGGCCTACCGACTGGCCAGCTGGCGCACTGCCGCCGACGACATCAACTGGCGCCGCTTCTTTGATGTCAACGAACTTGCGGGTTTGCGCGTTGAGCGCTCCAGGGTCTTCGATGCCACCCACGACAAAATATTCCAGCTGATTGAACAGGGCCTGGTGGACGGATTGCGCATCGATCACATTGACGGCCTCGCCAACCCGCGCGGGTATTGCCGCAAATTGCGCCGCCGGGTAGATAGCCTGAGCCCGGGCCGGCATATACCCATCTATGTCGAAAAGATCCTCGCCATGGACGAGCTGCTGCCCGCCGACTGGTGTGTCGACGGCACCACCGGCTATGAATTCATGGATCAGGTGTCACTGCTTCAGCATCAACCCGAGGGTGAGCAACCCCTGGCGCAGTTATGGTCCGGCCTCAGCCAGCGACCAGCCGACTTTCACGCCGAAGCCTTGCTGGCACGCCAACAGATCCTCAACGGTTCCCTTGCCGGTGATTTTTCAAGCGTGGCCCAGGCATTGCTGGACGTTGCCCGCGACGACATCATGAGCCGCGACCTGACCCTGGGCGCCATACGCCGGGCTCTGGAAGCGCTGGTGATGCATTTTCCGGTGTACCGCATCTATATCGGCGCGAACGGCCGCAGCGCGGCCGATGAGGTCTTCTTTGAGCAGGCACTGGCTGGCGCCCGGGAGCAGTTGGGTGAAGCCGACTGGCCCGTGCTGGACAATTTGCAACAGTGGCTGGGGGGCGCTGCCTGGCGCAACTGGCCTGCAGGCCTTTCACGCAAACGCCTCAAGCATGCCTGTGTGCGTTTTCAGCAACTGACCTCGCCCACTGCCGCCAAAGCCGTGGAAGACACGGCGCTCTATCGCTATGGACGATTGTTGTCGCGCAACGATGTCGGCTTCAGTACCGAACGTATCAGTGCCCCGGGCGAAGACTTTCACCGCGTCTGCGAGCAGCGTTCAAAGCACTTCCCGGACAACCTGCTGGCCACCGCCAGCCATGATCACAAGCGCGGCGAAGACAGCCGCGCGCGCCTTGCCGTACTCAGTGAGCGCAGTGCCTGGTACGTGCAGTGCGTGCAGCGCTGGCACCCCCTGGCACAGGCACTGCGGGCAGACGCCAGTGGCCCGACGCCCGGCGATGAGTTGATCCTGTATCAAATCATCCTCAGTACCTGGCCGCTGGATCTGCGGCTTGACGATGCCCCGGGCCTGCAGCAATACCACGACAGAATCTGGCAATGGCAACTCAAGGCCTTGCGCGAAGCCAAGCTCGAGAGCCAGTGGGGCGCCCCTGACGAAGCCTATGAGCAAGGGGTCAAAACCTTTGTTGCCCGACTGTTGCTGCAACCGGCCGGGCTCGCTTTACGCACCGAACTGTTTCAGGCCTGTGAAGACATCGCCAGTGCCGGGGCCGTCAACGGGCTGGCGCAATGTCTGTTGAAACTGACCACCCCCGGGGTTCCCGACATCTACCAGGGCACCGACCTCTGGGACCTGAGCCTGGTGGACCCGGACAACCGCCGGCCCGTGGACTTCGAACAGCGCCAACAACTGCTTGCCAGCCCTTTGAGTGAAGACCAACTGCTGCAGCAGTGGCGCAGTGGTGCGATCAAACAGGCATTGATTGCCCGCACCCTGCATCTGCGCGCGCGCCACCCGCAGCTGTTCAGTCGCGGCAGCTATATCCCGCTGCCGGTAAGCGGTCCGCGGGCCACCCAAGTACTCGCATTTGCCCGTCGCTGGCAGGATCAACTGGCGGTGATCGTGGTGCCACGCTTGAGCGCCGCCGACCTGCAAAAACAGGCGCCCGTCTTTAGTTCAAAGTCCATTTGGGCAGATACCTGCATCGATTTACCGTTTGACGGATTAAACCTCAAATTAAAGGGACTTTTTGAAACACCGGTAGTCACTAAAAGTAAGACGCTGCGGGTCTGCGATGCTCTCGATACCTTCCCCGTCAATCTCATGATCAACCCTTGAGTTCAGGAGCTTTGCGATGAGTAACAACGAAAAACGCATCCGTGAGTTTGCTTACCAGATCTGGGAATCCGAAGGCCAGCCCGAGGGCCAGGAAGCCCGGCATTGGGAGATGGCGCACAAACTGGCGCAGGCCGAAGCACTCGCGCCGTCCCAGTCCGAACCTCGCAAGGCCCGGGCCAAACCAGACCCTGGCGCGGCGGCCAGACCGGCTGCGAAAGAGCCCGTGGCGAAAAAGCCCAAGGCAACCCGCAAGCCGGCAAAACCCTAACCCGGTTTTTGCAGTGCGCAGACCTGTCTGCGCACTGAATCTTTGATCAGTTTTTTAGCAGGCCAGTAATGCCTGACGGCAAAGCTATGCCCTGAAAACACGGTGCCTTCGCCAGTCGCGCTGCGAATTAACGTTCAGGATTTAACCCATTACCCAGGAGCAGTCATGACCAAGCCCAAGTCGCCCCCCCCTGCAACTCCGGACGTTGAACCCTCGCGCATTCGTGAAGGCCTGCCCTTTCCGCTCGGCGCCACCTGGGACGGGCTGGGGGTCAACTTTGCATTGTTTTCAGCCAACGCCACCAAAGTCGAACTGTGCCTGTTCGATCCCAGCGGCGAAATCGAGCTTGAGCGCATTGAACTGCCCGAGTACACCGACGAAACCTTCCACGGCTACTTGCCCGATGCCCACCCGGGGCAAATCTACGGCTACCGAGTCCATGGCCCCTATGACCCGGAAAATGGCCACCGCTTCAATCACCACAAACTCTTGATCGATCCCTATGCCAAACAATTGGTCGGCGAGCTTAAATGGTCTGAAGCGCTGTTTGGCTACACCATCGGCCATCCCGACGCCGACCTGAGTTTCGACGAACGTGACAGCGCGCCCTTCGTGCCCAAATGCAAAGTCATAGACCCCGCCCACACCTGGGGCCACGACCATAGGGTGCAAGTGCCCTGGGACCGTACGATTTTCTACGAAACCCATGTTCGCGGGATCAGCATGCGCCATCCGGCGGTACCCGACGATGTGCGCGGCACCTTTGCCGGGCTGATGGTTGACGAAGTGATCGAGCACATCCGCAAGCTGGGGGTCACCAGCGTCGAACTACTGCCGGTGCATGCGTTCGTCAACGACCAGCACTTGCTGCAAAAAGGCATGACCAACTACTGGGGCTACAACAGCATCGCGTTTTTTGCCCCCGACCCGCGCTACCTGGCCAGCGGCAAAATCGCCGAGTTCAAGGAGATGGTCGCGCACCTGCACGAGGCCGGTCTGGAAGTCATTCTCGACGTGGTCTACAACCACACCGCCGAAGGCAACGAGCAAGGCCCCACCCTGTCGATGCGCGGGATCGACAACGCCTCCTACTACCGGCTGATGCCCGATGACAATCGCTACTACATCAATGATTCCGGCACCGGCAACACCCTGGACCTGAGCCACCCCTGCGTGCTGCAGATGGTCACCGACTCATTGCGGTACTGGGCCCATGAAATGCACGTGGACGGTTTTCGCTTCGATCTGGCGACCATTCTGGGGCGTTATCACGAAGGCTTCAGCGAGCGGCACAGCTTCCTGGTGGCCTGCCGCCAGGACCCGTTGCTGCGTCAGGTGAAGATGATTGCCGAACCCTGGGACTGCGGCCCCGGGGGCTATCAAGTGGGCGGTTTCCCGCCGGGCTGGGCGGAGTGGAACGACCGCTTTCGCGATACCGTACGGGCCTTCTGGAAAGGCGATGAGGGCCAACTGGCCGATTTCGCCGCGCGCATGACCGCTTCCGGCGAGCTGTTCAATCAGCGTGGGCGCAGGCCCTATGCCTCGGTCAACTTCATTACCGCCCACGACGGTTTCACCCTGCACGATCTGGTGTCCTACAACGACAAGCACAACGAGGCCAACGACGAGGACAACCAGGACGGCAGCAACAACAACCTGTCGTGGAACCACGGGGCTGAAGGCCCTGTCGACGATCCCGAAATCAACGGCCTGCGCCTGCGCCAGATGCGCAACTTCTTTGCCACCCTGCTGCTGGCCCAGGGCACACCCATGATCGTCGCCGGTGACGAATTCGCCCGTACCCAGCACGGCAATAACAACGCCTATTGCCAGGACAGCGAAATTGGCTGGATCAACTGGGACCTGGACGAAGACGGCAAGTCGCTGCTCAAGTTCGTCAAGCGCCTGATCAAACTGCGCATGAGCTATCCGATCCTGCGCCGTAACCTGTTTCTGGTCGGCCACTACAACGAAGAACTGGGGGTCAAGGACGTGACCTGGCTGGCCGCCGACGGCAATGAAATGAGTATCGAGCAGTGGCAGGACGCCAATGGCCGCAGTCTGGGCATGCTCCTGGACGGCCGGGCCCGGGTCTCGGGGGTACAACGGGCCGGGGCCGACGCCACACTGCTGATTGCCGTCAACGCGCACCATGACGGGGTCGATTTCACCCTGCCCGAAGTGCCCGAGGGCACCGGCTGGATTTGTAAATTCGACACCTTCGACCCGGACATCAAGGGCCAGGATGTCCTGGCATTCAACAGCACCTATTGCGTCAATGGACGTTCGATGGCGCTGTTCGAGCTGATGCGTGAACAAGGGACCTGAACATGGATCTGCACGCATTTTTTGAAATCCACGCGCCGCGCCTGGACACCCCTCAGGCGCTGGGCGATTGCCTGCGGCAAATGGTGCAGGCCGGCCTCGATCAACTGCCGATGCCGGGCAGCGGCCAGACCCTGGAGCGCTGGCAGCGACTGGGGCGGGTCGCCGGCCAGGACCTGGGCCTGTGCAAGCTTTATGAAGGCCATACCGATGCCCTGGCCACCCTCCACGAACTGGGTGCCCCCCGGCCTGCACCGGGCAGCACCTGGGGGTTGTGGGCGGCAGAACCGCCGGATGCCCGGGTCGATGTGCATTTGGTCGATGGCCAGGCCATCCTCACCGGCCGCAAGGCCTGGTGTTCGGGCGCGGCGGTGGTCAGTCATGGCCTGCTCACCGCACGGGATGAGCAAGGCGCGGTGCAACTGGTCGCGGTGGACATGCACCAGCCACACATCAGCGTCTCGTCACATGGCTGGGAAGCGGTTGGCATGCGCGCCACCGCCAGTGTCGAGGTGACCTTCGAGCAGGCGCCCGCCACCTGTATCGGCCGCCCCGGCGACTACTTGCAGCGCCCGGGTTTCTGGCACGGCGCCATCGGTATCGCCGCCTGCTGGCACGCTGCAGCCAGCCGGCTGGGCAGTTACTTGCAACAGCACTGCAGCCAGCGCGAAGAGCCCCACGCCCAGGCCCATCTGGGCGCGGTGAATGCTGCGCTGTACAGCGCCTCCTGCGTTTTGCGCGAGTGCGCCCGGCGGGTCGATGAGAACCCAGAGGCCGACGCGCAACTGCTGGCACGTCAGGCCCGGGCGCACATTGAAGCCTGCGCCGAACAGGTGATTCAGCATGTGGGCCGGGCACTGGGCGCGGGCCCTTATTGCCAGAATCCGCACTTTGCCCGGCTCAGCGCCGACCTGCCGGTGTACCTGCGCCAAAGCCATGCCGAACGCGACCTGCAAGCCCTGGGCAAACTGGTGGCGCTGCAACCTGACACCCGGTGGCCGCTATGAAAACCAATCTGATCGTAGGGGCCGGTACCTCGCTGGAGCACTGGAGCGAATCCCGGCGCCTGGCCGGGTTACCGGAAATACAGCTGTCGGACCTGGTACCCGAAGGCGCCCGCGCGGTGATCATTGCCCCGCACCCGGATGACGAAATACTGGGCAGCGGTGGCTTGCTGCAGATGATCGGCGCGTCCGGCCGTGAGTTGCTGCTTATCTCGGTCACCGACGGCACTGCCAGCCACCCGGGGTCAACCCGATGGCCCGCGCAGCAGCTGGGCGCGTTGCGCGTTCAGGAGTCCGAAGAAGCGCTGCGCCGCCTGGGGCTCGCACTACCCCAGTGGCAATGGCTACGGGCTGGGTTTGAGGACAGTCAGGTCGCCACCCGGGAAGCCGCCGTGGCAGTGTTTATCGAGCAGCAGTTACGCCCCGGTGATGTGCTGTTCGCGACCTGGCGCGAGGACGGCCACAGCGATCACGATGCGGTCGGCCGCGCCAGCAGCACTGCCGCCAAAGCAGTGGGCGCGACCCTGCATGAACTGCCGATCTGGACCTGGCACTGGGCCCGCGATGACGATGCCCGGGTGCCTTGGGCCCGCGCGTACAAAATCAACCTCAGCCCCAGTGCCATGGCGCGTAAACGCTATGCGGCCAGTGCGTTCAGCAGTCAGTTGCAGGACGACCCGAGTACCGGCTCAGGCCCGATTTTGCCGGCCCTGGCACTCGAGCGCCTGCTGCGCCCCTACGAAATAGTCTTTGTACAGGAGTGAAACATGGGTGTTTCCACGGCTTTTTTTGATCAGCTGTATGAGCAGAACCCGGACCCGTGGGCTTTTCGCGAGCGCTGGTACGAACAGCGCAAACGCGCACTGGCCCTGGCCAGCTTGCCGCGTCAGCATTATGGGTCGATCTATGAGTTGGGCTGTGCCAATGGCGAGTTAAGTGCAGGCCTGGCCCAGCGCACTGACCGCCTGTTGTGTTGCGACGCAGCCGCCAGGGCGGTCGAACTGGCACAGCAACGCCTGAGCCACTGCCCGAACGTTGAAGTTCGCCAGAGCCGGTTACCGGCCGATTGGGCCAGTGGCCGTTTTGACCTGATCGTACTCAGTGAACTGGGCTACTACCTGGATGCCAACGAGTTGCAGTCCATGATTGAGCGGATCGCGGGCAGCCTTGCAGAGCAGGGACAGGTACTGGCCTGTCACTGGCGCCCGGCCATCGAGGGCTGCGCCCTGACCGGGGATCAAGTGCATGGCCTGCTGCATGCCGGCCTGGGGCTGAGCCGGCTCGCGCAGCACCTGGAAGATGATTTTGTACTTGAAGTCTGGGGCCTCGACCCTATGTCAGTGGCAAGCCAGGAGGGCCTGCGATGATCGGCATTCTGATACCTGCTCACAACGAGCAAGATCTGCTCGCGCAATGCCTGCAAGCTGCGCTCACGGCAGCCCGGCACCCCGAACTCAACGGCGAGGCGGTCAAGGTCACGCTGGTGCTCGACAGTTGCAGCGATGGTTCGGCAGACATAGCCGCCAAGTACGACATCAAGGTGCTGCACATCAAGGCCCGCAATGTCGGAGTCGCCCGGGGCACCGGTGCGCAGTGGCTGCTTGAGCAGGGGGCGCGATGGATCTCCTGCACCGACGCAGACAGCCTGGTAGCCGATGACTGGCTGGTGGCGCAACTGGCGCTCAATACCGATGCCGTATGCGGCACCGTGCGGATCGATGACTGGGGCCCCCTGGTCGATGCCCCTGCCCGCGCCCGATATCTGGCGGCCTATGAGGCCCGGGACGGGCATCGGCACATTCATGGCGCCAACCTGGGCTTCAGTGCCCGGGCATATCGCGATGCTGGAGGTTTTCAGCCGTTGGCGTGCCATGAAGATGTGCATCTGGTGAAGCGGCTGCAGGCCAGTGGTGCCTCCATCGCCTGGAGCCACCGGCCCAGGGTGACCACCAGTGCCCGGCTGGACTGTCGCGCCAGGGGGGGCTTCGGCGATTACCTGAAGTCACTGCTGATCGCCCCGGCAGCTGATCAACATCAACCGGACCCACGGCCCGGTGCGCTATAAATAGCCTGTGTTGAACGGCCAGGCTCGCACCGGGTCGGACCCTGACAACCCAGGAGAAACCATGACCCTTGATATTGCCGGTAACGACATTGAGTCACCCGCCCCGGGCGCAGTGCCTGATGTACACCGAATGAAGGTGCTCACGGTCAACATGCACAAGGGCTTCACCGCCTTCAATCGCCGTTTCATCCTGCCCGAACTGCGCGACGCCGTACGCAGTACATCGGCCGACCTGGTTTTTCTGCAGGAAGTGCTGGGCGAACATGAGAAGCACGCATCGCGCTACGACGCCTGGCCACAGGTATCGCAATATGAATTCCTGGCTGACAGCATGTGGACCGACTACGCCTACGGGCGCAATGCGGTATACCCCGACGGTCATCACGGCAATGCGGTCTTGTCCAAGTACCCGATCAAGTCATACCGCAACCTCGATGTATCCATCACCGGCCCGGAACGGCGTGGCCTGCTGCACTGCGTGCTGGATGTCCCGGGGCACGAAAACGTGCATGCGATATGCGTCCACTTGAGCCTGCTGGAAAGCCACAGACAGTTGCAGATCGTGCTGCTCAATCAGTTGCTCAAGTCCTTGCCGCCTGACGATCCGGTGATCATTGCCGGTGATTTCAATGACTGGAAAGAGCAAGGCAATGCCATGCTTTCCCAGCGTGACGACCTGCACGAAGTATTTGAACGTCACCACGGCAAACTGGCCAGAACCTACCCGGCGCGCTGGCCGCTGCTGCGTCTGGACCGGATTTACCTGCGCAATGCCTCCAGTCATCACCCGACCATCCTGGGCCACAAACCGTGGCCCCATCTATCGGATCACCTGCCGTTGGCGGTGGAAGTGCATCTGTGAACAATCGTTGGTAGCGGCAGTTGCCGAAGGCTGCGCCCGGTTGCCCTGGGACCGTCACACTTGTGGGGCCTTTCACCGGTAGTCGCTGACGAGGCTGCGATGGACTGCGTAGCAGGCCCCGCAACTGAAGGGCCTGCTGCCCCTTGTCGCAGCCTCGTTGCTCGTCAGCGACTACCCGGGAAAATCTGCCCCGGCAGGCTGAAAAGGAAAAGCACCGGGGCATACCACCAGGCATCACGTCGGCTGTAAAATCAGAACCCCCAGCGGCGGCAGATTCAATGCCAGCGAAACCTCCTGGCCATGACTTGGCAAGGCCTGGGTCATCACTCCCCCGCCATTGCCATAGTTGGAACCGGCATAAGTATCCGCATCACTGTTGAGCACCTCTTGCCAGGTACCGGAAAACGGCACGCCAATGCGATATCCCGGACGAGGCACCGGGGTGAAGTTGGCGACCACCAGCAGCGGTTTGCCCGCCTTGCTCCAGCGCAGCCAGGCATAGACACTGTTGGTCGCATCATCCCCGATCAGCCATTGAAAGCCTTGCGCCACATCGTCCTGGTCATGCAGCGCCGGTTCTTCGCGGTACAGGCGATTCAAATCACCCACCAGCTTCTGCACTCCCTGGTGGTCATGGTATTGCAGCAAGTACCAGTCCAGTTGCTGATCGTGGTTCCACTCGCGCCACTGTCCGAACTCACAGCCCATAAACAGCAACTTCTTGCCCGGATGCGCCCACATAAAACTCAGATAGGCCCGCAGGTTGGCGAATTTTTGCCAGCGATCCCCGGGCATCTTGTCGATCAGTGAATGCTTGCCGTGCACCACTTCATCGTGGGAAATCGGCAGGATGAAGCGCTCGCTCCAGGCGTACACCAGGCCAAAGCTCAACTCGTTGTGATGATGGGCACGGTACATCGGGTCCTGCTGGATGTAGTGCAGCGAATCATGCATCCAGCCCATGTTCCATTTGTAGGCAAAACCCAGACCGCCCTGCTGGGTACTCTGACTGACCCCCGGCCACGCGGTGGACTCTTCGGCAATCATCAGAGCGCCGGGGGCTTCCAGGGCTACCACGTCGTTGAGATGGCGCAAGAACTCAATGGCTTCGAGGTTTTCCCGGCCCCCATGAATGTTCGGCACCCACTCGCCCGCTTTGCGCGAGTAATCGCGATACAGCATCGAGGCCACCGCATCCACCCGCAGGCCGTCGATATGGAAATGCTTGAGCCAGTGCAACGCCGAGGCCAGCATGAAGCCATGGACTTCGGTGCGCCCCAGGTTGTAGATCAAGGTGTTCCAGTCCTGGTGATAGCCCTCCAGCGGGTTGGCATATTCATACAGCGCCGTGCCGTCAAATTGCGCCAGGCCATGGGTATCGTTGGGAAAATGCGCGGGCACCCAGTCCAGAATCACCCCGATCCCGGCCACATGACAGGCATTGACGAAGGCTGCGAAATCATCCGGCGAACCGTATCGGGCACTCGGCGCAAACTGGGACAAGGGCTGATAGCCCCACGAACCGCCAAACGGGTGTTCCATGATCGGCATCAGCTCGATATGGGTGAACCCCAGTTTCTGTACGTAAGGGATCAGGCGCTCTGCCAGTTCATGCCAGTTATACAGGCGCGCAACTTCGCCGATATCGTCGACCTCGCACTGCCAGGAGCCGGCGTGCAATTCATAAATGGACAATGGCGCGTCCGGCTTCTGATGTTCAGCGCGACTCTGCATCCAGGCCGCGTCCTGCCAGTCCACCTGCAGCGGCGAGGCCACCCGGGAGGCCGTATCGGGCGGCAACTGGGTGGCCAGCGCCACCGGATCAGCCTTGAGCGGCAAGATACCGTTGGCCCCAAGAATTTCGTACTTGTAGGCTTCACCTGGCGCAAGACGCGGGATAAACAGCTCCCAGACCCCGCTTGGATGGCGCAGGCGCATGGGGTGCCTGCGGCCATCCCAGATATTGAAATCCCCCACCACCGACACTCGCCGCGCATTCGGCGCCCACACCGCAAAACGCACACCGGGAACGCCATCGACGCTCATGACCTGGGCGCCGAAACAACTGCTCAAGTCCCGGTGATTACCCTCTGCAAACAGATACAGGTCCATTTCCCCCAGCAAAGGCCCAAAGCTGTAAGGATCTTCACTGGTCTGCTCGCCACCGGCCCAGCTGATGCTTAGCCGATAGCCGCGGACATCGGCAAAATGCCCGGCAAACAGGCCCGGGACCTCGCTGCTGTCCAGCGTGCCAATCACCTCGTCCGAGTCGCGGGCCACTACCTTGACGCTCAGGGCACCGGGCAAAAATGCCCGTATCACTTGCCCGCCCTCACCGTCCGGGTGCGGCCCCAACACCGCAAAAGGGTCTCGGTGCCGAGTGTTGATCAGTGCTTCGATATCGTCGCGCGCGGGCAGCACAGCCATTTTTCCCGGGCCAGGAACCTTGTTTGAACTCATCACTTCTCTCCATCCGGTAAAGGCTTGGCCGTACTTGGCAAGTGGGTGAGCAAATCGCTTAATCCCTGCAAGGGAACCCGCAACCAGGCAGGCCGATTTGCCGCTTCATAGATAATTTCATAGGCCGCCTTTTCCAGACTGAACAGCGCCAGTGCGGCATCCTCGCCCCCGGCCACTTTCCAGTCATGGGCAAGGCTAGCTGTTGCTTGCCGGTATGCATCGACCAATGCTGTCCGGGCTTCTTGCAAATAGCGTTCAACCACCCGTTGCCGTGCATCGTCAGCCTGATCCGAGTGATCCGACTGTTGCACGTTGCTGACCGCCATGGCCGCTGCGTAATCGAAGGAGCGCAATACCCCGCTCAGGTCTTTATAGGGGCTGTGCTTGCTGCGCCGGGCTGACAGCGGGCGCGCAGGCTCACCTTCAAAGTCGATGAAGTAGGCATCGCCCTTGACCACCAGCACCTGCCCCAGATGCAGGTCGCCATGCACCCGGATCTTCAGGCCACCCTGGGTTGTTTTGGCCAGTTGCTGGACATGGGCGGTGATCGCGCCTTGTTGCGCCAGCAGTTTTTTCACCTGTTTTTGCTCAGGCTCGCCAAGCTCGGGCAGATGTTGTTTGAGCAGCTTCAAGGCCTGCTTCAATTGCCCGTTGATATGGCTTGCCCACTGCCGGGTATCGGCCTCGGACGTGGTCTGAGGGGCAAAGTCAGGGTTGTCGCTGGCTTGCGCCAGCACCCCGTGCATCTCCCCCAGACGCTGGCCGAGCAAACCGGCAAAATCTGCCAGTTCGACCAGGGCGTTGTAATGCTGTTCGTGCTCGGACATGGCGTCGGCCATTTCGTCGCGAATGGCCCGTTCCAGGTTGTTCTGGGTCCAGGTCCAGGCATCGCCCTGGTTACTCAAATAGCCCTGGGCAATCATCAGCAAGGTCTCTTCGCCCCCGGTTTCATGGCGCACCACTGCCCCCAGCAACGGAGAAATATGCTGATACCCGGCCTCGGTCAGATAGGCACCCAGCTCCAGCTCCGGATGCTGGCCACTGCTGATTTTGCGGATCAGCTTAAGCACCATGGCGCCGCCGATCACCACCGAGCTATTTGATTGTTCGGCCGTGAGATAACGCACTTCACTCTGTTCGTTGAGCCCCAGGGCCGCCAGCTGCGCGGTGGCCGTAAAACTGATAGTGCCGGCGCTGCTGCTGATTTTCTCGCCGCTTTGCATGCCCGCCAGTACGGCCCTGACAAAGGCTTCAAGAGCAAAAGCATCGGTCATGAAACCGACCTGAGGGCCACGCCGCAGCCGCGACAGCACCGATTGCTGGGCCAACGTGCTGCTTGCCTGATCCTCGCCCAATACCCCAAGGGGCACTTGATAATGGTGTTGTTCGCCGCCGCTGGTGACTTGTACCTCGGTCAGCAACATGGGGTGCAAGGCATCGCCAAAACGGGTGCCGTGGAGAATTTTGACCTGCTCGACCGGTGCATTTTTTTGCCCGAACCAGCGGCGTTTGGGTAACCACGCCGGCAGGATCACGTTTTCCAGAGTGGTCCGCGGCGGGGTATCGAGCAACTCTTCAAGGCGCTGTTTGAGCACCAGGGTCAGCAGCTCGGGCAGGCTTTGCGCCGGTTCTGCGTGCCAGCTCGGCATCTGATTCTCGGCAGCCAGCAAAAACCAGTAAAAACCGTAGGGCGCCAGGGTCAGCATGAAGTCCATCTGGCCAATGGGCGGAAAGGCATTGCCCCCCAGCATCTCCACCGGTACCCGCCCGGCGAACTCGGACAGCTCCAGCTCTGCCGCCTGGGCGCTGCGCGACACGTTGGCCACGCAGAGGATGGTTTCAGTCTTGCCGTCGCCGTCGGTGTATTCGCGAATGTACGCCAGAATCCGCCGGTTGCTGGGGGACAGCATTTTCAAGGTGCCGCGACCAAAGGCTTGTTGCTGCTGGCGCACGGACAGCAGGCGCCGGGTCCAGTTGAGCAATGAATGCGGATCGCCGGATTGGGCCTCAACGTTCACCGATTGATAGCCATACAGCGGATCCATGATCGGCGGTAACACCAGGCTCGCCGGGTTGGCCCGCGAGAATCCGCCGTTACGGTCAATCGACCACTGCATCGGCGTACGCACCCCGTCCCGGTCGCCGAGGTAAATATTGTCCCCCATGCCAATTTCATCGCCGTAATACAGGGTCGGCGTGCCCGGCATCGATAACAACAGGCTGTTGAGCAGCTCGATGCGCCGGCGATCACGTTCCATCAACGGCGCCAGACGCCGACGAATCCCCAGGTTAATCCGCGCCCGCTTGTCGGCGGCGTAGTAGTTCCACAGGTAATCGCGTTCCTTGTCGGTGACCATTTCCAGGGTCAACTCATCATGGTTGCGCAGGAAAATTGCCCATTGGCAATTCGCCGGAATTTCCGGGGTCTGGCGCAGGATATCGGTGATCGGGAAGCGGTCTTCCTGGGCCAGAGCCATGTACATGCGCGGCATCAACGGAAAGTGGAAGGCCATGTGGCACTCATCACCATTGATGCCATCGCTGTCGCCAAAATACTGCTGGGTGTCTTCGGGCCATTGATTGGCCTCTGCCAGCAGCATGCGGTCGGGGTAATGGGCATCGATTTCGGCGCGGATCTGCTTGAGGATCTGATGGGTCTCGGGCAGGTTTTCGTTATTGGTGCCATCGCGCTCGATCAGGTACGGAATGGCATCCAGGCGCAGGCCGTCGATGCCCATGTCCAGCCAGTAGCGCATCACCGCCAGCACTTCTTTCATCACCTGCGGGTTGTCGAAATTCAGGTCCGGCTGGTGGGAGTAAAAGCGGTGCCAGAAGTACTGGCCGGCGACCGGGTCCCAGGTCCAGTTCGAGGTTTCGGTGTCGAGAAAAATGATCCGGGTGCCGTCGTATTTTTCATCGGTATCCGACCACACGTAGTAATCCCGAGCCCTGGAGCCGGCCTTGGCACGGCGGGCCTTTTGAAACCAGGGGTGTTGATCCGAGGTGTGGTTGATCACCAGTTCAGTGATTACCCGCAGACCGCGCTTGTGGGCCTGGGCGATAAAGCGTTTGACGTCGGCCAGGGTGCCGTAGTCCGGATGCACGCCTCGATAATCGGCAATATCGTAGCCATCATCGCGCCGCGGCGAGGGATAGAACGGCAGCAGCCACAGGGTGTTGACCCCCAGCTCGGCGATGTAATCCAGCTTGCTGATCAGGCCGGGAAAGTCGCCGATACCGTCGTTATTGGAATCGAAAAATGACTTGATATGCACCTGGTAGATCACCGCGTCCTTGTACCAGAGCGGGTCCTTGATAAAGCTGGCCGATGCGGGTTGGTTTGCCATAAGGGAAATACCTGCTGATTCGGTTGCCCGGGGCCAGTGAAGCCGCCCGGCAAGAGGGGCTTAAAGGGGTTTGATCCGCCAGATGCCGAACGGCTGATGCCAAGGCTCGATACGCATCCATTGGGTTTTGCCATACCAGGTCCAGCGATGGCCGTTCATCAAATCTTCCCCCGAGGTCCAGGCGTCATCGGCCAGGCCCATTTCCCACAACGGCAACTCGAAATGAGCTTCCTGGGCGTTATGGGGATCGAGACTGATAGCCACCAGCACAAAATTGCTGCCATCGGCGCTGCGTTTGCCGAAGTACAAAATGTTGTCATTCCAGGCGTTGTACAGGGTCAGGCCCAGGTGGCTGTGCAAGGCCGGGTTCTGGCGGCGGATGCGATTGAGCTGGGCAATTTCGGCCACGATATTGCCCGGCGCACTGAAATCACGGGGGCGGATCTGATACTTCTCCGAGTCCAGATATTCCTCTTTGCCCGGCACCGCCGCCGACTCGCAGAGTTCGAAGCCGCTGTACATGCCCCACAGGCCCGAGCCCATGGTTGCCAACGCGGCCCTGATCAAAAAGCCGGGGCGCCCCGAGTCATGCAGGAAGCCGGGGTTGATGTCCGGGGTATTAACGAAGAAGTTGGGCCGGAAGCACTCACGCAACGGGCTTTGATTAAGCTCAGTGAAATAGGCTGCCAGCTCGGCCTTGGTGTTGCGCCAGGTGAAATAGGTGTAGCTCTGGGTGTAACCGACCTTGCCCAGGCGCGCCATCATGGCCGGGGTGGTGAACGCCTCGGCGAGGAATATCACCTCAGGGTTCTGGGCACGTACATCCGCGATCAGCCATTGCCAGAACGGCAGAGGCTTGGTGTGCGGGTTGTCGACGCGGAAGATTTTTACCCCCTCGTCCACCCAGCCCAGCACGATGTCGCGCAACTCCAGCCACAGGCCGGGAATCGCATCCGGGGCATAGAAATCGACATTGACGATGTCCTGATACTTTTTCGGCGGGTTTTCCGCGTAGCGAATGCTGCCGTCGGGGCGCCAGTTAAACCATCCGGGGTGCTGCTTGAGCCACGGGTGGTCCTGAGAACACTGAATGGCAAAATCCAGAGCGATTTCCAGACCGTGGTCCGCGGCAGCGGCCACCAGGCGCCGGAAGTCGTCACGGCTGCCCAGTTGCGGATGGATCGCGTCATGCCCTCCCTCTTCGCTGCCGATGGCATAGGGGCTGCCCGGATCGTCCGGCCCGGCCTGCAACGCGTTATTGGGGCCCTTGCGATGTCGGCGGCCAATGGGATGGATCGGCGGGAAATACAGCACGTCAAAGCCCATGTCGTGAATCATCGGCAGGCGCTGGTGTACATCATTGAAAGTGCCGTGGCGGGCAGGATCGTCAGTGACCGAACGGGGGAACAGCTCGTACCAGCTGGCGAACTGCGCCAATGGCCGTTCAACCTCCACCGGGTACTCGGGGCTCAGGCTCAAATACGCGTGGTTTTGTGCCTCGGCCATCAATTGCGCACTGTGTTCGTGCATGAACAGCGCCACCTGCTCGGTCTCCAGCAGACCAGACAGTTGCCCGAGCAACGCCTGCAACTGTTCGCGCCGTTCACCCTGACTGAGCTCGATGGCGTGCTGTACCAGAATCCGCCCTTCCTGCAACTCCAGACTGACGGCAATGCCTGCCTGATGCTTTTTCTCCAGCTCATGGCAAAAGCTGGCATAGCGATCAATCCAGGCCTCGATGCAAAACAGATAGCGCCCCACTTCGGGCACCGGGAACTGTGCGTTCCAGCTGTCATTGCCTAAAAAATGCATAGGCGTTGCCGACCAGTGCGCGGAACTGGCCAGACGCCAGTGCAGCATGACCGCCAGCTGCTCGTGACCGTCAACAAACACTTTACTGAGCACGTCGACCTGCTGCCCCGCAGTCGCCTTGACCGCGAACTCACCGTTTTCGAGCACCGGGGACGTGGCTTCAATAACAATGCGCGGCAACAGCAATGCCTGGGATAACGGCAACGTCACAGTGGAATCAGGGTCTTGCGGGAAATCAGCAGTCATCGAGCAGCACTCCTCACGCCCGCAGACGTTTATGGGTGGTCGTATCAAAGCCATTCCCGGCATCGATCACCGGGCACCTGGTTGGGAGCGGGGGAAAGAATTAAAAGTTCAGACTAATTGCCGATACTCCGTTGGTCATTGGCCGGGGAACCGAGCGGCCTTCAATGAGGTCGACCGGCTGTAATCCTTTCCATGCAGCAATGAGGCCATGTCCATGAATATCCCCATTCCCGCAGAAACCCCCGATCCCAATATTGACGACCCGGTGTTACCGCCCGGTGATGCCGAGCCGGTTCCGGAAGAGGATCCGCCGCTCAAGGACCCCAACCCGATTGGCGATCCTCCCTGCGAAGATGCGCCGATGAGAATCTGATGCCCGTCTTGAGCGCTGTTTGACCTGCCCGGTCGCTGACGGTTGCGATCGGGGCCGCAGCGGGCGCAACCCGCAGCCGATGACCGCCAATCCATTCGATCGAACCCGGCCGGTTTTCCACGCACTAACGTTTAACCCCCATAAAAGGACCACGCTGATGACTATCACAATCGATGCCGACAAAAGCTGCTGGTATGAATCACCCGAAGGCTCGGAGCACTCCCCGGCCGAGCGGGTAGAAGTCATCACAGACCACGCCTCGAGAATGTGCATGGCGCTGATGAACGGCCTGCGCATTGCCATTACCTCGGACGAAGCCGAAGCCCTGGTTGCGGCGGGCGCCAAGGACAGCCGCGAGTTGCTGCGGGCCGGGGGCAGTGAGTCGATTATCTGAAGCTGTAAGACTGATGAGCCCCAGCATGGGCTCATCCTGGGTGATTCGGTGATCTAATTGACCCCGATCAGGATTACCCGCCGGCGCCTGGGTTAAAGGCGCCCGGCCCCTGCTGCACGTGGCCGCGACCGGGGTGCAGCAAGTTGTCGCAGGTCACCCTGCAAACACATCTGATCCGGTTTTTAATCAAATAACTGAGTCTGTTATGCAAACAGTTCGCAGGGGATAGTGCTCAGGCCTGATGGAGGCTGATGAGCGAAAGACCATGAGCGAACAAATTCCCGTCCAGATACTTGAAACATTCGAGGCTTCGCGACCCCGGACCGCAAAAAACAAAAGCCGCTCCAGCGACAACCTGATCCACACCCGCAGTTTCACCGGTCTGTTCCGAACCTTGCGCATAGTCGGTGCCGGCTTTCTGTTTTTGCTGTTCTTTGGCACGGTCTGGCTCAATTGGGACGGTCGACAAGCCGTCCTCTGGGACCTGTCCGAAAGCAAGTTCCATATTTTCGGGGCGACGTTCTGGCCGCAGGATTTCATCCTGTTGTCGGCGTTGCTGATCATTGCCGCCTTCGGCCTGTTTGCGATCACGGTATTCGCTGGCCGGGTGTGGTGTGGTTACACCTGCCCGCAAAGTACCTGGACCTGGCTGTTTATGTGGTGCGAGAAGATCACCGAAGGTGACAGGAATCAGCGCATAAAACTCCAGGCCGCACCCTGGCGCCTGAACAAGATCCTGCGCCGCACTGCCAAGCACGCGCTGTGGATGGCAATCAGCGTGATGACGGCGCTGACCTTTGTCGGTTATTTCACCCCGATCCGGCCCCTGGCCACTGAGCTGCTGACCCTGGAAATGGCCGGCATCAGTCTGTTCTGGGTGCTGTTTTTCACCGGCGCCACCTATATCAATGCCGGCTGGCTGCGGGAGGCGGTGTGCATGCACATGTGCCCTTACGCGCGGTTCCAGAGCGTGATGTTCGACAAAGACACCCTCGCCATTTCCTATGACGTGAACCGTGGCGAAAGCCGCGGCCCGCGCAAACGCGGGGTCGAACCGGCGCAGGCAGGTCTGGGCGATTGCATCGACTGCCAGATGTGCGTGCAGGTCTGCCCCACCGGCATCGACATTCGCGATGGCCTGCAGATGGAATGCATCGGCTGCGCGGCCTGTATCGACGCCTGCGATACGGTGATGGACAAAATGGGCTACGCCCGCGGGCTGGTGCGCTACACCTCCGAACACCAGTTACAGGGCGGCACCACCCATTTGCTGCGCCCGCGCCTGATTGGCTACGCAGCGGTGCTGGTGCTGATGATCGGGGCCCTGGTGGTGGCGCTTGACCAGCGCTCAATGGTGTCACTGGATGTGATCAAGGACCGGGGGCTGTTTCGCGAAAACAGTCAGGGCCAGATCGAGAACATCTACAGCCTCAAAATCATCAACAAGACCCAGGAGCCGCAGCATTACCGGGTATCGCTGCAAGACAACCAGGACTTCCGCCTGCAGGGCAAGACCGAGCTGACCCTGGCCCCCGGCGAAATTGTCGATGTGCCGGTATCGGTCGCGCTGTTGGCCGAACGCCCGAAAAGCAGTTCGCAAACCATCGGGTTTGTGGTCACCGACACAGATCAACCGAGCGTACGCAGTGTGGCCAAAAGCCGTTTTGTGGCACCGTTGAATCGATAAACGATAAATCCCTGTGGCAGCGGGCGTGCTCGCGATAGCATCAGCACGGTCAATCAGACTGACCGGAGTGAGCCATCGCGAGCACGCTCGCTCCTGCAGGATTAGCCGAGCCTTATTAATGAAACGCTACGAAAAATTCGCCGACGATATTGCTGAACTGATTCGCAGCGGGGTGCTCGGCCCCGGCCAGCGCGTGCCTTCGGTACGTTATGCCAGCCAGACCTACGGGGTTAGCCCCTCCACCGTGTTTCAAGCCTATTACCTGCTGGAACGCCGTGGCCTGATCCGGGCCAAACCGCGTTCCGGCTACTTCGTCAACGTGCATGCGCCGAGTCCGTTTTCCGAACCGGTATTCAGCAGCCATGTAACCGAGTCCACCGAAGTGGATGTCAGTGCTCTGGTGTTCTCGGTGCTGGACTCAATGAAAGACCCGCACACCGTGCCCTTCGGTTCGGCGTTCCCCAGCCCGACCTTATTCCCGCTACAACGGCTGGCCCGCTCCATGGCCACCGCCAGCCGTGAAATGGACCCGCGCATGGTGGTCACCGACATGTCCCCGGGCAACCCGCAACTGCGGCGCCAGATTGCCCTGAGGTATATGGTCGGGGGGCTGATGCTGCCCATGGAAGAGCTGCTGATCACCAATGGTGCCCTGGAAGCCTTGAACCTGTGCCTGCAGGCCGTCACCGAGCCCGGCGACCTGGTGGCCATCGAAGCGCCGGCGTTCTATGCCTGCCTGCAAGTGCTGGAGCGGCTCAAACTCAAAGCCGTGGAAATCCCGGTGCACCCCCGTGACGGCATCG
Source organism: Pseudomonas sp. TMW22089 (assembly GCF_022496645.1). NCBI lineage: Bacteria > Pseudomonadati > Pseudomonadota > Gammaproteobacteria > Pseudomonadales > Pseudomonadaceae > Pseudomonas > Pseudomonas sp. TMW22089. The sequence goes on from NZ_SCFG01000013.1 coordinate 74,648, forward strand.
ACCTGGGGGTGCTGGCGCAAACCCTGGAGCGCCATCCGATCAAGGCGGTGTGGTGCATGACCAGTTTTCAGAACCCGATTGGCGCGACCATGCCCGAGGCCAAAAAACAGGCGCTGGTGGAACTGTTGCGCGGCCACCAGGTGCCGTTGATTGAAGATGACGTGTACGCCGAGCTGTATTACGGCCAGCACGCGCCCAAACCGGCCAAGGCCTTTGATAGCGAAGGGTTGGTGATGCATTGCGGCTCGTTTGCCAAAAGCCTGGCCCCGGGCTATCGCATCGGCTGGGTGGCGGCGGGTCGATATGCGCAGAAAATAGAGCGTCTCAAACTGATGACCTCGCTGTGCGCCTCGATGCCGGCCCAGGCGGCGATTGCCGACTACCTGCAACATGGCGGCTACGATCGCCACCTGCGCAAACTGCGCTATGCCCTGGAAGAACAACAGAGCGCGATGCTGGCGGCGATAGCCCGCTACTTCCCGGCGCAGACCCGGGTCAGCCAGCCGTCGGGCGGGTATTTCTTGTGGCTGGAACTGCCCGAGCAAATGGACTCTCTCAAGTTGTTCCAGATGGCCTTGGCCCAAGGCATCAGCATTGCCCCGGGGCCCATTTTTTCGGCCACCCAGCGCTTTCGCAACTGCATCCGCCTGAACTACGGCAGCCCGTGGAACGAAGCCAGTGAAAAGGCCATGGAGACCCTGGGCAAGATCGTCCGCTCATTCTAAAGCCCCCGCACCACCTGTAGGAGCGAGCTTGCTCGCGAGCTTTTCGGCGCAATTCGCAACGGCTCGCGAGACAAGCTCGCTCCTACAGGTGTTGCGGGGTGTCAGTGAAATCGTATCCCGCAGTACAAGGGCTTTTCGGCGCGACTCGCAACGGCTCGCGAGGCAAGCTCGCTCCTACAGGTGTTGCGGGGTGTCGGTGAAATCGTAACCCGCAGTACACCTTCTCCCTCTGTAGGAGCGAGCTTGCCTCGCGAGCTTTTCGGCGCAATTCGCAACGGCTCGCGAGACAAGCTCGCTCCTACAGGTGTTGCGGGGTGTCAGTGAAATCGTATCCCGCAGCACACGAGCTTTTCGGCGCAAATCGCAACAGCTCGCTCCTGCAGAGGCTGTGGGTCCGGGGATCTCAGCCCGGCATGCAGGTGAAGTCCGCGGTGTGCGCCACTTCCTTGCCGTGGGAGTCCACCAGCGTCGCGCTGACTTCAGGCCCCAGGCTCGACTCGATCAGTTGGTAACGCTCTCCGGCCTTGAATTGCCGGTAATTGACCCTGCCCTGGCAATCGACCTGGTTTTCATCACCGGTGGCCCCCTCAAACAAGGTCACGTCCAGCCGGTGAGCTCCAGGGGTGACTTCAAAATAGCGACCATCATTGATGTTCTTGCCGTCTACCCGCTCGGCCATCAGGTCACTGTTGCCCTCCTCCTTAAGACCGATCCAGGCTTCACCCGGGTCTTGTTTGGGCATCGGTCCGGCACAGGCCGACAGCAACAACACCAGGGACGGAACCAGCAACAGCGGTTTAAGAGTCATCGCAAGTACGCCTCGCTCAAAGTTGAAAAAGGGACGACAGGCTGACCCGTCGAACAGGCCTCAAGCTTGCGACTCAGCGTGTGTTGCGCCAAATGAATGAAAGTGAAGGGATTTTCAGCTCTTTCCTAAAGGATCCTTCACCTGGCTGAAAGCGGATCGTTAAGATCCGGCGGTAAGACTGCCGAGGTTTGCAATTCCACTCCTCGGAGGTTCAGGCATGCTCGGGCTGGTAAAGACCGCACTGCACAAGCCCTACACGTTTATCGTGCTGGCGATTTTCATCTGCATCATCGGGCCGCTGGCAGCTCTGCGCACGCCCACTGATGTATTTCCCGACATTGGTATTCCGGTGGTCGCCGTCGTCTGGCAATACACCGGCCTGGCACCGGCAGATATGGCCGGCCGGGTGATTTACACCTACGAGCGCTCGCTCAGTACCACGGTCAACGACATCGAACACATCGAGTCGCAGTCTTTGCCCGGCATGGGCATCGTGAAGATTTTCTTCCAGCCCGGCGTCGATATCCGCACCGCCAATGCCCAGGTGACTGCGGTATCTCAAACCGTACTCAAACAGATGCCGCCGGGGATCACCCCGCCGCTGATTCTGAACTACAGCGCCTCCACGGTGCCGATCCTGCAATTGGCGTTTTCCAGCCCCACGCTCTCGGAAGCCAAAATCCGCGATCTGGTGCAGAACAACATCCGCCTGCCCCTGAGCTCACTGCCCGGTCTGGCCATGCCGACCCCCATGGGCGGTAAACAGCGGCAGATCACCCTCGACCTCGACCCCCAGGCTCTGGCAGCCAAGGGCTTGTCGGCCCAGGACGTGGGCAACGCACTGGCGGCGCAGAACCAGATCATCCCGGTGGGCACCGCCAAGCTCGGCACCTATGAATACACGGTGTTGCTCAACAACAGCCCCAAAGCCATCGACGAACTCAATGACTTGCCGATCAAGACCGTCAATGGCGCCCTGATTACCATCGGCCAGGTGGCCCACGTGCGTGACGGTTCGCCGCCACAAACCAACATCGTGCGGGTGGACGGGCAACGGGCAGTACTGATGCCGGCCTTGAAGAACGGCAATATCTCGACCCTGTCGATTGTCGACGGCATCCGCTCGATGCTGCCGCGAATCAACGAAACCTTGCCTCCTTCACTCAAGACATCCCTGCTGGGCGATGCGTCGGTATTCGTCAAACAGTCGGTGGGCAGTGTGGCCCAGGAAGGGATCATCGCCGCCCTGCTCACCAGTGCGATGATTCTGCTGTTCCTCGGCAGCTGGCGCTCGACCCTGATCATTGCCGTGTCGATCCCGCTGGCGGTGCTCTCGGCCATTGCCCTGCTGGCCCTCAGCGGGCAAACCCTGAACGTCATGACCCTCGGGGGGCTGGCGTTGGCGGTGGGGATTCTGGTGGACGATGCCACGGTGACCATCGAGAACATCAACTGGCACCTTGAACAAGGCAAGTCGGTACGTGATGCGATTCTCGATGGCGCCAGGCAGATCGTCGGCCCGGCATTCGTTTCGCTGCTGTGTATCTGCATCGTGTTTGTGCCGATGTTCATGTTGCAGGGGATTGCCGGCTACCTGTTCCGGCCGATGGCGCTGTCGGTGATTTTCGCCATGGGCTCGTCCTTCATTCTGTCGCGCACCCTGGTGCCAACCCTGGCGATGTTCCTGCTCAAACCCCATGTTGCGGAGCAAGGCCCGGGCCATCACCCCGAAGATGGCTACATCAACCATCACGAGGGCGACCGGCACACCCCACAACATTGCGCAGCGGTGCGGGCGCTGCTGAGTTTTCAGCAAGGGTTCGAACGGCGCTTCTCGGCCGTGCGCGATGGGTACTACGGCGTGCTGGAATTGGCTTTGGCCCATCGCAAAGGCTTTTTGTCCGGTTTCATGGCCTGTGTGCTGGCGTCGTTCGTGTTGCTGCCGAGTCTGGGCCAGGACTTCTTCCCGGCCACCGATGCCGGGGCACTGGCCCTGCATGTGCGCCTGCCGCTGGGTACGCGCATTGAAGAAAGCGCGGCGGCCTTCGACCGGATCGAATCGCGCATTCGTGAAATCATCCCCGCCGACCAGCTGGACACCATCATCGACAACATCGGGATTCCGTTGAGCGGCATCGACATGGCCTACAGCAGCAGCGGCACCATCGGCCCCCAGGATGGCGATATTCAAGTCACCCTCAAAGCCGACCACAGCCCGACCGCCGACTATGTGAAACGCTTGCGTGAAGCCCTGCCCGAGAGTTTCCCCGGCAGCCAGTTTGCCTTTATGCCGGCCGATATCAGCACCCAGATCCTCAACTTCGGTGCTCCGGCTGCGCTGGACGTGAAAGTCTCCGGCCGCGACGACGCCGCCAATCGCACCTATGCCCTGGAGCTGCAACGGCGCCTGCAACATGTGCCGGGGATAGCCGATCTGCGGATTCAGCAATCGGTCGGCTACCCGTCCCTGCAAGTCAAGGTTGACCGGCTGCGGGCCAATGGCCTGGGGATCACCGAACGTGACGTTACCAACAGCATGGTGGCCTCACTGGCGGGCAGTTCCCAGGTGGCACCGACTTTCTGGCTCAACCCGCAGAACGGCGTGTCTTACGGGGTAGTGGCCGCGACCCCGCAATACCGGCTGGACAGCCTGCCCTCGCTGGAGGCCTTGCCGGTCACCGGCAGCAGCGGCCAGTCACAAATCCTTGGCGGGCTGGCGACCATCACCCGGGGCGAGAGCCCGGCGGTGGTCACCCATTACAACATCGAGCCAACCCTGGATCTGTACGCCAACATTCAGGGCCGCGATTTGGGCTCGGTGGCCGCCGATGTGCAAAAAGTGATTGATGGCGCCTCGGACCTGCGTCCCAAAGGCGCCACCATCACCCTGCACGGCCAGATCGACGCGCTGCATGAAGCCTTCAGCGGTTTGAGCCTGGGCCTGCTGGGGGCGGTGGTGCTGATCTACCTGCTGATCGTGGTCAACTTCCAGTCGTGGCTGGACCCGTTCGTGATCATCACCGCTCTGCCCGCCGCCCTGGCCGGGATCGTCTGGATGCTGTTCCTCAGTGGCACCTCCTTGTCGGTGCCGGCCCTGACCGGGGCCATCCTGTGCATGGGGGTGGCCACTGCCAACTCGATTCTGGTGGTGAGTTTCTGCCGCGAGCGCCTGGCGGAACATGGCGACGCCCTCAAGGCTGCGCTCGAAGCGGGCTACACCCGGTTCCGGCCGGTGTGCATGACTGCCCTGGCAATGATGATCGGCATGCTGCCGCTGGCCCTCTCCGAAGAACAGAACGCCCCGCTGGGCCGCGCTGTGATTGGCGGCCTGATGCTGGCCACTGTTGCCACTTTGTTGTTCGTGCCCGTGGTGTTCAGCCTGGTGCACGGTCGTGAAAAAAATCGCTCTGCAGCTGGAGAAACCACCCATGTCGTCTGATCCAAAACCTTCGCCCAAGCGCTTGATGTACCTGGGTATCGGTGGCCTGACCCTGGCCGCGTTGCTGGTGGCCAATGGTCTGGCGGCCCGCAGCCGCCACGAGCATGAGGTTGCCAACTGGACCGAAGTAGCCGCCCTGCCAGTGGTCAGCGTGTTCCAGCCGCTGCAGAACGCCCATGGCGACACCCTGCGTTTGCCCGCGCATCTGGAAGCCTGGAGCAAGGCCTCGATCCATGCCCGGGTCAGCGGCTACCTGAAAAGCTGGCACAGCGATATTGGCAGCAAGGTCACCGCCGGACAGGTGCTGGCGGTCATTGATAGCCCCGACCTGGATCAGCAACTGGCGCAGACCCGGGCCCACATGCTGCAAGAGCAGGCCAATGCCAGACTGGCTGCCACCACCGCGTCGCGCTGGCAAAACCTGCTGGCCAGCCACTCGGTCTCACGCCAGGAGGCGGACGAGAAAACCTCCAACGCTGCCGCCGCCAGGGCCAGTGCCCAGGCCGCCGAAGCTGACTACGCGCGCCTGTCCAGCCTGGAAGACTACAAGACCATTCGCGCGCCCTTTGCCGGGACCATCACCGCGCGCCATACCGACATCGGCCAACTGATCAAGGCCGATACCGACAGCGACACCGAGCTGTTCGACATCGCCGATACCCATCAGCTGCGCCTGTACGTGCCGGTGCCACAGAACTACGCCAGCGTGATTCGTCCGGGCATGCCGGTGCAGCTCAGCGTGCCGGAGCATCCGGGGCAGACTTTCAGCGCGAAACTGATCGGCAATTCGGCCGCCATTGATCAGCGCTCGGGCACCCTGATGGCACAGTTTGTCGCGCCAAACCCCGGCGATGTGCTGATGCCCGGGGATTACGCCGAGGCAACCCTGGCGATCCCACCCGACACCCATGGCGTCAGCATTCCGGCCAGTGCCTTGATCTTCCGTGCCCAGGGCACCCAGGTGGCGGTGCTCGACAGCGCCCGGCATGTGCACATGCAAAACATCCATATCGGCCTGGATCTGGGTGACCGGCTGGTGATTGATCAAGGGCTCAAACCTGCCGACACCGTGATCGACAACCCGCCCGACGCCCTGCGCGAAGGTGACCCGGTGAAACTTGCCGATGCAGGAGCCGCCCATGCAGCCAAAGCTTAAACGCGGCGCCCTGTTGCTGGCCCTGGCGTTGCAGGGCTGCTCGCTGGCACCGGCCTACAGGCCGCCGCAACTGGACCTGCCACAGCACTATCGCGAACAGAGCAGCGACAACCCGTGGCACAGCGCGCAACCGGCCGATCAACTGTCACCCCAGTGGTGGCGGCTGTATCACGACGAGCGCCTGAATGCACTGCAGCAGCGCCTGCTCAAGACCAACCCGGACCTGGCGGCAGCCCTGGCCCATTACCAGGGTGCCCAGGCCTATGCCAGCCAGCTGCATGCCGGGCTATTGCCGCAAATAACCGCCAGCGGGCAACCGCTGCGCCAGCGCCAGTCGGACAGTCGGCCTCTGCGCGGTTCCGACCAGCCAGCGGTATACAACAGCAATACCGCAGGCTTTGCGCTGAATTTCGATCTCGACCTGTGGGGTAAAATCCGCAACCAGGTGGCGGCGGGCGATGCCCGGGCTCAGGCCTCGGCAGATGACCTGGCCGTGGCTCGCCTGAGCTTGCAGCGCCAGCTTGCCAGCCTGTATGTGCAGCTTGACGGGCTGGATGCGCAGCAGCGCATTCTCTCCAGTTCGCTGGATGATTACAGCCAGGCCCTGCAACTGACCCGCGCCCGCTATCAGGGGCAGATTTCATCCGAACTTGACCTGACCCGCGCCCAGAGCCAGCTGGCCGAAGCCGAGGCCCAACTGGACGATGTGCGCGGCCAGCGCAACCTCACCGAACACGCCATTGGCGAACTGCTGGGCGAACCGGCCAGCAACTTTGAATTGCCGGCCGGCAAGCAGACCCTGAGCCTGCCGGCGCAACCGGGCGCCTTGCCCAGCACCCTGTTGCAGCGCCGGCCCGATATCGCCGCGGCGGAACGGCGGGTGTTTGCCGCCAATGCGCAAATCGGCGTGGCCAAAGCCGCCTGGTACCCTGACTTCAGCCTGACCGGACTACTGGGCGGACAAACCCAGGGCAGCGGTAATTTACTGGCCGCGAGCAATCGTTTCTGGGCCTTGGGGCCGCTGGTCAACCTGCCGATTTTTGATGGCGGGCGACTGAATGCCGAGGAGCGCCAGGCCAGGTCCGAATTCGAAGAAGCCTCGGCACACTACCGCAGCCAGGTGCTGCATGCGGTGCGCGAGGTCGAAGACAACCTGGCGCAGTTGCGCGACCTGAGGCAGCAAGGTCTGGACCAACAGGCGGCGGCCAATGCCGCCGAGCACACCCGGGCGCTGGCCACCAACAGTTATGAAGCCGGAGCCGTGAGTTACCTGGATGTAGTCACGGCGCAGACCGCGGCGTTGCAGGCCCAGCGCGCGGTACAAGCCCTGCGCACCCGGCAGTTGCAGGCCAGCGTGGGATTGTTGACGGCACTGGGAGGGGGCTGAGCCTGCGCTCGACGACGCAGTCGGCGTAACAGCCCACGGCCCTGTCCACAGACCTTGATCAGAACAACCCGGAGGTCGGGGGTGGGGTGCCTTTGAGTTGCCAGGCCCCCACCGCCGCGGCTTTCCACTGCCGGGGGTTGTGGTTGGCCACAGTGCGGGCATTGCGCCAGTGCCGGTCAAGGTTGTGCGCCCGCCCCGTGGTCGAGGCCCCGCCCACGTCGAATACCAGCTCCGCCGCCTTGAGCGCAGACTCCGCAGCAATATATTGCGCCTGCGCCACGTCCACCGCCGCCCGGTCTACCAACAGCGGATCAAGATCCCCTGCCCACGCCCGGTCTATGGCCTCAGCCGCACGCAGCACCACCGCCTCGGCCGTGAAAGCCCGGGCCGAGATGTCCCCCACGCTCAGCTCCACGTAAGGGTCGTCCACCGAACGGTTGGCGCTGCTGTGCTTGATCGGCCGCGCATGCTCATTGGCAAACGCCACCGCATCATTCAAGGCATTGCGCGCAATACCCGCCTGCACCGCCGCCAGGAACAATTGCAAAAATGGCGTGACGATGGTGCGCTTGCCCTCCTCCACGGTCCGGGTGCGAATCTCTTGCGCCAGCACCTGTACGTTGTTCAGGCGGGTAGTACCGCTGGCCGTCAGGCGCTGGCCCATGGAGTCAAAATCGTCCAGCAGCTCAAGCCCCTGACGGTTACGCGGCAAGATGAACGACACCGGCTGATCGTTTTCGTCCAGCGCCACCGCGCTGACCCAGTCGGCATATAACGAACCGGTGCTGTAGTACTTGTTGCCCGTGGCCCGGTAATGCTCGCCGTCACGCACTATCCGGGCGCTGATCGAGCCGTTGGCGCCACCGACTTCCCAGCCCGCATTGCCGATCACCGCGCCCTGCAGGTAGCGCTCGAACCAGCGTTCGCGCTCGCCTTCGGCATCATCCGCCCGGGACGCCAGCAACCCTTCGACAAAACCGAAGCCGGGACGCAATGCCTGAGCAACGTTGGAGTCCACCGCCGCGATACGGATCAATAAACCGATGACCTCTTTCACCGAGCCGCCACTGCCGCCATAGCGGACCGGAATTCTGGCGCTAAAAAAGCCGGCTTTGGCAATCTGCGCCACCGCCTCAAACGGCAGCAGCCGGTCGCGTTCGCGCAATGCCGCGCCCTGGCCGATCTCCGGCAACAGGCGGTCGGCACGGGCATTGAGTTCTGCCACCGTAGCAACGGGACGTTCGGTTACAGCAAACAGCTTACTCATGGCAGTTCCTTGGGTTGATGACGCTTAAATGGCGATTTTCCAAAGCTGTGATTCATCAAACAGCCACGCGCTGTTCTCTGCTTCCAGCGGCGGCACCACCAGTTGCACTTGGGCACCGGGCAGACGCGGTACGGCCCCCAGCAGGCGACGGGTGTATTCATGCTGTGGGTTGTCAAACAGCGCCTCGACTGCGGCGCTTTCCACGACCTTGCCGTGACGCATCACCAGCACTTCGTCGCTGACATGGCGGATCACCCCCAGGTCGTGGGAAATAAACAGATACGCCAGCCCCAGGCTGGCCTGCAGGTCCGCCAGCAGGTCGAGCACCTGGGCCTGTACCGATACGTCCAGGGCCGATACCGGTTCATCGCAGATAATCACTTTCGGGTTACTGGCAATGGCCCGGGCGATCGCCACCCGCTGGCGCTGACCACCCGACAATTGCAACGGGCGGCGGGTGGCCAGGTCGGCCGGCAAGCGCACCTGCTCCAGCAACTGGCGGATGCGTACAGCCTGTTGCCCGGCCTCGAACCCTGCTACATCCAGGGCGTCGGCAAGGATTCGGGCAACACTCCAGCGCGGGTCGAACGAGCTGAGGGGGTCCTGATAAATGACGCTGATATCCCGTCGATGCAGGCGCCGCTGTTTTTCCGTGACCCGCTGGCTGCCCGCCGCCGTCCACGGCTGACCGAGAAACTCGACCCGTCCCGCATCCGGTTCCAGCAGCCCCAGCACCATGCGCGCGACAGTGGTCTTGCCCGAGCCGGACTCGCCGACGATGCCCAGAGTACGCCCGGCCCGCAGTTCAAAACTGACGCCATCAACCACTTGCCGCGATTGATGATCGGGGCCGACATAAGCCTTGCCCAGCCCGCTGGCCCTGAGCAGCAACGGCGAGTCAGCCGCCGGACGGGGCTGCCCGCCCACTGCCGGCTGCCCCGGCGACAGGCGCGTACCCCGCGCATGTTCGGCAGGTACCGCATCCAGCAAGGCGCGGGTGTAAGGGTGGCGCGGGTTGCGCAACACCTGCTGCATTGGCCTCTGCTCCACCGTTACGCCGTGGCGCAGCACCAGCACTTCATCCGCCAGCTGCGCCACCACCGCAAGGTCATGGCTGATGATCAGCAACGAGTCGCCGCGGGCCTTGATTTCCTGCAGCACTTCAAGGATCTGCGCCTGCACCGTGGCATCCAGTGCGGTGGTCGGTTCATCGGCGATTACCAGCCCCGGACTCAGCGCCAGCGCACTGGCAATCAGCGCCCGCTGACGCAGGCCACCGGACAGTTGATCGGGACGTTGCCGGGCGCGCAACCGGGGCTGCGGCACTCCGACTTTATCCAGCAACTCGATCACCCGCTCGGCGCGGCTGCGACGATCGCCCCAGTTGTGGGCCTTGAGCACTTCAAGGATTTCCTTGCCCACTGGCCGCAAGGGGTCAAGGGACACCAGCGCATCCTGCAGCACGAAACCGATGCCCTTGCCCCGCAGTCGACGCCAGCCGCGCTCGGACAACCCCAGCAGATCCTGCCCGCCATAACTCAGAGTGCGCGCAGTCACCCGCGCACCGGCGCCCGCCAGGCCAATCAGGCTGCGGGCAGTCACGCTCTTGCCGGAACCGGACTCACCGACCAGGGCCAGGGTCTTGCCCGGGGCCAGGGTAAACGACAGGTTGTGCACCACGGTCTGGCCGTCGAATTCGATGGACAGGCCTTCAACGATCAAGTGTTTGTCACTCATGACAGGCGTCCCTCCAGACGTTGTTGCAGATAGCGGCCCGCGACCGTGGTCGAGAGCGTGGTCAGTACGATGAACAGCCCGGGGAAGAAGGTCAGCCACCAGGCATTGGCAACAAAGTCACGCCCCATCGACAGCATGGTCCCCCACTCCGGCGCGGGCGGCGGCGCGCCCAGCCCCAGAAAGCTCAGGGCCGAGGCCCAGACAATGGCCTGACCGACGCCCATGGTCAGGGTCACGATCAGTGGGCGCATGGCATTGGGCAACAGCTGGCGCAGGATGATCCGCCGTGTCGGATGCCCCAGGGCCACGGCGGCTTCGATGTAGCCGGCGTTACGCACCGCCAGTACTTGACCGCGCACCATGCGCGCATAGCCCGGTGCCCCGCCCAGCCCGGTGGCGACGATCAACGGACCGACGCCACTGCCAAAGATCGCCACGAACAGCAGCGCCAGCACCAGACTGGGGAAGGCAAACAGAATCTCCAGCAGCCAGCCGACACCGCGATCCAGATAGGCGCCGCCCAGGCCACCCAGCAAGCCCAGGACAATCGCAATGCCCATGGCCAGTGCCGTGGCGGCCAGGCCGATGAACAAGGACTGGCGGGTGCCGTAGATAACCCGCGAGAAAATATCCCGCCCCGATTGATCGGTGCCGAACCAGTGCGCCCAGCCCGGCGGGTGAAAGGCATCGTGGGGAACAATCGCCAATGGATCGCTGTGGGCAAACAGTTGCGGCGCCAGCGCCGCGATGATCAGAAAGGCCAGGAAGGTTACGGCCAGCAAGGGGCCGGGACGCAGCCGGGACGCTGTGCGCTGAACCCGGACAGCGGGCAGCGTGGTTTCGAAAGTCAGTTCACTCATGCTGTTTTCCCCTGTTGCCGGGGATCGATCCACAGGTACAGCAGATCGATCACAATGTTGGCCAGCACATAGACGGCGGCCACAGCCAGACTGATGCCGATGGTCAGCGGCAAGTCCTGCGCCTGCACTGCCTGATACAACTGGCGGCCCAGGCCCTTGCGCGAAAAGATCACTTCAATCACCACCGCGCCGCTGATCAGCGCGCCGATGGCCCAGCCAGACAATGAAATACCGGGCAACACCGCATGGCGCAGGGCGTGCTTGAAGCGCACGGCGGTGTCGCTCAGACCCCGGGTGCGGGCAGTCAGGACAAAGGGTTGTTCCAGTGTCAGTTCAAGGGATTCACGGGTGACCTGGGCGATAAAACCGGCCAGCGGAATGGCCAGTGCCACCGCCGGCAATACCAGGGTGCGCCAGCCATCGCTACCGGCCGGGGGGAACCAGCGCAGGCCGAAGGCGAACACCGCCAGCAGCAAAATACCCAGCCAGAAGTGCGGCAAGGCAGCGGCCAGGGTTTCGGCCAGCGAGGCCAGGCTGGACACCCAGCGGCCACGGCCGGCGGTGAGCACGGTCAGCGCCAGGACCAGCAGCCAGGCCAGCGCCAGGGCGCTGAAGGTAAGCTGCAAGGTCGCCCAGGATTGCTCGGCGAGCACCTGCGTGACCGGTAAGTGCTGGGAGTAGGACATCCCCAGGTCGCCTTGCAACAGACGCCCCAGGTACAGCGCATATTGAACCGCCAACGGCTTGTCCAGACCAAACTCACGGGTGGCTTGAGCAATGGTCTCTGCGGTCGGGTTGCCACTGGCGCCGCCAAGAATGGCCAGCACCGGATCACCCGGCATCAGGTGCAAAGCGAAGAAGGTCAGGGTCGCGACGGCCCACAGCACCAGCACCCCGCCTGCCAGACGCCATGTTGCACGACGGGCCAGCCGGGCCAGACGTTCGTGCCGCGCATTGGAGTATGTGATTGCGCTCATTGGTTTACCCCTCTCATTTGTTCACCCAGGCGTCATACAGGTAAGTCACCGCCAGCGAAGGCTCCAGACGCACGCCCTGGGTGGTCTTGTAGATCCCCAGACGCGAGCTTTGCGGGTAGGTGGTCAGTTGCAGGTATTGCTGCGAAGCAATCTGCTGGGTCTGGTAGTACAGGGCTCGACGCTGCTCGGGGTCCTGGGTGGCCAGGGCTTGCTGGTTGATTGCGTCAAACTGCGGGCTGGCGAACCCTGCGGTGTTCTGGTGGTAGCCACCGACGCCTGCCGGCTGCACGAACTCCGAGCCGAACACAATGCGCAGCACGTCTGCGCTGTTGGTGTTCCAGTAGCCCACCCGGATGTCGTAGTCCCAGTCGGCCTGACGCTGGGTGGCCTGGACATCGCTCATCTGCTCCACCAGCAACTCGAACCCGGCCTTGCGTGTGGTGGCCTGGACCTGCTCCCACAGCGTCAGTTCCGAGGGTGGCGTGCGGTTGCCAATCACCACATGCACCTGCAGGCGCTTGCCGTCACGGGTGCGATAACCCTCGGCGTCGCGCCCGGTCCAGCCACTTTCATCCAGCAGCTGCGCGGCCCGGCCCTGATCGTAATCCTGGGCATGTTCGAAGTCCGGACTGTAAAAGCGCGTGGCCGAACTCAGCGCGCCACCGGCCCGGGGGAATTCATTGAAGTACACGCTTTTCAGCGCGCCCTCGACATCGGCGCTGCGCACAAAGGCTTCACGCACCTTCAGATTATCGAAGGGTGCGCGGGTGATATTCAGCGTGCCGTTGGTGGGGTTGCCCGGACGCAGGGCGACCAGCATGGTCAGGTCCGGATTGCGCCGCGCCGCCTCATGGGACTCGGGCGGCAGCGCCTCGATCACGTCGACCTCGCCTGCCTGCAACGAGGCAAAACGCACCGATGGCTCCTGGATGAACTTCCACACAATGCGCTCCAGCCATGCCGGGCCCTGATGCCTGGCGGTGGGTGGCGCCCAGTTGTAATCCGGGTTGCGTACCAGTTCGACCTGGTTCTGGCGGTCCCATTTGACGATCTTGAACGGGCCGCTGCCCACCGGGCTTTCACAGTTCTGGTCACGGGAGCGCAGCAATGCCGTAGGCGATTCAATGCCCAGAAAGCCTTGGGCCAGCACCTCCAGAAACGCGGCATAAGGTGTGGCCAGATGCACCACTGCCGTGTAGTCATCGAGCACCTCGGTGCTGCGGTACTGGCGGATATAACCACCGGCGGTACTGGACTGGGTTTTCGGATTGGCCATGTGGTCCAGGTTGGCCTTGACCGCTGCCGCGTTGAACGGCGTGCCGTCGGTGAAGTGCACGTCATTGCGCAGATGGAAGGTGTACACCAGGCCGTCGGCCGACACCTCCCAGCCCTTGGCCAGCCACGGACCTATTTGCCCCTGCTCGTCCATCGATACCAGCGAGTCGAGATACTGCTGGCCGATAAACACCTGAGGCATGTCCCCGCTGACATGGGGGTCCAGGCAAGTGGGTTCGCGGTCAGTGGCGTACACCAGCGTGCCGCCGCTGACCGGCTTGTCACTGCGCGCGACCGTGGAGGTATCCGGGCCGCAGCCGACCAGCAGACTGCACAGTGCAGCAAAACCGATGAGGGGTGTACGTTTGAGCAGCGACCTGGATCGTCTGCCTTGAGATCGCAGATGGGGTGAGCGTTCGAGCATGGGGCTTACTGCCTAAAGTCCGGGAACAGGGCTATTGCACAAGGCATGCCGGGTTTTTCGGCCAGTAAACAGGGGTAATGCGCGGGGGGACGCGGGGTAAAAACCAACACTGTGTGCGGTCACTGTTGGTGGGCCAACAGTTGCCGAACGTCAGCTGCGGCAACGGCCAGGAAAAACCTATATCTCTTGTGCAGTCGCTGACGACGCACGAGGCTGCGATAAGAGCCGCAGGCCCGTCATCCATGGGGCCTGCGGCGCTGTCCATCGCAGGTGCCGTACTTCTAAGGCGCCGGGTTGGGTGTGCGCTGATGGACAGCCTCGATCTGGGCCAGGATGTCTGGATCGAGGGTCAGGTGCAGCGCGCCGAGGTTTTCGCGCAACTGGGCCAGGCTGGTCTGGCCGGTCAGTGCACTGGCCACAAAAGGTTTGTTGATGACATAAGCCAGGGCCAGTTGCGCCGGGCTCAGGTTGTGTTGTCTGGCGATCTCAAGGTAGCCATTGACGGCCTGGTCCACCGCCGGGCCGTCATAGCGGTTGAAGGTGCGGTACACCGCTGCCAGGCGCGAGCCCTCGGGACGCGCACCGCCCAGGTATTTGCCGGTCAGCGAACCGAAGGCCAGGGGCGAATACGCCAGCAGCCCTACGCCTTCGCGATGGCTGAACTCCGAGAGCCCGCCCTCATACAGGCGGCTGAGCAAGCTGTAGGGGTTTTGCACGCTGACAATACGCGGCAAGCCCAGACGCTCGCTCTGCTTGATGAACTCAGCCACACCCCAGGGGGTTTCATTGGACACGCCAATGTGGCGGATCTTGCCGGCCTTGACCTGCTCGGCCAGTACCGACAGGGTTTCTTCAATGGCCACGCTCTGGTTGTCTTCGGCATAGGGGTATTCACGCTGGCCGAAAAAATTGGTCGCCCGGTCCGGCCAGTGCAGTTGATAGAGGTCCAGATAGTCGGTGTTCAGACGCTTGAGACTGCCGTCCAGCGCTTCGACAATATTGCGCCGGTCGTGCCGGGTCAGGCCGTCACGAATGTGCAACTGCCCGCCGGGTTCACGGGCCGGGCCGGCAATTTTACTCGCCAGGACCACATCGGCGCGACGGCCGCTGCGGGCCAGCCAGCTGCCGATGTAGCGTTCAGTGGTGCGCCAGGTATCGGCATGGGTCGGGGTGGGATACATCTCGGCGGTGTCGATCAGATTGACGCCTTCAGCCAGCGCCAGCTCGATCTGCTGGTGGGCATCGCTTTCGCTGTTTTGATGGCCCCAGGTCATGGTCCCAAGCCCGATGACGCTGACCTTGATGTCACTTCTGCCCAGTTGGCGATAACGCATGGGTAATCCTTTGATTGAGGTTTAAAACGCAGGCGGATCCTTGCAGCTAGCATGCCACGTAGCACAAGCCCGTGTCCCCGGGCCCAATGAACGCCCAGGATGGTTGAAGGCCGGACAGATTGCTTTTTAAACAGCAACAGCTCGCGAGCAAGCTCGCTCCTACGGTGAGGTGGGTGGGTGGGATGCAACCGCTACCACCCTGTGGGAGCTGGCTTGCCAGCGATGGCGGTGAGTCAGTCAATGCATCCGGCAATGACATTGCGCCATCGCGAGGCAAGCTCGCTCCTACAGTGGAGCGGGCGGGATATTCAGGACAACCGCTACCACCCTGTGGGAGCTGGCTTGCCAGCGATGGCGGTGAGTCGGTCTATGCATCCGGCAATGACATTGCGCCATCGCGAGGCAAGCTCGCTCCTACAGTGGAGCGGGTGGGATATTCAGGACAACTGCTACCACCCTGTAGGAGCTGGCTTGCCAGCGATGACGGTGGGTCGGTCTATGCATCCGGCGCTGACATTGCTCTATCGCGAGGCCAGCTCGCTCCTACGGTGGGTAACCCGCCAGCATTGAAGTCACCCCGACCATACAGGCCAGCAACGAAACTCCTGTCACCGTGGCAACCGCCAGCACCCCGGGGGCTGTCACCGGGGTGCTATTGAGCAGAGGACGATGGCGGCACGCGCCATACACCAACGTGGCGGATGAGTTCGCGGATGACCGGCAATTTGCCGCGACCCTGGCCCGCGGCCTGGAGATCCTGCATTGCTTTACCCCGCGGGACACGCAACTGGGCAATGCCGAACTGGCGTCACGCACCGGTATGGCGAAAGCGACAATCTCGCGTTTCACCTACACCCTGGTGCGCCTGGGCTATTTGCGGATCAATCGGCTGAACAATAAATACCAGTTGGGTTCGGCTGTTTTATCCCTGGGCTATCCGTTGCTCGCCAGCCTCAACATCCGGCAAATCGCCCGGCCTTTCATGAAAGAGATGGCCGATCATATTCGCGGTTCGGTTTCCCTTGGCATTCGTGACCGGCTCAGCGTGGTGTATCTGGAAAGCAGCCGCAGTGCAGCGCCCATGAGCCATCCACCGGATGTTGGCTTGAGCTATCCGATTGTGCGCACGGCCATGGGGCGGGCATTGATTGCTGCCTCTTCACGGGAAGAGCGCACGGCATTGCTCAACGAAATCAAAGTCAAAACCCCTGACGACTGGAAGATGTTCCAGACCCGCATCGAAGAGAGTGTGCAGGAATATAACCAGCGCGGATTTTGCGTGTCCTATGGTGATCTGCGGCGTGAGATCCATGCGGTTGCGGTGCCGATGCGGCCCATGCCGGATGGCGAAATCCTGGTATTCAACTGCGGGGTTTCGGCCTTTATGTTGAATGAGGGGCAACTTAAAAACGATATCGGGCCAAGGCTGGTATCGATGGTGCGCAGCATCGAGGGCATGCTGGGGATTTACTGATCGGGGCCAGTGGTCGCTGACCAGGCACCAGGCGGCGATGGACTGCGCAGCAGGCCCCGCAACTGAAGGCCCTGGGGCCCTTATCGCAGCCTGGTTCATGGTCAGCGACTACACAATCCGCGCATTTTGTAGCCGTTGGCGCAGGCTGCGTCCGGTCACGCAGCGATTATCATCGGAGGGCTACGATAAGTCTGGCAATTGCCGCTGACCTTCGGGAAAGCCGTGGTTACGGGCGCTGAAAACAATCCACAGTCCCGCCAGCAACAGCACCAGCAATACCCAGGGAAAGATGCCAACCCCGACCTGATCCAGCAACACGCCACCGGTCAGTGCGCCGATCGCGATGGCGCTGTTCCAGACCACCACGTT
Source organism: Pseudomonas sp. TMW22089 (assembly GCF_022496645.1). Lineage (NCBI taxonomy): Bacteria > Pseudomonadati > Pseudomonadota > Gammaproteobacteria > Pseudomonadales > Pseudomonadaceae > Pseudomonas > Pseudomonas sp. TMW22089. The sequence goes on from NZ_SCFG01000013.1 coordinate 91,880, forward strand.
CAATGACAGCGCAACATCGGCGCCCTCGCCTGCAGAGTCCGCCAATGCGGTTTGCAGCAAGGTGGCAGCACCGCCAAACGATAAGCCCCACACCAGCACGCCGGTGTATATCACCGCCACTGATTGAGCAAAAAAACCAAATACCAGCGCGATCGCAGCGAATGTTCCAAGGCTTGCCAGCACCGCTTTGCGCAAGTGCCGATCCACCAGCCTGCCGGTGAGCCAGATCCCCACCAGCGCCGCAAGACCGAATACCAGCAGCACGATATCGACGTCATTGCCCAGACCTGCCGGCGCCACGAAAGGTGCGATGTAGGTGTAGAGAATGTTGTGCGCCAGCATCCAGGTCATCACCACCCCAAGCACAGAGCGCACCCCCGGCGTCAGCAGCACCTGCCGCAGACCGGTGCGCTGCGATGCCGACTGCCCCGGATAATCGGGCACCTTGACCAGAACCCAGACCATCAGCACCAGGGTCAGACCCGACATCAGGCCAAAGGCCGTGCGCCAGCCCACCATTGCCCCCAACCATGTGCCCAAGGGTACGCCGAGCGAGAGCGCGATCGGCGTGCCGACCATGGCCACTGCCATCGCCCGCCCCTGCAGGTGCGGTGCCACCATGCGCCGGGCATACCCCGCCAGCAGGCTCCAGGCCAGACCTGCAGAGGCACCGGCAAAAAAGCGCGCAACCAGGGTCACGCCATAGCTGGAAGACCAGGCGGTAATCGAGTTGAACAGCAAAAAGCCGACAATCGTCAACAGCAGCACATTGCGCCGACGCCAGCCCTGGGTAGCAATGGTCAGCGGGATGGCGGCCAGCAGGGATCCCAGCGCATACACCGTGACCATCTGCCCTGCCAGTGAAGATGAAACCTGCAGACCGCTGCTGATTTGTGCCAGCAAACCCGCTGGCAAGGTCTCGGTCACGATACAAATGAAGCCGGTCATGGCCAGCGCGAGCAGTGCCCCCATGGGTAATCGTTCAGTGTTGTGTTGTGCTGCCGCCATCGCTTGTTCCAGCCTTGTTAGTTATGTATCGATGAGTACATATGTAGTCACGGGAAAGAACAATGGTCAACGACTTTTGTATCGAATAGTATTTAAGTCCTGTTACCGAGGAGACTCCAATGGCACAGATGGGACGCCCGCGTACGTTTGACCGGGATGCGGCAATCACCCAGGCCATGCACCTGTTCTGGGAGCACGGCTACGACTCGACTTCACTCAGCCAGCTCAAGGCGAGCATCGGCTCCGGCATCTCCGCGCCCAGTTTTTACGCGGCCTTCGGCTCCAAGGAAGCCTTGTTCAAGGAAGTAATGGAGCGCTACCTGAACACCCATGGCCAGGTCACCGAATGCCTGTTTGACCTGCAGTTGCCTGCCCGCGAGGCAATTGAAAGGACATTGCGTGGCTCCGCCAGAATGCAATGCGAGGATGGCCACCCCCGGGGTTGTCTGGTGGCGTTGGGACTTATGAGTGCCAGCTCGGCTGAAGCCATCGCCATTTGCGCCCCGCTCGCCGCAGCCCGGGCGCGCAACCGGGCCGGGTTTGTTGCCTGTGTGGAGCGCGGCATTGCCTCGGGCGAGTTGCTGGCACAAACCAGTCCCGTCGCCCTGGCCACGGTGTTTGAAAGCTTTTTGCTGGGGCTTACAACCCTGGCCAGAGATGGCGTAGCCCATGGCGTGATGGAGGCTGCCATTACTCAGGTAATGAGCGCCTGGGATGCCATGCGCAGCTACATGGCGGATTGAAAGGGCTCGCTCATCTCTGGCCCGGACACCCTGTAGGAGCGAGCTTGCTCGCGAGCTTTTCAGTGCGGTATTTCGAATCGCCAACAGCTCGCGAGCAAGCTCGCTCCTACGGTGGGATGGGTGGGATGCAACCGCTACCACCCTGTGGGAGCTGGCTTGCCAGCGATGGCGGTGAGTCAGTCTATGCATCCGGCGCTGACATTGCTCTATCGCGAGGCAAGCTCGCTCCTACAGGGGCTGGTCTGCAGATGGCGCTCCTACAAGGCCAGCTGGTCCACCAGCAACTGAGCTGCCGGCGTGAGCGAGATGCCGTGGCGGGTGACGATTTCGTAAGGCTCGCTGCGGGATTTCAGCTCTAGCGGCAAATGCACCAGCATGCCGTGGGTAACCGCCATCTGCGCCACATCCACCGGCATCACGGCGACCAGATCCGGGTCTTGCAGCAATAACGAGAGCGTGGTGAAGGTGGATGAGGTTTCAATCGGGTAGGTCGGGAAGTTCAGCCCCGCCTCTCTGAACTCGCGCTCCAGGGTCAGGCGCATCGGCATGTTGACCGGGAACACCACCCACGCCGAATCAGCCAGATCACTCAACTCCAGGGATGCGCGACCGGCAAACCGATGGCGGGGGCTGGCGACCACCACCAGCGGTTCCTGATCCCGCAGGTGGCAGTCATATGCCGCCGGGTGCCGGCTGACGCTGGTGCGACAAAGGGCAAGGTCCAGCCGCCCTTCATCCAGCAGTAGCAGCAAGCGGGCGCTGGTGTCTTCGACAATCTCCACCGACAGCTGCGGCTGTTTGGCCCGCAAACGCGCCAGGCACTCCACCAGTGCCGGCACTGCGCCCATGATCACCCCCACCGACAGGCGACCCCCGTGGCCCTGCATGATGCCGAGCATTTCTTCACGCAAATGCGCCACGTCAGTGTGGATCAGCCGCGCATAACGAATCACGCAGCGCCCAAGGTCGTTGGGGGTCAGACCTTTGGTCGTGCGCTCGAACAGGGTTGAACCCAGGGTCGATTCGATTTCATGCAACGCCTTGGTCGCACCGGGCTGGGTGATCGCCACGGATTCGGCCGCCTTGTGCAGGGAGCCGTGTTCGTCCAGGGCAATCAGCAAACGCAGTTGCTTGAGGCGCAGGCGGGAAATGATGGTGGTGAGGGATGGCAGCATAGGGGATGACTAATGGTTATCGCTCAATCAGCATCTGTCATTAGGCAGCATCTCTGACAAAAATTAAAGTGAGCCCCAGAAGAGCCGTTACGGCTCGCGATAAAAATAACCTGCGAAGAGCTCACTCCATGCGTTTAATCCAGTTTGAAACCACCCGTGGCACACGACAGGTCGGTGTTATTGAAGGCGATGAAATCCATGTGGTGCGCGCCACCGACACTACCCGGGAGCTGGCGCTCAGCGCCATTGCCAAGGGCCACGGCCTGGTGGAAGAGGTGCTGGAACGCGGCACCGAGCCAAGTCCCTACAGTTATCGCCAGACTTTGCTCGAAGGCCGGGTCTTGCCGCCGCTCGATCACCAGGACCCGGCCCATTGCCTGGTCAGCGGCACGGGCCTGACCCATCTGGGCAGCGCTTCGACCCGCGACAAAATGCACCAGAAAAACGCCGGCGAGCAGGCCGCCATGACCGATACCGCACGGATTTTCCAGTGGGGCATCGAAGGCGGACGCCCGCCTGCGGGCACCCCGGGGGTCCAGCCCGAGTGGTTCTACAAGGGCGACGGATCGATTGTGGTTCGCCCCGGCGCGGCCTTTGACACGCCGCCATTCGCCGAGGATGCCGGCGAAGAGCCCGAGTTGACCGGCCTGTATGTGATCGGCGAAGACGCCAAGCCGTACCGCGTCGGTTTTGCCCTGGGCAACGAATTTTCCGACCACGTCATGGAGCGCCGCAATTACCTGTACCTGGCCCACTCCAAGTTGCGTAACTGCAGCTACGGCCCGGAACTGCGGGTCGGTGAGCTACCACGTCATCTGAGCGGGATGAGCCGCATCCTGCGGGGCGACGAGGTGATCTGGGAAAAAGAGTTTCTGAGCGGTGAGGACAACATGTGCCACAGCCTTGAAAACCTTGAATACCATCACTTCAAATATGCGCAATTCCTGCGCCCCGGCGATGTGCATGTGCACTTCTTCGGCACCGCCACCCTGTCCTTTGCCGACCAGATTCAGACCCGTGAAGGCGACCGGTTCGAAATCAGCATGGCCGAGTTTGGCGAGCCTTTGGTCAATGGTATCCAGGCCGGTGCTGCCGAGCTGCCCGCCGGCAAGGTAAAACCACTGTAAATCGCTTTGCGGGTCTGCCAAAAGACCCGCCTCGCTTGATAAAAAATATAAAAATCGAGACACGTATGAACCTCAAAACTTCAGCGCCTGCGTCGTCCACGCTGGCCGATCACGCGGATGCGTCGCGTCCAACCACCGTGCGCTGGCGCATATTCCTGATCCTGCTGCTGTTGTCGGCGATCAACTACATCGACCGCGCTTCGCTGTCGGTGGCGATGCCGCTGATTTCCGCCGAGTTTGAAATGACGCCGGCCCTGGAAGGCTTGATGCTCAGTGCGTTTTTTTGGTCGTACGCATTAATGCAGATCCCCGGCGGGATGCTGCTGGACCGCTTTCAAGTGCGCAATATCGTCGGTGTTGCCACCGTGGGCTGGGGCTTTTTTCAAGCCATTGCCGGTGGTGCCCACAGCTGGATCACGCTACTGGCCACCCGTATCGGCCTGGGCGTTGCCGAATCACCGATCATGCCCGCCGGCGCCAAGTTGAACGGCGCTTGGCTAACGCCTAACGAACGTGGACGCGGCGCGACCCTGGTGGACGGCGGAGCCCCTCTGGGAACCGCGTTCGGCGCCATCATCATCGCCGGGCTGATTACCTGGTTTGACTCCTGGCGGATTGCGTTCGTGATTGCCGGGGTCGGCACCATGATCGTCGGCGTCTGGGCCTGGTGGTACATCCGCAACAGCCCGGCCGAGCACCCCAAGGTCAACGCGGCCGAACTGGCTTACATCACCGACGCCAATGCCGAAGCGGCCCGCACCCACGGCGAACGCAAGGCCATTCTCAAGGACCTGCTCAAAAGCCGCTCGGTGCTGGCCATGTTTGCCGGGTATGCCTGCTACAACAGCGTGTTCTACGGCCTGTTGACCTGGATGCCGAGCTATCTGCACAAGGCCCACAACCTGGATATCAAGGCCATGGGCGGCGCCACGTTCCTGATTTTCATGTGCGGTTTTATCGGTGAAATCTTTGGCGGCTGGCTGGCGGACAAATGGAAAGACGCAGGCGGCGCGCCCAACAAGGTGATGCGTTGCATGTTCGGCGGTTCGGCGGCCATTGCCGCGCTGTGCATCCTGCTGGTGGCTTACACCCCGGACGCCGTCACCGTCATTTCCCTGCTCTGTGTGGCGCTGTTTTTTATCCGCTGGTGCGGTATGTACTGGTGCCTGCCGGCCATTCTGGGGGGCAAATCCAAAGCCGGAGTACTGGGTGGCAGCATGAACTTCTGCGGCAATATGGTCGGGGTTATCGTGCCCATCCTGATCGGCCTGATCGTGCAGTTCACCGGTTCGTATTTCCTGGCGCTGATCTTCTTTGTGGTCATGGCGTTCGGCCTGATGCTGTTTTCTTCCCTCATTGACTACCGTGAACGCGGACTGGCCTGAGCCACTGCGCTCCATTGGGGTAACCGTGATGCAACTGATAACTAAAACAGGCAGCGAAAATGCTGCCAATGCCGTGATCCGCCTCAATCCGCTGGACGATGTACTGATTGCCCGGCAGCCCATTCCACAGGGCCTGGTGCTGGAAGCTGAAGGGCTGGTGGCGTTGAACCCGATTCCTTCCGGGCACAAGATTGCGACCCGCACTATCGAACCCGGCCAGCCGCTGCGCCGCTACGGCCAGATCATTGGCTTCGCCAGCCAGCGGATCAAGGCCGGGGAGCATGTGCATGTGCACAACCTGGTGATGGGCGACTTCTCCCGCGATTACGCTTTTGGCGTCGATGCGCGCGGGGTCGGGCCCCAGACCAGCGACACCTTCATGGGCATAGTGCGGGCCGATGGCCGGGTCGCCACCCGCAACTACATCGGCATCCTGACTTCGGTTAACTGCTCGGCAACCGTAGCCAAGGCCATTGCCGATCATTTCCGTCGTGATATCAATCCCCAGGCCCTGATCGACTACCCCAATGTTGACGGGGTGGTTGCCCTGACCCACAGCTTCGGCTGTGCCGTGGACCCGGGCGGCGAAGCCCTGGCCATGTTGCGCCGCACCCTGGGCGGTTATGCGGTGCACCCCAATTTCGCATCGGTGCTGATGATCGGCCTGGGTTGCGAAACCAACCAGATCGCCGATTTGCTGGCGGCCCAGGGCCTGGAAAAAGGCGAGTTCCTGCGCGCCTTTACCATCCAGGGCACGGGCGGCACCTCGAAAACCATCGCCAGCGGCATCGAGCAGGTCAAGTCCCTGCTGGCCCGGGCCAACCAGGTAGAACGCCAGCCCGTCAGCGCCAGCCACTTGATTATCGGCCTGCAATGCGGCGGCTCGGATGGCTACTCGGGCATCACCGCCAACCCGGCGCTGGGCAATGCGGTCGACCGGCTGGTGGCGGCAGGCGGTACCGCCATCCTGTCCGAAACCCCGGAAGTCTATGGCGCCGAGCATTTGCTCACCCGCCGCGCCGTCAGCCAGGAGGTGGGCGAGAAGCTGATCAAGCGCATCCACTGGTGGGAGGACTACTGCAAGCGGATGAACGCCGAGCTCAACAACAATCCGTCGGCGGGCAACAAGGCCGGAGGCTTGACCACCATTCTGGAAAAATCCCTGGGTGCGGTGGCCAAGGCAGGCTCCAGTGATCTGGTGGATGTTTATGAATATGCAGAAACAGTCCGCGCCCACGGCCTGGTGTTTATGGACACCCCGGGCTACGACCCGATTTCGGCCACCGGGCAAGTCGCTGGCGGCGCCAACCTGATCGCCTTTACCACAGGCCGGGGCTCGGCATACGGCTGTGCGCCCTCGCCTTCGATCAAGCTGGCGACCAATACCCGACTCTGGGAAACCCAGGAAGAAGACATGGACGTGAACTGCGGCGGCATAGCCGATGGCAGCATGACCATCGAAGAACGCGGCGAATACATCTACCGCATGATGCTGCGCATTGCTTCGGGCGAGCGCAGCAAAAGCGAGCAGCACGGGTACGGTCAGAACGAATTTGTACCCTGGCAGATCGGGGCTATTACCTGAGTCCACACCCCCTACAGGTTTCACCGATTCTCTTGAGGACACACAGATGACACACATCAGCGGTCAAAATTTTATCGCCGGGCAGCGCTGCGCTGCCGGCACCGTACATTTGCAAAGCCTTGATGCCAGCACCGGCGAAGCATTGCCCTATACCTTTATCCAGGCCACCGAGGCCGAAGTCGATGCCGCAGCCATGGCTGCCAGCGCCGCATTCCCGGCGTTCCGTGGTTTACCGGCAAGCCGCCGGGCCGAGTTTCTGGAAGCCGTCGCCGATGAAATCGACGCCCTGGGGGACGATTTCGTGGCCATCGTGTGTCGTGAAACCGCCTTGCCTGCCGGGCGTATCCAGGGCGAGCGTGGCCGCACCAGCGGGCAAATGCGCCTGTTCGCCAGCGTACTGCGCCGGGGGGATTTTTACGGTGCCCGTATCGATCAGGCCCTGCCCGACCGCCAGCCCCTGCCCCGGGCAGATCTGCGCCAGTGGCGCATCGGGGTCGGCCCGGTAGCCGTGTTTGGCGCCAGCAATTTTCCGCTGGCATTCTCCACTGCCGGCGGCGATACCGCATCGGCCCTCGCAGCCGGTTGCCCGGTGGTGTTCAAGGCCCACAGCGGGCATATGGCGACTGCCGATCTGGTGGCCCAGGCCATTGAGCGCGCAGCCACCCGCACCGACATGCCGGCCGGGGTATTCAACATGATCTACGGCGCCGGTGTCGGCGCCACCCTGGTCAAGCATCCGGCGATTCAGGCCGTCGGCTTTACCGGGTCGCTGGCGGGCGGACGTGCCCTGTGTGACATGGCAGCGGCCAGGCCGCAGCCAATCCCGGTATTTGCCGAGATGTCGAGCATCAACCCGGTGTTGATGCTGCCCCGGGCCCTGGCTGCACGCGGCGAGAAACTGGCCCTGGAGCTGGGCGCTTCCGTGATGCAGGGTGCCGGCCAGTTCTGTACCAGCCCGGGTCTGGTGCTGGGTATCCGTTCCCCCGAGTTCAGTGGCTTTGTCGAAGCACTCAGCCAGTTTTTCAGCAACCAGCCTGCGCAAACCCTACTCAATGCAGGCGGTTTGCACAGCTACAGCAAAGGCATCAAGCGCCTGGCAGAAGTGGCCGGCATCCGTCATCTCGCAGGCTCCGGGCAACACGGCAATCAGGCCAGCCCGCAGCTGTTCCAGGCCGATGCCAGCCTGTTGATCGACGGCGCCGAGGTGTTGCAGGAAGAAGTGTTCGGACCGACCACCGTGATTGTCGAAGTGGCAGACAAGGCCCAGTTGCTGCAGGCGTTGCATAGCCTGCATGGCCAACTGACTGCGACACTGATTGCCGAACCTGCGGACCTGCAGGCGTTCGCCGAGGTGGTGCCGGTGCTGGAGCAGAAGGCCGGACGCCTGCTGCTCAACGGCTACCCGACCGGCGTCGAAGTCTGTGACGCGATGGTCCACGGCGGGCCGTACCCGGCGACCTCCGATGCCCGCGGCACCTCGGTCGGCACCCTGGCCATTGACCGTTTTCTGCGCCCGGTGTGCTACCAGAACTACCCCGACAGCCTGCTGCCGGACGCGTTGAAAAACGCCAACCCGTTGGGTATCCAGCGTCTGGTCAACGGTGAAAGCAGCCGTAACCCGCTGGCTACCTGAGGGAGGGATGTTTTTTGCAGGAGCGAGCTTGCTGGCGATCCGCTAGCACCTCGCTCGTTCAGCCAGACCGCAGTGATGCCATCGCTGGCAAGCCAGCTCCCACAGGATCCGCCGGCCACCACAAATCCCTGTAGGAGCGAGCTTGCTCGCGATCCATTGGCACCTCGCTCGTTCAGACAGACCGCAGAGATGCCATCGCTGGCAAGCCAGCTCCCACAAGATCTGCCAACCACCACAAATTCCTGTAGGAGCGAGCTTGCTCGCGATCCATTGGCACCTCGCTCGCTCAGCCAGACCGCAGTGATGTCATCGCTGGCAAGCCAGCTCCCACAAGATTGCCGCCGGCCACCACAAATCCCTGTAGGAGCGAGCTTGCTCGCGATCCACTGGCACCTCGCTCGCTCAGCCAGACCGCAGTGATGTCATCGCTGGCAAGCCAGCTCCCACAAGATCTGCCAACCACCACAAATTCCTGTAGGAGCGAGCTTGCTCGCGATCCACTGGCACCTCGCTCGTTCCGACAAACCGCAGAGATGCCATCGCTGGCAAGCCAGCTCCCACAAGATCCGCCGGCCACCACAAACCCCTGTAGGAGCGAGCTTGCTCGCGATCCACTGGCACCTCGCTCGTTCAGCCAGACCGCAGTGATGTCATCGCTGGCAAGCCAGCTCCCACAAGATCCGCCAACCACCACAAATCCCTGTAGGAGCGAGCTTGCTCGCGATCCATTGGCGTCTCGGTCGTTCCGCCAAACCGCAGTGATGTCATCGCTGGCAAGCCAGCTCCCACAAGATCTGCCAACCACCACAAACCCCTGTAGGAGCGAGCTTGCTCGCGAGCTTCTCAAGATTGCCGCGTTCACATGGCATCAATATCGGCTCGATAAAAAGCTCGCGAGCAAGCTCGCTCCTACAGGGTCAGGTGTCCTCAGGCCCCTTCGAACTTGAAGGCCGGGGTCACTTGAAACCGGCTTGAAACTTCACCCGAGTAAATCGTGCTCTGGTCCGGCCCCAGGTCCAGTTTTTTTACCGCTCCCGTGGCTTTCGAAAAATCAATCCGGTTCAGGTCGACCCAGAACGTGTTGGGGCTGATCGCCGATTCAAAGAAGTACAACCCGCGCTTGTGGTCGATCACCGATCGCCAGCGGGTCGACGAGATGTTCGGCTCGCCGGGCGTGGTAATGCCGAAAGGCACCGAAACGTTCCTGATCACACTGAATACGCTGGCCAGTGAGGAGCGCGGGTCTTCGGATTTGGGCACGGCATTGACATAAAAGGATGCCCGCGCAAAACGGTCGGCCGAACGGTTGGTGCCGGGGAGCATTACCGTGCCGCCAATGGCTTGCCAGTACGCATTCATTGCCAGTTGCGCATCGAATGCTGGTGAGTTGGTCATCACTTGATAGCGTCGGTCATGGTGGATCACCTGCTTGCCATCGATGTATTCAATGATTGCACTGTCACCCGAGGCGTCAGACATCGAAAGATGCAGGGTGGCCAGACGACTTTCACCCGGCACCTGCGCAGTGACCACGGTGAAGGGCTCGGTTTCCAGCACCGCAACCGCTTCGGCAACACTGCTGAAATTATCCAGAACATACTGCGCCCAGGCCGCAATGCTCAGCCCGGGTTTGCCTTTATGCACCGGCGGATACTCCGACTCCACCAGCCACAGCAGGTTGGCCGAGAGCCCGGCTTCGTTCACCCCGTCGGTGGTGGAAATGTCATAGCCGGTGGCAATCACACTGCCGTATTTAGAGGTCCATTTCAGTGAGCCGGCGCCCACTTCTCCAGTTCGCTGCATGCCTTGCGGGAAGATCCACAGATTGGTCGCCACATCGGTTTTCCAGTCCATGGAGCGTGCCGTAATCACATTCTGGTTATCGCCCAGGTACACCAGGCGGGTGCAGGCATCGGCCACCGGTAGCGCCAGGCTAAAGCCTGCCAGTGCCAGCGCCAGGTATCGGGTTTGTTTGAGCAGCTGCATTCCTTGGCCTCCTTGAAGACGGACTAAAACCGCATGGACAGGCCCAGCACCGGTCCGCGCTGGGTCACATCGTATTTGAACTTGTTGCCGGTGAAGTCGGTGGTCCGGTACTCCTGGGACAGCACCCGGTAACCGACGCGAATGATGGCGGGGTGATCAGCAACGTACATTCGGTAGCCCAGATATCCCTGGGCGTTCCAGGTTTTCTTCGAGGCTGTATCCATGCCGCCGATGTCGGCCTCACCGGAAAGGACCCAGCGATCAGTCAGGTCGACCTGAGTGCGCAAGCCCACAAATGGATCCGTCCACTCGGTTTTTTTGCTGATACTGAACCCCAGGGCGTTGACGTCAAGCTTTGTCGAGAGCTTGGTCCAGCGCAGGCCGACAGTGGGTTCCAGGCGCCAGGTGCGCGGCTCGGAAAAGACCGTTGCGCCCCCCAGCGCGTGTTCATACACCCGGTAGTACACACCGCCGGCAAGGGTGGTCTGGGTGATCGCCAGCCCGACCTTGCGCCCGTAGACCCTCTCGGACTGATCGGTTTTGGCATACACACCATCGAGGTAGAACCCCAGGGTGCGATTGGTCAGTTCCAGGTTGCCCATGAATACTGAGCTGAGGTTGTGCACGACCTCTGAGAACGGTACATCGACCCTGCTGTTGACCCCGCCCAGTGCCGCCTGCCCGTGCATGGACGGCGCCCACACAAACGGACTTGCCAGCAGCAGCCACTCTGGCCCGGCGGCTGTCGCCGCCGGGCCTTCACCATGGGCCATGTGCATGCAAGCCAACAGCGGCACAGCCACTGATGCAGACTTGAATGTCTGTCTTGTCAAAGGTTTGAGCCTCATTGCCTGTCGTCCCGATTGACCCGCTAGCGAATTGATCAATAGGTATAGCAAAGAAACTCACTGCAGCCTGTGCCCTGCGTCAAGGGCTGCGGGGGGCTGGCAGAGACGCTATTGAGGGATCACCGCAGGCACGACGCGCACGGAAGTTCTGGCCAGCAGGTAATAGAGAATGCCTGGCACCACCAGCCCTACGATCCAGGAAATATCCACCCCGCCCAGCTGCGCAACCATCGGCCCCGAGTAGAAGTGACTGTCGACAAAGGGCAGCTGGATCAAGACACCTGCCACATACACGCTGATGCCCAAAACGTTCCAGCGACCGTAGCGGCCCCGCGGGTCAGACAACGCCTTGAGGTCGTAGCGCCCCTTGTTGATGAAGTAGTAATCCACCAGGTTGATGGCGCTCCAGGGGGTAAAAAAGGTCAGCAGGAACAGGATGAAGTACTTGAAGGTATTTAAAAACGAGTCCTGCCCCAGCAACGCGAGGGTGGTCGACACCGCGACAATCACCAGCACAAACAGCATGCGCTGGCGGGCAGTTATTTCCAGGTGGCTGCGCCAGCCGCTGATGATGGTGGCGATGCACATGAAGCTGCCGTAGGCGTTGAGGGTCGACACCGTGACCTTGCCGAAAACGATGCTCAGATACAGCAATGAAGCCATCAAACCGCTACTGCCCAGTCCGACAATAGTGGCCACTTCATGACCACGAAAGTTGCTGCCCGCCAGTGCTGCGGCGAACACGCCGAGCACCATCGAAGCCTGGGCCCCCACTACAGTGCCCAGGCCCACGGCAGCAAAGGTTTTCCAGGACGACGTAGCGCTCGGCAGGTAGCGCGAGTAGTCCGCCACATAGGGACCGAAAGCGATCTGCCAGGAGGCCGAAAGTGACACCGCCAGCAGGAAAGATCCCCAGCTGAAGTGGCGATTTTCCAGCAACAGGCCGATATCGTGCAGCGTCATCAGCCGGGTAAACAGATAGGCAAAGGCAATGATCCCCAGCACGCTGGCCACCTTGCCAACGATGTGGATGACGCGATAACCGAAAATGGTCAGAAACGCGATACAGGCCGAAAAGATCAGGATCCCGGCGCTGTCACTGACATCGATCAACTGAGCAATGGCCTGCCCGGACAGTACCGCGCCAGTGGCGCTGAAGCCCAGGTACATCAGGCACACCAGCACTATCGGGATGGCAGCTCCGTAGACCCCGAACTGCACCCGGCTGGAGATCATCTGTGGCAAGCCCAGTCTGGGTCCTTGAGCGGCATGCAAAGCAACCACGGCTCCGCCAAACAGCTGACCGATAAACAAGCCGATCAACGACCAGAACACATCCCCGCCGAGTACTACGGCCAGAGCCCCGGTGACTATTGCGGTGATCTGCAGGTTGGCGCCGAGCCAGAGGGTGAACTGGCTATAGAGGCTGCCATGGCGCTCGGCCTCGGGAATGAAATTGATCGAGCGAGTTTCAATCAGCGGACTTCGCTGATGACTGACACTGGGATTGCTCATCAGGGTACTTCCTTTATTTTTTTTATTGGAAACGCTTGTTGCATGTTCTGCGCCCGGGCGCTGCCCTCACGGGGCAAGTGCAGCCCGGGACAACCCTTTCGGATCAAGGCCGGACGCATGTTCCTTGCGCCACACCACCTGGCCGCCGACAACGGTCATCAGCACTTGATTGCGCGCCAGCTCCTGCTCGGGCACTTGCATGAAGTTTTTGTCCAGTACGATCAGGTCGGCGAATTTTCCCACCTCGAGCGAACCCAGGACTTTGTCCAGATTCAACTGTTGAGCGGCGTTGAAAGTAATGGCGCGAATCACCTCGGCGCGGGACAGCGCCGGCTCGGCGTTTAACTTGCCCGCGTATTCGGGACCGAAACTGTGGGGGTTCAGCGGATCACCCGAGCGCGTGACCCCGACCTTGAGTGCCAGGAACGGATCCAGAGGGTCCACCGGCCAGTCACTGCCGTAGGCAATACGCCCGCCGGCATTATGGATACTGCCGAAGGGCTCCATGCGTGCCAGACGCTCGGGGCCCAGATGATCGCCGGTACTGTCGAGCACCGACGGCGACTGCTGGGCCCACTGCAAAGACATGGTGGCCGTCACGTCGAGCGCCTTGAAACGCGGGTAGTCCGCAGGATCCACCGTCTCGGCGTGGGCGATAGCGGGCCTGAAAGCATTGTCCGGCAACTGCTGGCGCACGTACTGGATACTGTTCAGAGCCTCACGTACGGCGCGCTCGCCAGTGGCATGCAAGTGCGGGTCGAGGCCGGCCCGGGCCGCCTGCAACAGTAAGGGGTCGAGCACTTGCCTGGGGAAGTACAGTTCCCCCAGGTTTTTGCCGGGAGTCCATTCTGGTGCCGTATCGGAGCCGGCGTTATGCAAGTAAGGGGTCAGCAAGGCACCGGTGTCTGCGGGAGCGTTGATGATGCCATCCATGAACAGTTTGACATGACGCAGGCTCACCCCCGGCGTCACTTTGGTTTCACCCTGATCGTAGGCTGCAGCCAGTGACTTGACCCCGGCGATGGTTTTGACCGGGTCTGCAGCTGCAGCATGGGGGTCCAGCCTGATCGCCAGCAATGCCCGGGCGGTCAGCTCCCCCGAGTGCTGCAAGGTGGTAAAGGCTTTGCCATTTTCAGCGCCGGAGTAGGCATCCATAAAGCTGGTGATACCTTGCTCACGCATGGCATCGAGCGCTGCGCGGATCTGCTTGAGCTTTTCTGCGTCAGTGACGGGGGGCACCACCGAAGCGACCATATTGGCAGCACCGTCTTCACAAATACCGGTCGGGTTGCCGGCCTTATCCCTGACGAACTTGCCATCTGCCGGGTTGGCCGTGTCCCGGTCGACCCCGGCCAGAGCCAGGCCACGGGAGTTGCTGAGCACCGTATGAAAGTCGGAGGAGCGCACCTGAATCGGGCGTTTGGTGTCGAGGGCATCCAGGGTCGATTTATCGGGATCGCCGTCAAGACCGACCATTGCCATTCGATCCCAGCTGCCGACTTCCAGCCACACATCGGGCCCCTTGTCCGCGCTGGCATCCAGGCACGCCTGGATCGCCGCCTGGAACATCGGGCGAGTCAGGGGCTGGTATTTCAAGTCACACAAGGTCAGGGCGCGCCCCCCATCCCCGGGGTGCATATGAACATCGATAAAGCCCGGCATCAGCATGCGTCCCGCCAGATCGATCACCTGGGTCTGTTGGCCGATATACGAACTGACCCCCGCATCGTTACCCACATAAACGATCTTTCCACCTGCAACGGCGATCGCTTGCTGTACCGAGTCCTGACCATCAACGGTGTACACCTGACCGTTGCGCATCACCATGTCTGCCGGAGCAGTACTGCGGGTCTGACAGCCCACCAGTGCCAGAGTGGCAACAGCCATGAACAAGCCGGAAAACTTCAAGTGCCTCACCTCTGTTTTTATTGTGGGGTGCGAATCAGCTGCCACGCCCCGTGACAGGCAGGGCCCACCCTATAGAACGCAGAAACATTTCGAACCTCCACAAATGAGGAGGGTGAGGTCATGGGCTGCTGACAGCCACCGCCGGATTCAATCCAAGTGCCGCACCCAGTTCGACCTTGCTTTTAACCCCCAGCTGCAGATAGCTGTTGCGCAGATAGGTACGGACCGTCGCGGGGCTCAGCACCAGGATTCTGGCTATTTCCTTATAGGAATGACCTGCTGCGAACAGCAAGGCGACGGTTCGCTCCCGGGGCGCCAGTACCGAGGCCCGCGACGGCGCTGCAAGGGACAGAATGACGTGCTCTGCGTGGGGACTCAGGGTCAGCACCGAGCGGCCAAGGCGGATCACCGAGGGTGCCTGTTGCAGTTGCCTGCTTACCTGAGCGGGCAACACTGACCCGCTCCATCCGGGAAATTCACGCTCGATTACTGCACACAGGCGTGCTCCCACGTAATGCAAACTGCCGTCCAGGCGCGCAACGGCAAAATCACTCAGTCCGTCCTGGCTGTCGAAGCGGATCAGGTCTTGCACCTGAAAGCGCCACAGTTGCAGTAAATGCTCACAGAAGGCTGAAAACAGACTGCGCTCCATGGCGCAGAAAGCCGCGGCGGATGAACCACGGTACAGACAGACAAAAAACATCAAGCCGCTTTCAGGCAATTCAAAGCTGATACACATCACATGAAACAGATCATGGCGCCGCGCAAAGGCATCAACTTGCGCGCAGGGATCGGTAAAGCCGCTTTCACATATGACCTTACCGGGTTGACTCAATGTGTCGCGGGAAAAGCTGTCACTGCCTGCGCCCTTGTGCCATTCGCCGGCAAACGACTCGGGCAGGTCGATACGCCCGTGCATCCAGGTTTGCGGAGGTACATCAAGGGCTGAGGTCGACATCTCGCCCCACCATGCACTGGCAAAAGGCACCACCTGGCGAAATGCCTGCAGGCCTTCTTGCATGAAGTGAGAACCGCCGCGGGTCCGGGCAAGTCGCCCCAGCTCAAGCAGGCAACTGTTGAACGCCAGGAGCCTGGTCATTTCCTGCTTGCTGCGCGTATCCATCGCTGAAATCCCAAGGGTTAGGTAGCCTTTCTCGACCGGCCCCCTGCAGGAGCGAGCTCATGGTTGCAGCATTGAAAAAAGCTCGCGAGCAAGCTCGCTCCTACAGGCAGCCCATGCCCTGTCAGTAGCGATCAGCAAGGATCGGTCTGTTCCGCGGGCGCTGTGCTGTCCGCTGCCAGCAATGTCTGGATGTCGGAAAAAATGCTTTGCCACTCGTCTTCTGTCATCGCCAGAAAGCCGAAGCTGCGCAGCAGGAAAGCACCTTCAGAGGCCAGGAATGCCAGGCGGGCCCGACGTCCATCTGCTGTCTGCGGGTCTGCCAGATTCATCCGCGCCCGGTACCAGTCACGGGTTGGCTGGCGCAGCGAGTCGACCCCGAGCAACGCCGTCATCATGCCTGCCGCCCGGTCTGCCTGCATGCCATCGGTGGCACGGGTGGCTGCGGTGTGGGCAGCAATCAGCTGTATGCCCCCGGGCTCGTCTCCCGCCAGGCTGTGCACCTGATCATCGAACTCCAGGCTCCAGCGCTCATACATCGCCTGTATGAGGTTGTCCTTGGTGCCAAAACACGACTGCACCCCGCCTTTGCTGACTCCGGCAGCCTTGGCCACTTCGCCTATGGTCAGGCTGGCGATGCCCCCCTCGCGCACCAGCGCCTCTGCAGCGTCAAGCAGCTGGTTGCGATCAATAACGGAAGGTCTGGCCATTTGAAAACTCCCGAATTAGAATACGATCGTATTGTAATCAGTGGGCGTCACTCTTGATAGGCCCATCATGACCAATATTTGAACAGGATTTAACGGTGAAACCATGATGCATTCACAACGCTGGCTGATCCTGGCGATCATTTCCAGCGCCCTGTTTTTGATCGTTATCGACATGACCGTGCTCTATACCGCACTGCCGACTTTGACCCGGGAGCTGCAGGCATCGGCTTCGGAAAAGCTCTGGATCGTCAATTCCTACGCGCTGGTGGTGTCCGGCCTGCTGCTGGGTATGGGCACCCTGAGTGACCGCCTTGGCCATAAACGGCTGTTTATCGCTGGCCTGGCGATCTTCGGGGTGGCTTCGCTGTGCGCGGCATTCTCGCCCACGCCCGGGTGGTTGATCGCTGCCCGCTCGTTACTGGCGGTGGGGGCTGCGGTCATGATGCCTGCGACCCTCTCCATCATCCGCGTGACCTTCACCGATGAGCGCGAGCGTTCGATGGCGATCGGTATCTGGGCCGCCGTGGCGTCAGGCGGTGCCGCATTCGGCCCGGTGCTCGGTGGCGCGTTGCTGGAATACTTCTGGTGGGGCTCGGTGTTTCTGATCAATGTGCCCATCGTGCTGGTCGCGCTGGTACTGGGCGTGATGTTGATTCCCGGGCACCCGGGCAACAGTAAAAAACGCTGGGATTTGTGGGGCTCGGTCCAGGTCATGATCGGCCTGATCGGTATCGCCTATGCCATTAAAGAGCTGGGTAAACGCGCTCCGTCGTTTACTACGGCGGCGGTTGTGTTCGCGATTGGCCTGGCGTTCATGGTTTGGTTCGTTCGTCGTCAGCGCCATAAAGCCCAACCGATGATCGACTTCAAGATCTTCAACAACCCCGGGTTCACCGCAGCAGTGGCCTCGGCGATGGTTGCCACCACCGCGCTGATTGGTATGGAGCTGGTGTTCACCCAGCGTTTACAGCTGGTGATGGGCCTGTCGCCACTGCAGGCCGGGTTGTTTATTTTGCCTCTGCCGCTGGCCTCATTTGTCTCCGGGCCATTGACCGGGCACTGGCTGCAGCGCGTCGGTAGCCAGCGGATGCTGTTCTGGGCGCTGCTGGTATCGAGCATCGGCATGGCCGCTTACCTGCTGCTGTACAACGCCAATATCGGGGCACAAATCGCCAGCCTGATCGTGCTGGGACTGGGGCTGGGGGCAACCATGACCGCCGCCTCAAGCACCATCATGAACAGTGCCTCTCAGGATCAGGCGGGGATGGCGGCCTCTATCGAGGAAGTGTCATTCGAACTGGGCGGCGCAATTGGTGTGACCCTGATGGGCAGCATCCTGTCGGCGGTCTACGCGGCCAGCATGGTGATTCCGGCCGGGATGCAGGTGCCGGCCATGGTCAGCGACAGTCTGGACGAAGCCCTGATCACGGCCGAGGCCATGACCACAGAATCGGCTGCCACCCTTTCGGCAATGGCCCGGGCTGCGTTTGACCAGGGGTTTGTTGCGGTACTGGCGGTATCCGCGCTGTTGCTGTTGGTGGCCGCCATCGTGGTGCGCCTGAAAACCACGGATCAGGTGCCAGTGAAGGCTTAGCCAGCCTTCACTCCTGTTGCTGGGGCCACCTTGCCGGGCTTTGAATCGCGGACAGATTTGCCGATGACACAAATCTGTCCGCGACCTTTAATCATCTGGCGCCGTGCCTGGAATATGGATGCTGGACAGCGAATTGGCCCAATTTGATAGTAACCAGCTGTTTTTACGAGATTTTTTTCAATTAGTGCTTCCCATATGAAACAAATGTTGGTAAATTTCCGCGCATTGTTGAAGCGGGCCAAAAACAAGGTTCGCAACGACGGTAACCATCCTCTCGATGCCACTCGCAATGAGTGACCTCACAAGAGATCGATGGGCAGTAAATGCAGTTGATACAGGGGCGTCGCCAAGCGGTAAGGCAGCAGGTTTTGATCCTGCCATGCGTTGGTTCAAATCCAGCCGCCCCTGCCATTTACTTGATTCATCCACGTGTAATTCAGCCGTCAGGCGCTACACGTTTAAAAACCTCCCCCCCCCCTTTTGATTTTCCGTTTCAAGCCGCCAGTCATCCCTGCGCGAAGCATAAACCGGTGCTTGCCGTTGCATATGGCGCGGGCCGCTAACCCCCCGGGGTGTCTATATCGGCGTCATGCCGGGGTTTGGGCTCGGGTTCGGATTTGAAATTCGGGCTGTACGGATTTTCTTCAGCTTCAGCGTTCGACCTGGGTTTGTTTGGCACCTTTTGCGGACCTGCCGGATCGAGGGCCGGCCCGGACGGGTCCGGGGCAGCGGAGTCGGGTTCTGCACCCTTCCTTGCGGCACCCTGAGCAGTTGATCGCGGTACTTCTGGCACGTTAGTACCCATATCCACCTCCACATCTTTGGCTTGATCTTCATGACTCAAGGAATTGGAGCCCTGCCCTGCCCGATCGTGCTGGCGAATCGACGAGCGGGCAAACGTCGACTCTCGCGGGTGATACTCGGTGCCGATGGCGCCCGCCAGCAGCGCGCCTGTCCGGTCAGTCGGCGCGGATTTCCCCCAGAAAACGGTAGATCCGGTCATCCATGGAATGGGCCACGTTGAAGCGGATCCAGGGCACGACACGGGCATCGGGCATGAACAACTGCCCCGGGGCAAAGAGGATTTTTTCATCCCTGGCCTGCATCGCCAGAGCCGTGGAGTCTTTGATCTGCGGGTGCCGCGCCCACAGGAACAAGCCTGCATAGGGCTCGACATAGGGCTCCATGCCAACACTGCGCAAACGCCGGCCAACCACCTCGTGGGCCTCGGCCAGACGGCTTTGCAGCTGTTTGACGTGTTTGCGATGGCGTCCCTGCAGCAGCACTTCGAGGGCCAGCTCTTCGGTGATTTGCGAGGTGGTCAGGCCACTGACCAGTTTCAGCGGCAGCAACTCGTCGATCAGCTCCTGGCGAGCAGCGATGAAGCCCACCCGCAATGCCGGCGCTATGGTCTTGGAAAAGCTGGCGATATAAATCACCCGCGACAGCTGATCCATACCTGCCAATGCCTGCTGGCCGCTCGGGTCCAGGTCGGCATAGATGTCGTTTTCGACAATCAGGAAATCATGCTTGTGCGCCAGTAGCAGCAAGCGATGGGCGATGGCCAACGACAGGCTGGTACCGGTGGGACATTGCAGGCGGGTGTTGGTGAAAAACACCTTGGGCCGGTGCTGCACGATCAGTTGTTCAAGCTGTTCCAGGTCGATGCCGTCACGGGTGCGCGGCACACCCAGCAGCCTGGCGCCTTGCAAATGCAGATTGAAAAACAGGTTGTGATAGCCCGGCTCGTCAACCAGCACCGGGTCGCCCCGCTGCACCAGGTAACGCACCACCAGATCCAGTGCATGACTGGCGCCGCCGGTCAGGATGATTTGTTCGGGGTGGGCCGCAATCCGGCTGTCGGCCAGTTTCTCCACCAGCCTGGCGCGCAGTTTCGCGCTGCCTTTGGCAATGCCGTAACCGGAAAAATCCCCGGGCGCGCTTCGGGCCAGCAACCGCAGGCTACGTTGCAGGCCATCGTCGTCCGCCCACTGTTCAGGCAGCAGACCGACCCCGGGACGCACCTCGGTACCCATCGGCTGGAAGGCCCGCTGCAATAACAGGTAAGCGTCGAAATCGAACTCACCGTGCGCATCCACATCCGCAGCCTCTGCCGGCGCCGCGCAAATAACGCTGTCCGCCAGTTCGCGCACGAAGAAACCGGCATTGGGCACCGCTTTCAACAAGCCCGCTGCCACCAGCCGGTCATAGGCCTCGACAACGGTGAAGTGGCTGACCTTATGGGATTGCGAGAGCTTGCGGATCGAGGGCAACTTGCTGCCCGGGCGTAACTGTTGCTGTTTGATCGCCAGACTGATGCCAGCAACGATCTGGCTAACCAGCGGCGCCTGCGAAGCGGAATCCAGGAACATCATGAGAACGTCCGTACAAGCAAGGTTTGGGCAGGCTGGTGTACTGGTAAAAAGACCATAACAGTGATGCCGTCATAAGGCCTGTTGTGTGTCTGGTCGCCAGCAGGGCACTACGTCAGGATCGGGGCATGGCCGATCGATTTATCGGCAGAACATACCACGAACCTGGAACCGCCATGCACGATACCCCCCTGCAAATCGACCGCAGCCAGATCAGCGCACAAGAGTGGCAAACCCGTTGTGACCTGGCAGCGCTCTACCGCCTGCTCGCGCATTTGCGCATGACCGATCTGATCGACACCCACATCTCCGCCAGGGTTCCAGGTGAACACGGCCACTTCCTGATCAATTGCTATGGGGTGCTGTTCCACGAAATGCGCGCCTCGGATCTGATCAAAATCGATCATCAAGGCAATGTCCTCGATCCCTGGCGCGGGGCCGACAGTGTCAACCGTGCCGGCTTCAATATTCATTCGGCGATCCATGGGGCGCGCCCGGATATCGATTGCGTGGTGCACACCCATACCTCGGCAGGTATCGCCGTATCCGCCCAGGAAAACGGCTTGTTGCCAATCAGCCAGCATGCCCTGAAGTTCTACCGGCGCCTGGCTTACCATGATTATGAAGGCATCTCTTTGAACCCCGATGAACGCGCCAGGCTGGTGGCCGATCTGGGACCGCACATGGCGATGATCCTGCGCAACCACGGGCTGCTGGCGGCCGGACGCAGCATCGCTGAAGCCTTCAACCAGATCTACTTCCTGGAACGCGCTTGCCAGGCCCAGGTGCAGGCACTGGCCGGTGGACAGGCATTGCGCTTGCCCTTAGAGGCCGTATGCGAATTGACCGCGCAACAGTCCGATGACGAAATCGACCAGCAGCTGCACCAACTTGCCTGGACCTCAGCCCTGCGTCTCATCGCCGGTGACCCGGTGGATTATCGCACCTGAGCGGCGAGCGCCAGACACCGCCATTGATTCTTCTACATCTGCCAAAACCAACAATCCTAGAGGTAGACATGAAAAGCAAAGCCATTGGAACCCTGTTGCTCGCCGTCGTGGCGTCGAGTGCCATGGCCAGCGAAATAACCGTGATTTCGTTCGGCGGCGTCAGCAAGGATGTGCAGTCGCAAGCCTTCTACAAACCCTTTGAAAAAGCCACCGGCAACCAACTGATAGCCGGGGAATACAACGGCGAAATGGGCCGGATCAAGGTCATGGTCGATACCGACAGCGTCAACTGGGACGTGGTTCAGGTCGAAGCACCGGAACTGATTCGCGGTTGCGATGAAGGCATGTTCGAGCCACTGGATGCCGCGCAACTTGGCAAGGCCGAAGACTTCGTGCCCGGCACATTCTCGGAATGCGGTGCCGGCTTGCTGGTCTGGTCCATGGCTATGGCTTACAACAGCGACAAACTGAGTGCTGCGCCCACTGGCTGGAAGGATTTCTGGGATGTGCAGAAGTTTCCCGGCAAGCGCAGCCTGCGCAAAGGAGCCAAGTACACCCTGGAAATCGCCTTGATGGCCGATGGCGTGGACTATGCCGATATCTATAAAGTACTTGGCAGCAAAGAAGGTGTGGATCGCGCATTCCGCAAACTGGATCAGATCAAGTCCCAGCTTCAATGGTGGGAAGCAGGCGCGCAGCCAATGCAGTTCCTGGCCAGCGGTGATGTGGTCATGAGCACCGCCTTCAATGGTCGCGTGTTCTCGGCCCAGGAATCCGGAGCCCCGGTCAAGATCGTCTGGAACGGCAGCATCTATGCCATCGACTCCTGGGCTATCCCAAAAGGCAGCAAGAACAAGGCCGTCGCGGAGCAGTTCATCAGTTTCTCCTTGCGCCCGGAAAACCAGAAGATCCATACCGCGACCCTGGGTTATGGTTCGACCAGTCTGCATACCGCAGCCCTGCTTGATCCCGCCCTGGCAGCACGCCTGAACACCTCCCCGTCAAACCTGGCGCAGGCAATGCCCATGAACAATGGATTCTGGGTCGATCATGGCGAAGAGCTGGAACAGCGCTTCAACGCCTGGGTGGCTAAAACCCACTGATCCCGCGCCGCTGCCCCGCCAGCTCCGGCATGCCGGTCAAACGGCAGAGCGGAGTTCCAAAGCCAGGCATCTGATCGACCCGGGAAAGGGCCGGTCAGACTGGCAATATCCACTGCAGCGCGGGGATGAACCGATCCCCCCATAAACAGCACAGCTTGCCCAAGCAGGTGTGGTCAGTAGCCCTACGCTATGTTGAGGCATGCCAAGTGTTATCTCCACGTTGAGGAGCAGACAAAACAGGGCAGTTACTGCCTGCGCACCCGCGGGATAACCTTAAACGTCTTTCAATATAAAAAGAGTCAATTAAAAAACATTAGATAATAAACATACAAGGGTATCTGTTGCGAGCCCCATCATTGCGGCATGGCATGATACCCAAGCACTTGCGAAGTAAAAATGTATCGCCAACTGCAGGCCAGGCCCTTACGAAAGACAAGGCATTACGAAGCAAGAAAAATGGTCGGGCAGTAGGCGCGCGCAGGCCTGACAGATTCAAAAATCCTGGAGTGGTGTACAACCTGCAGGGTATAGCGTTATACAAGCGTCGCTATAGAGTAGAGGTATTTTTAATACCGCTAATTCACCTGTATGAATCGCCCCTAGTTTCGTAGACACCTCCAAGCCTTAAAATGAGGCCCATTAGGAGGTGCCATGAGCAACCAGCGATATCCCGAAGAATTCAAAATCCAGGCGGTCAAACAAGTGACCGAAAAGAA
>NZ_SCFG01000014.1:0-103059 GCF_022496645.1 Pseudomonas sp. TMW22089
CTGTGGGAGCCAGCTTGCTGGCGATGGTAGCGGTGCGCTGTATCAGCCGAGCCCCGTCGCCGGCATCGCTGGCAAGCCAGCTCCCACAATGGTGTATGGGCCCTGTGGGAGCCAGCTTGCTGGCGATAGTCGCGGTGCGCTGTATCAGCTGAGCTCCGTCGCCGGCATCGCTGGCAAGCCAGCTCCCACAAGTGCCTCACCCGCCTGGAACACCCCAACCCTGTGGGAGCCAGCTTGCTGGCGATAGTCGCGGTGCGTTGTATCAGGCGAGTCCCGTCACCAGCATCGCTGGCAAGCCAGCTCCCACAAGTGCCTCACCCGCCTGGAACACCCCAACCCTGTGGGAGCCAGCTTGCTGGCGATGGTAGCGGTGCGCTGTATCAGACGAGCCCCGTCACCGGCATCGCTGGCAAGCCAGCTCCCACAATGGTGTATGGGCCCTGTGGGAGCCAGCTCCCACAAAGCTGACCATTTCTTTAATACCCGCGTGCGAAATCCACTTCGCCGCGCAGTGCCTCACCCGCCTGGAACGCCCGCAGGTTGTCGACAAACAGCTGCACCATCAACGACGGCGATGTCGGCGCCGAGCTATGACCGGTCAGCAGCAAACCCCAGGCCGTCCAGAATGGATGCTTGGCCGGTAACGGCTCCTGACGGCAGACATCAATGATCGCGCCCGCCAGATGCCCCACACGCAAGGCTTCAACCAGGTCTGCATCCACCACGGCCACACCGCGCCCGGCATTGATGAACACAGCCTCGGGGTTGAACAGTGCAAAGAGTTCGGCGTCGTACAGGTCGTGGGTTTGCGGCGTGTTGGGCAACAGGTTGACCACGTAATCCATCTGCCCCACCAGCCGCGGCAAATCGCTCAATGTGGCAACTTCCCGGAACGGCGCCTGTTCCCGGGCAGTGCTGGCAATGGCGTACAGCTCAACCCCGAAGGGTACAAGAAACTGTGCCACGCTCTGGCCAATGTCCCCTGCCCCGACAATCAACACCTTGCGCCCTACCAGGCTGCGGCCGGTGCGGTTGTCCCACTTGCGTTCAACCTGGCTCAGCAGGCGCGCTATGACTTCACGCTCATGGCCGAGCATATAGGTCAGCACATACTCGGCCATCACCTGGCCAAAGATGCCGACTGCCCGGCTTAACCGGTAATCGCGCTGCAGGCCGTCGGCCAGCAAGGGGGTGATGCCGGCCCAGGTTGATTGCACCCACTGTGGTTTGTGCCCTTGACGCAACAGGGTCGCCAGCAGGTCCGGCTGCCCCAGCCACACCGGGCAATCTGCAGCCATCTTCGCCAATTGCGCCGAATCGCCGCTGGTCTGCACTTCCAGTTCGGGTGCGGCCTGCTGCAAGAGTTGGGCGTAAAGCGGGTAATCGTGCTCGGCAATCAGGACGCGCATGCTTGTAACCTTCCTAAAACACTGCAGCGCCCGCCGCCGGGATCGCCCCCGTAGCGTTCGGCCACCGCCAATCAAAATGAGCCTTTTGCGACAGGCGCCCGGAACCGGGCGCCGGGCGCCGGGCATTTACATCGGGTCGTTACGACGCAACAGCTCTTCGGGCAAGTGCTCGATATATTCGTCCTCGGCCGGCGGCATCTGCAGGTGATAGCCCTGGGTATCCAGGTTTTCCAGCACCTTGTGAATGTCTTCACGGGACAGGGCGCGCTCGGGGCTCAGCACCAGATCGAACGCGTGGTGCGGCTTGCCAAAGGCATTCATCAGGGACTCGGGCACACGCTCCAGAGCATCGGCCTTAAGCACGTACAGGTACATTTCGTTGCGTTTGAGGCTGCGGTAGATAGAGCAAATACGTTTCAAGAAGGTTCTCCAGCGGTGGCCAGGCTATCGAGCAAAGCCTGGCCCATCAGCTCACGGCGCCATCCGCGCAGTGAGTCCGGCAAGTGATAAGGGCCATTGGGAAAGCCGCTTTTAAGCAGGGCTTCCAGGGTTTTCTTGCGCAGCATCAGTTCCGGCGCAATGTTCAGACGTTCAGCTTCTGCCTGACCGATGGCACGCAGGCGCTTGATCAACGCGGCGGCTTCAACCGGCAACGGCTCAGGCACAGCCGGCGGCCATTGCTCTGGCGGCAGACTGGCAGCGCGCTTGATCATGTCCAGCAAAAACTCGCCATCCTGACGCACGGTGCGCGGGTGCATATCTTCAATACGCGCCAGGGCCACCAGATTGTCGGGCTGGGTTTTCGCCAATGGCCACAACGCATGCTCACGCACTACACGATTGCGCGGCAGATCACGGGCCCGTGCCTGCTGTTCGCGCCAGGCGCAAATTTCACGCAGTACTGCCAGTTGCGCAGGTGACAGCTTCCAGGCCAGCTTGGCCTCACGGTACACCTCGTAAGGGTCCACTTCACGGCGCAGATTGGCCACCAGTTCGGCGCCGTCCTCCAGCACCCAGGCGTACTTTTCATCCGACAGGCGCGGACGCAGCAACACATACACCTCGGCCAGATGCAGGGCATCTTCGGCGGCATAGCTGATCTGGGTTTCCGACAGCGGACGCTGCAACCAGTCAGAACGGGTTTCACCTTTGGGCAGGTCGAGGTCAAGGACTTCCTTGACCAGGCGCGAGTAGCCCATGGAGAAGCCCAGGTTCAGGTAGGCCGCGGCCAGTTGCGTGTCAAACAGAGGCGCCGGCAGGCTGCCGGTCAGGCGTAACAAAACCTCGAGGTCTTCGCTGCAGGCGTGCAGCACTTTGACCACTGCCGGGTTTTCCAGCAGGTCGGACAAAGGCTGCCAGTTGTCGATGGTCAGGGGGTCGATCAGGTAAGCGCGCTCACCGTCGCCAATCTGGATCAGACCGGCAATCGGGTAAAAGGTGTCGACCCGCATGAATTCGGTGTCGAGGGCTACGAATGGCAGGCTCTGCCATTCGGCGCAATGCTGGCCGAGGCTATCGTTGTCGCGAATCCAGTGAATATCGATGGCCACACGGCTCTCCCTTGAAGAATGGCGCGCAGTATATATCGCCGCCAGGGAGTTCCGGGCATTGACTGACACTCTAAGCGACGAAAAACCTACACAATTTCAGGCAACTACCGTCACAATTTTTATTCCTGAGCCGGGTGATTTCCCAAACCTGCAGGGTACGGTGCTTTGAAACCGCAAGAACACCCGTCAGTGTCCACGCAAACAAGAGTCGAGGATTAACCCATGCCTGTCCCCCGCAAGCTGTCCGGTATTACTTTGGTGCTGGTGGGCCTTTGCGCCTTCAGCACTGCAGCACTGGCGCAAGACCTTGTTCCCGGACTCGATGCCGCCGTGACCGAAGGTGCCACACAGTTGATGCAGACCTATGGTGTTCCGGGTCTGAGCATTGCCGTCAGCGTCAATGGCAAGCAGCACTTCTACAACTTCGGCGTAGCCTCCAGGGACACCCGGGTGCGCATCAGTTCCGACACCCTGTTTGAGGTCGGTTCGATCAGTAAAACCCTGACCGCCACCCTGGCCACCTATGCTCAGATCAATGGTCAGCTGTCACTCGACGCCCCGGTTTCCCGATACGTTCCCGAACTTCAAGGCACGGCTTTTGGCAAGGTGCAACTGACCCATCTGGCCACCCACACCGCTGGCGGTTTCCCGTTGCAGGTGCCAGACGCCGTACAGAATGAACAACAGTTAATGGACTACTTGAAGGCCTGGAAACCGGTCTACCCCGCAGGTACCCAAAGAAGCTACGCCAACCCGAGCATCGGCATGCTGGGCCTGATTACCGCCAGGAGCATGAACCAGCCTTTTGCCCAAGCCATGGAAAACACCTTGTTCCCCGCACTGGGCCTGCACAGCACCTATATCGATGTGCCGAAGAGCAAGATGGCCCTCTATGCCCAAGGCTATGACAAGCAGGATCAACCGGTCAGGCTCAATTCCGGCATGCTGGGCAACGAAGCCTACGGAGTCAAAACCAGTAGCCGTGACCTGATTCACTTTGCACAATTGAATGCCTTGCCGGGCAAGCCGTCGACAAAAATCCAGCAGGCCATTGGCGACACTCACACCGGCTACTTCCGGATCGGGCCCATGACCCAGGATTTGATCTGGGAGCAATACGCCTACCCGGTCACGCTGAAGAATCTGCTGCTCGGCAATTCGGACAAAATGGCCTACGAGAACAATGACGCCATCGCCCTGCACCCGCCATTGGCACCACAGGAGGCGGTGTGGATCAACAAGACAGGCTCCACCGGTGGCTTTGGCGGCTATGTGGCGCTGATACCCGTGAAAAAACAGGCGGTGGTCATACTGGCCAACAAGAACTACCCCAACAGTGCCCGCATCGAACTGGCGTATAAAATCCTCAACGCCCTCGACTAAGCCTCTTTGCGCACGATGTAGATGCTGCCCAGTGCATAACCGGGCAGCACATCGTAATGCTTGAGGATGCTGAAACCTGCCAGGGCAAACTGGGATTCAATTTCTTCCTTGCGCACGACAATCCGTTGCGAGTCCCTGCACTGATCCACAGAGCGCCCCACACATACCGACAGGATCAGGCTGTCGCGGCTCACGCGGTGCAGTTCGCGCAGGATGGCCAGGCGATGTTCGCTGTCGCGAACATGGTGAAACAGCTGCATGCAGAAGATGCTGTCCACCGCGTTTTCGGACATGTCGATGGAAAACACCGAGCTCTTGAACAGTTTGATGCGCGCCAGCAAGCTGAGCGGATGGTGGGTCTGGGCATGATCGAGCATGCCCTGGGAAGAATCGGCGGCGAGGATTACCCGGTTACCGTGCTCTGCCAGCACGGGCCAGAAACGCCCGGCACCGCACGCCAGATCCAGCACCAGCCCCGGCTCGCCCGCCACCTTGAGCGCCCGGCGAACCAGCCGTTTTTCACGCCATAACGCCAGCCTCCGGACAATGCCCTGCGGCCGCACTTCGCGGCACACTTGCGCATGCTCGCGGTCGTAGCGTTCGGCGAATTCAAGCTCAACGGTGGAAGGTAGCTGCGATGACATGGCCCGCGAACTCTAGTGTTTGGTTATGTTCGACACAGAGACTAGCGGGGCACCAGTGAAAAAATTGTCAGAAAACCATAAAACCCGGATAGAAAATTGATCAATTCTGCGGGAGCGAGCTTGCTCGATCCCGCAACACCGAATCACGCCTGCTGCAGATACCAGCGCCAGTCCTGCTCGCCGACTTCGCCCATGAACTGGCGGTACTCGGCGTTTTTGACTGCCAGATAGACCTTCAAAAACTCCGGCCCGAACGCCTCTTTGGCCCAGGATGAGCCTTCAAGCGCACGCAATGTGGTCAGCCAGTCGGTCGGCAGCATCTCAGTGGCCTGGGCATAACCGTTGCCCTCAACCGGAGCCCCCGGATCGCGCTGTTCACGAATCCCGCGATGAATACCGGCCAGAATCGCGGCGGCAGCCAGATAGGGGTTGGCATCAGCGCCACAGATACGGTGTTCGATATGGCGCGAATACGCGGGCCCGCCTGGCACGCGCAAGCTGACGGTGCGGTTATCCACGCCCCAGGTCGCGGCCAGGGGGGCATAGCTGTTGCTCTGAAACCGACGATAGGAATTGGCGTTCGGGCAAAACATCAACAACGAATCGAGCAAGGTGTCGAGCATCCCGCCCACGGCGTGCCTGAGCAGCGGCGTGCCGTCCGGCGCTTCACTGGCGAACAGGTTGTTGCCCTCCTGATCGGCCAGGCTTACGTGCATATGCATGCCGGTACCGGCCAGGTCATCAAACGGCTTGGCCATAAAACAGGCGACCATCCCGTGTTTGTGCGCCACACCTTTGACCAAGCGCTTGTAGCGCACGGCCTCATCCATCGCCTGCAACGCGTCGTTGCGATGCTCCAGGGTGATTTCAACCTGCCCAGGTGCGTATTCGGAAATCGCCGTGCGCGCCGGAATCCCCTGCAGCTTGCAGGCGCTATACAGGTCAGCCAGAAACGGCTCGATCTGTTCCAGTTCCCGCAGCCCGTAGACCTGGGTTGCACGCGGACGCTGACCGTCGGCATCCCGTGCCGGTTGCGGGCGACCGTTGCTGTCCCGCTGCTGATCGAGCAAATAAAACTCCAGCTCCGCCGCCATCACCGGGTAGTAGCCATCGGCTTTCAAGCCATCGATCACTTTGGACAACAAGTGCCGGGGGTCGGCCACCGTCGCCGGCATCCCCGATTGCGGGTGCATGCTCACTTGCACCGCCGCCATGGGAATCAGGCGCCACGGCATGCGCTGCAGGCTGCCACTGATCGGGAAGGCACGGCAGTCGATATCGCCCACATCCCACACCAGACCGGTATTTTCAACGTCGTCGCCATTGATGCTCAGGCCCAGAATCGTGCTCGGCAGCGGGCGGCCGTTTTTGTAGACCTCCAGCAACTCATCGCGGTGCAACAACTTGCCCCGGGGCACGCCGTTATTGTCGAGGATGAACAACTCGAACATCTCGACATCCGGGTTCAGTTCCAGAAAATCCTGGGCTTCTTGCAGCGGGGCAAACGCAGGGGTGGCACTCATGGCAATTCTCGTAAATTCGTATAAGACAGGCGTACAGGCACGCCATTTCGGGCGTAAACCCACAGACTCAACGTTAGATACGAGCATCCGGCGGGCGGGCATGCCGGCAGTGGAACAAGGCCCAAAAGGCCAGTTTTGAAGGGAGGCCGCAGGCAGAGGCCGTTGCACAGGCAAAAAAATCAGGGCAAGGCACAGCGCTTGACGTTAAAACGTCCGACAGCCAGTGGTCGCCAATCCTGATCGGGCCAAGCCTCATCGCCAAAACCATTGCCTACAAAGAACACCCAGCCTCACACGCCAGCCCGGGCAGGTCAAATACAGACATTTATACCTTTGGTTGCACTGCGACTAAACATTGGGCATCGGACCGCGACCCAAGGACACCGCCTCCCACCCCGCGACGATGAGCAGGATCAAGGTGGTCAGCGCCCCCAGGATCAGTCCTGAAAATACCTGTTCCAGGGCAGCTGGCAGCAGAATCAACAGCAGCAACATGCCCCCCATATGGGAAAACGGCGGCAGCGGGCGGTCCGACATCACCCATTTGAAAAATGCACACCCCAGCAAAAACAGGAATGGCCCGGCAATCATGGTGATCACCGCCCCAGTCGTTGCGTGCCCGGGGTGCATCAACACCAACTCGTCGGCCACCGCGCTGACGATCACCCCGGCAATCATCAGCACATGAATGTAGGTGTAGGCCAGACGCGCATGACGCCCCGGGTCACGGGCGTGGGCAATGCGTTCATGGGCCCGCTCGGCGCCGCTGTCAAAATAGATCCACCACATGGCGATGCTGCCCAGCACCGCCACCACAAAGGCCGCAAAGCCAGCAAGGCTCCAGCTCAACCGGGCAAAAGTGGCCCCCGTCACCAGCAAGGACTCGCCAAGGGCAATGATCACGAATAGCCCGCAGCGCTCAGCCATGTGATTAGCTTCAACGTTCCAGTCGTCCAGGGTCGAAGCCCCCAGCCCCGGCACCCAAAAGAACAACGACGGCGACACCAGCTCGATGGCCAGCGCCACGGCCCAGCAGGCCAGTCGCTGATTGCCTTCGAGCAAACCACCGCTAATCCAGAACACCCCTGACAACAGCATCCAGATCAAAATGCGCTGAAAGTTTCGCGCCAGCCCGGGCGACTCGGCGCGCACCACCCACATGGCAAACGCCGAGCGTGCCACCTGCATAAATACGAAGGCCCCGGCGAACAGCAGTCCGCGATCCGTGAAGGCGTGGGGGATAGACACCGACAGCAGTAACCCGGCCACCATCAGCACAAACAAGCCAATACGGATCGGGATGCGCTCGGGGTCGAGCCAGTTGGTCACCCATGAAGTAAAGATCCACACCCACCACACGGCAACCAGCAGCAAGCCCACATGCACCGCACCCAGGGCCGTTAAATTGGCCAGCAGAGAATGGGACAGCTGGGTCACGGCAAACACAAACACCAGGTCGAAAAACAGCTCGACCATGCCGACCTTGCCACTGTCATGTCTGCCTCGGCCGCGCAGCACAGAAAGAGTGCGGGTCATATTTGATCCTCCGGGAAGCAATGGCTGTGGCAGCTGATCAACCCCGCTGCCCGGATCGCAGGCAAGCCTGCAGCCACAACAGCAGCGCGCGTTATGCAGATGAACACTTGTTCATCGAACGTTTTAAAAACCTGCAGGGTCGGATGCTGCGTCTACTCTGTTTTCCTCCGCATTCTTACTTCAAGGAACCTCCCATGACCAGAACGGTTGCCGACTTCATCACTGAAACCCTGCAGCAGGCAGGTGTCAAACGTGTATTCGGAGTAGTGGGAGACTCCTTGAATGCGTTCACCGATTCGCTGCGGCGCCAGGAACAAATCCAGTGGGTTCACATGCGCAACGAAGAGTCCGCAGCCTTTGCCGCCGGGGCCCAGGCGCATTTGACTGGAGAACTGGCAGTCTGCGCCGGCAGTTGCGGCCCGGGCAATCTGCATTTGATCAATGGCCTGTTCGACGCCCATCGCAGCGGTGTACCGGTGCTGGCGCTGGCCGCGCATATTCCCGGCAGCGAAATCGGCATTGATTACTTCCAGGCCACCCATCCGGAAAGCCTGTTCCAGGAATGCAGCCATTACGTCGAGCTGGTGTCGCGGGCCGAGCAGCTGCCGCAAGTGCTGGAGCGCGCCATGCGCATGGCCATCGCCAAGCGCGGGGTGGCGGTAGTGGTGATTCCGGGGGACGTGGCGCTGCAGGCCTGCGACGCCAAAGTGCCCAACTGGCTCAAGCCGAGCCTGCCGATGATTCGTCCGCACGATACCGACATCGACCGGCTGGCCTCATTTCTCAATGCCGGCAAAAAAGTCACCTTGCTCTGCGGCGCAGGCTGCGCCGGTGCCCACAGCGAAATCCTGGCCCTGGCCGAACGCTTGAATGCACCGATCGTGCATGCGCTGCGCGGCAAGGAGCATGTCGAATACGACAACCCCTATGACGTCGGCATGACCGGGTTGATCGGTTTTGCATCGGGTTACAAGGCGATGGCCAACTGTGACACCTTGCTGATGCTGGGCACCAATTTTCCGTACCGCCAGTTTTACCCGGAGCATGGCTATATCGCGCAAATCGACCTGCGCTCCGAAGCCCTGGGCAATCGCTGCCCGCTGGAGCTGGGTCTGATCGGCGATGTTCAGCTGACCTTGCAGGCGGTGCTGCCAAAAGTGCTGCAAAACCCTGAGCGCGAGCATCTGGATACCGCCCTCAAGGACTACAAAAAAGCCCGCGAAGACCTCGACGCCCTGGCTGAAAGCGGCCCTGGCAGCTCAATCATCCATCCGCAGTACCTCAATCGTCTGGTCAACGAGCTGGCGGATGAAGACGCGATCTTCACCTGCGATGTGGGCACGCCCACTGCATGGGCTGCGCGCTACCTGAAAATGAACGGCAAGCGTCGTCTGATCGGCTCGTTCAACCACGGTTCCATGGCCAATGCGATGTTGCAGGCCATCGGCGCACAAGCGACCTTCCCCGACCGCCAGGTAATTTCCATGTCTGGCGATGGTGGTTTCACCATGATGATGGGAGATTTTCTGACCCTGAATCAGGTCGGCTTGCCGGTAAAAGTCATAGTGCTGAACAACGGCACCCTGGGCTTTGTAGAAATGGAAATGAAAGCGGCGGGGTTCCCGGATGTGGGCTGCGAACTGAACAACCCGAACTTCGCCGCCATGGCCGAAGCGATGGGGGTCAAGGGAATTCGTGTCGAGCATCCAGACGAGCTGGAAGCGGCCCTGCGTGAAGCCCTGAGCCATGACGGCCCGGTACTGGTCGACGTGGTCAGTGCCCGTCAGGAGCTGGTGATGCCACCGAGCAAAACCTTCGAACAAGCCAAGGGGTTTAGCCTGTTCATGCTCAAGACCGTAATGGACGGTCGTGCCCGGGAGCTGATCGACCTGGCCAAGGTCAATTTATTCCGCTGAAAACAACCCCGACACCCGTAGGAGCGAGCTTGCCTCGCGAGCTTTTCAGCCAAACACCCAAAAGCTCGCGAGACAAGCTCGCTCCTACAGAATTACAACGTGGCGGTATGACCGCGATGGACGGATCGACCTGGCCAAGGTCAATTTATTCCGCTGAAAACAACCCCGACACCTGTAGGAGCGAGCTTGCCTCGCGAGCTTTTCAGCCAATCAACCAAAAGCTCGCGAGACAAGCTCGCTCCTACAGGATTACAGCGTGGCGGTATGACCGCGATGGACGGATCGACTTGCCCAAGGTCAATTTATTCCGCTGAAAACAACCCCCCGACACCTGTAGGAGCGAGCTTGTCTCGCGAGCTTTTCAGCCAATCAACCAAAAGCTCGCGAGACAAGCTCGCTCCTACAGAATTACAACGTGGCGGTATAACCGCGATGGACGGATCGACCTGGCCAAGGTCAAATTATTCCCCTAAAAACAACCCCCGATACCTGTAGGAGCGAGCTTGCCTCGCGAGCTTTTCAACCACACAACCAAAAGCTCGCGAGACAAGCTCGCTCCTACAGAATTACAACGTGGCGGTATAACCGCGATGGACGGATCGACTTGCCCAAGGTCAATTTGTTGCGCTGAAAACAACCCCGACACCTGTAGGAGCGAGCTTGCCTCGCGAGCTTTTCAGCCAATCAACCAAAAGCTCGCGAGACAAGCTCGCTCCTACAGAATTACAACGTGGCGGTATGACCGCGATGGACGGATCGACCTGGCCAAGGTCAATTTGTTGCGCTGAAAACAACCCCGACACCTGTAGGAGCGAGCTTGCCTCGCGAGCTTTTCAGCCAATCAACCAAATGCTCGCGAGCAAGCTCGCTCCTACAGGATTACGTCGTTGCGGTATTAGCGCGAATGAAAGCGCCGGTTAAGCGCCATTCTTTTGGCCAGGATCTCGCGCTCCCGCTTGCGCTGGCTGCGTACCACCAGGCCCCAGACAATCAGGCACAGCAACAACCCGCTGCCACCCCAGATCACGTAAGGCATTGCCACCACCAACAGCGGCGCATCACCACCACGACGCAGGCTGGCCACGGTCTGTTGATCAACACTGAGCAACGGGTTGCCGAAACGTTGCAGGCTGTAGTTGGCAATCGCCGCCACTTGCTGATCATTCAGGTCACCACCCAATGCCGGCATGCTGACTTGCAGGTCGGCCCCTTTACGCTCCACCCCTTCAATTATCGCCATCACCAGATTATTCGGATGCAACCCGGTCAAGGCGCTGTTCTGGCTCAAGGAAGGATAGAACCCGTCGCCGGTGCCCTGCCCGTCACGCCCGTGGCAACTGGCGCACGCCGAGTTGTAGAGTCGGGCGCCATCGGTTTCGCTGGCATCGGCCAGGGTTGCCTGATCGAGCTGACCGGTTTCGAGAGTGGTCATGTCGATCGGCGTCACCACCCGCGGGGTGCTGGCGACATGGTTCCCGGTGGCAATCGCCGGGACGGTTTTCAGGTAGCCGGCCATGGCGTACAGGTCATCATCGGTCAAAAACCGCAGGCTGTTTTCCACCGCTTCAGCCATGCCGCCCGCCGCTTGTGCCTTGTTGGTGACGTGGCCGTTTTTCAGGAACGCCACCACCTCGTCATTGCTCCAGCCGCCCAGGCCGGTGGCTTTGTCCGGGGTGATGTTAGGCGCGATCCAGCCGCCCAGTGCAGCGCCCGACAAATAGCGCTCGGAGTCTTCCGCCATCAGAGCATTACGCGGGGTATGGCAGGCACCGCAGTGGGCCAGGCTATCGACCAGGTATTGCCCGCGGGTCAGCTGTGCATCGTCCGGTTTTTTGGCAACAAAACCCTGGTTGTCGAGAAACAGCAGGTTCCAGCCAAACATCAACGGCCGGATATTGAACGGGAATGCCAGTCGGGTCGGCGCCACGGCTGCGTCTACCGGTTTAACCCCCTGTTGCAGGTACACATACAGCGCGTGAATGTCTTCATCGCTCATGCCCTGATAGGAGGTATAGGGCATGGCCGGATACAACTGCTGGCCCTTGGCGTTGACCCCTTTGCGCAAGGAATCGGCCAGTTGCTGCTCGGTGTAATCACCAATGCCGTGGGTCCTGGACGGTGTGATGTTGCTGGCAATGATCTTGCCCATGGGCGAGTCGATGGCATAACCACCGGCCAGCGCCGGGCCGTCTTTTTCCACCGTACGGTGACAGGCCCCGCAGTCGGCAGCCCGGGCCACGTATTCGCCTTGCTTGATCAGCGCGGCAGTATCTTCGACCGCCCACACGGACAGCGAAGCAAACAGGCTGCACAGGGCAACCAGGGGGCGTAGCGCGCAGAGGTAGGGATTCATGGCTCAGACCTCCCGCGCAATGATGTCGGCCACACGAATGCTCAAGGCAACCCCGGTCAGCGTCGGATTGATGGTGCCCGATGCCGGAATCACCCCGGTGGTGGCCAAAAACAGGTTCGGATGATCGAAGGTGCGGCACTCGTGGTTGACCACCGAGTCCTTGGCATCAGTGCCCATGATTACGGTGCCCATCAGGTGGTCGCGGTTCTGCCAGCCGGTGTTGCCCTCAACCACGGTACCGCCCATGACTTTGACGAAGTCGGCATAGTCGGCGTCCACCCCGGGCTTGGCGGCTTTGACGTAATCACCCACTTCGTAATTGATCACCATCATCGGGATGCCCAGGGCATCGGTGCGGGTGGTACTCGGGCGGATGGTGTTGCTCGCCAGCGGCAAGGTTTCGTACACCGTCGACACATCCACCCAGCGTGCCGAATCGTGACGAATTCGCTCGTCCAGTTCCTTGCCGAAAATGCCCTGCTCGATCAGACGATTGGCCACGGCCATGTTCGGCACGTTGTTGGCAAAGGCATGTTTGACCGACGCCCGTTCCTTGCGGAACGCGCCATCGCGACGGTTGAAAATCCCGCCTTGCTGCACCGCTCCGCGCCCCGGCCATACCGGCTCGTCGGCCAGAAACTGCAGCCCCTGACCAGTGTGGTCCATCAGGTTGCGCCCCACCTGGTCCGAGGAGTTGGCCACCTCGGAAATCAACAGCAGCTTGGGGGTTTCCAGGCCATTGGCGGCCACCACAAAGTACTTGGCGGTGAGCCGCACGTTATCGCCCTTGGAGCTGCGGTAATGCACGGCAACGATCTTGCCGCCTTCGCCTTTCTCCAGCTTGTATGCCGTGGCGTCGGTCAGCAGTCTGGCCCCCGCCTGCTGCGCGTGCCGGGCATGCACATCACCGCTGTACATGGCGCCAATGGGGCATACCGGCATGCAGTTGTTGTTGCCGCTGCACGCAGGGCGATCGTCATAGGGCATGGTGGCACGACCGTTGGGCTCATGTAGGAACACATAGCCGGCCGGGGCCAGACGCGCGCGAAGGCGCTGGAACAGGTAGGTATCGCCTTCTGGCGGCATGGGGTACGGCGTCGAACGCGGCGGAAAGGCCTCGCTGTCATGCCCGCTTTGATCCTGGGTATCACTGCCGCATACGCCCAGCGCCACTTCGGCCCGTGCGTAATAGGGTTCCAGCTCGCTGTACTCCATCGGCCAGTCGCGGCCAACCCCGTACAGGGTGTTGAGCTTCATGTCGTTGGGCAGGTAACGCCAGCAGGCTGCCGCCCAATGCCAGGTGGTGCCGCCGACCAGTTTCAACATGCCCGGACGAAACTCGAACGAGCCGATATTTTCTATGTACTGCTCATCGTAGGAATGACGCGCCCATGGCTCATTCGGATACGGCGAGTTGTAGTTACTCTTGTTCGAAGAGTTGCGAAAGTTTTCAACGATTTTCCAGCGGGGAATGGACTCACCTGCTTCCAGAATAATCACTGACTTGCCTTGTTTGGCCAATTCAAA
Organism: Pseudomonas sp. TMW22089; assembly: GCF_022496645.1. Classification (NCBI taxonomy): domain Bacteria; kingdom Pseudomonadati; phylum Pseudomonadota; class Gammaproteobacteria; order Pseudomonadales; family Pseudomonadaceae; genus Pseudomonas; species Pseudomonas sp. TMW22089. The sequence goes on from NZ_SCFG01000014.1 coordinate 13,842, forward strand.
AGCTGCGTTGCTGCCCAAGGCTCCGGACCCAACAACAATGACATCAGCATCAAAGACCTGACTCATGGGTACCCCTTGTTTTAATCGTTAGCGACTGTAGACGGCGGATCAACCCAATAGTTGGTATGCCCCCGGGAGTAGGTGGGGATCACGGTGGCATCCAGGGTCGGCGTGTACGCCAGCGCACCGGTGAAGGTCACCAGCCGGGTGTCGTCCACGGCCCGCATGCTGACCGGAGTGCCGGTATAGCCCAGGTACCAGGCGCGGACGATTTTTTGCACCGTGTCCTTGTACTGCGGGTTCTGATAAACCGGGCTGGCGCTCAACATCGAGACCCGGCTCAAACCATGCTGGCGGATGCTGCCCCACAGCCCCCTGACCTTTTCCTGGAACAATGGATCGGCCTCGGTACAGCGTGCCAGCACGCGCAGCGTGAGGCTCGGGTCCAGCGCATCGCGCTCGGTGAGGAACAGTGAAAGCTGGTGCAAAAGTTCGACATCATCAGTGGCGGCATTATTGATGCCTTGCGCCAGAACCGAACCCGCCCAGGATGAAGAAAGAAGTCCGGCACCGGTTATGGCAGCGCCAGAAGACAGTAACTTTCTGCGGGATATCACATAAATCTCCTTGATCATCAAAAATAAAGGCTGACACCTAGACCTTCGATAAATCAGGTTGTTACAAAGAATGATCAAACATCCTACAGAGATTAGTGATGGAGCTTCATGAATACCGGCTGATACCCCCTACCCGTTGCAGGAGCTGGGCGCTTGACCCGGCAAGGTTGCGATGTGGCCCCGCCATCGCCTAATATACGTTTCATATACATTTCATATTGAGCATTTAGATGGGCATTGTAAAAATCTCGGACGCCATGCACGAGAACCTGCGGCTGGCCAGCAACGCTTTGAGCCGCTCGATCAACGCACAAGCGGAGCACTGGATGCGTATCGGCATGCTGACCGAATTGCATCCAGGCCTGGATCACAACCAGATCTGCCGCCTGCTGATTGCCGCCGAACTGGACGGAGGCCTCGATTTGAAACAGTTGTGCGCCGCCACCCAAGCCACTGCAGGAGTCGATCAATGAGAGCCGGTGTCGTGATCAACAGCCCGGCGCAGATCGCCCAGTCAAAGATTGCCGGCAAGCTGGCCGCCGAAGTGCTGGCCATGATCGGCGCCCACGTCAAAGCGGGCGTCACTACCGACCAGCTGGACCAGATCTGCCACGACTACATCGTCAATGTGCAGAAGGCCATTCCCGGTAACGTGGGCTATCACGGTTTCCCGAAAACGGTCTGTACCTCGGTCAATCAAGTCGTCTGCCACGGCATCCCGAACGCAGTGCCGCTCAAGGACGGGGATATCGTCAATATCGACATCGCCGTGGTCAAGGATGGCTGGTACGGCGATACCAGCCGCATGTACCTGGTCGGCGATGTCGATCCGCAAACCCGTCACCTGGTGAAAACCACCTACGACGCCATGTGTGCCGGGATTCGTGTGGTTCGCCCGGGCGCAACCCTGGGCGACATTGGCCATGCCATCCAGTCGCTGGCCGAAAAGGAAGGGTTCAGTGTGGTCCGCGAGTACTGCGGTCATGGCATCGGCAAGGTCTACCATGATGAGCCGCAGGTCCTGCACTACGGCTACCCGGGCCAGGGCATGAAGCTTAAAACCGGCATGATCTTCACCATTGAGCCCATGCTCAATGCGGGCAAACGCCATGTCAAAACCCTGGCGGACCAGTGGACCGTAGTGACCAAGGATCAGTCGCTGTCGGCCCAGTGGGAACACATGGTTGCCGTGACGGATGACGGTTTCGAAGTGCTCAGCCCCTGGCCCGACGCCAGTGACGAATACCCCGCCATCTAATGGTTGTGGGAGCCGGGCTCCCACAACCATCAGTGACTGCCATCAGCCGTTCTCGAACTGCGAGCGGATCTTGAACAATTCATTGTCGCTGGTCACACCCAGCTTTTTGTAGGCCGATTGCTTCTGGGTGCTGATGGTCTTGATGCTGCGGGAAAACTTCCCGGCGATTTTCGTCACCGACATGCCCTCAAGACAGCAGCGCAGCACTTCGCGCTCACGAATGGAAAGGGTACTCAAACCGGTCAGTCCCCCCTGGTCTGACCCGCTGTCGGCAGAGGTTTCCAGGCTGCTGCGGGTCGAAATTTCGTTATGTTTGAGCTCCAGCGCCATCGCAGAATGTAAATAAATCTGGCCGGCGGCGACTTTTCTGATGGCGAGTACGACTTCATCAGAGCTTGTATCCTTGCCCAGAAACCCACTCGCACCGCAGCGCATCGCCAGGGCTACCGTTGCCGGCGTATGCAGGGCCGAAACCACCAGCAGGCGCGCCCCCGGATACCGGAGCCGCAGACCGCGAATCAAATTCAGGCCGTCAACTTCGCCGGGGCTCAGGGAGTAGTCCATCACCACCACGTCCACACTTTGCGCTCTCAACGCGTCCATCAACTGCCGGCTGCGGGTGAAACAGCCGACAATCTGCATATCTTTATGGGGGGTGAGTAACCGAGAAAACCCTTGCAGAATCAGCGCATGATCATCAAGCAACATCAAGCGAATCGGGTTCAACATGGATGCCATGGCAACTTCCTCTTTACCTCTCAGCGTTGCTGAACCAGGTATTACTCCATATGACCCTTTATCAGGGGCGTTCGTACCAGCACTTCAACCAGAGTCAAAGCCAAAACCCGCACCAACACTAAGGGCAAAGAATCGCGCGTTATGATATGCCCGCTTCCCGCCACAAAAATAAGAATCGTCTCAAAAAGCAAAAGTGTCTTACCCCCACCAGCCTCAGCCAACATGAAGTCAGCCGCGCCAGAAAGCAGCCCAATCACTGCACCCCGCCTAGCCGCATTTCGCTCGTACAGAGTGAAGTCAGGGGTGGCGGACAAAACCATCGACCAACAGGAAAGCAAGCTCAAAAAACTGTCTGGCTACCTGAGGGATCAAGGCTCACCTCTGACACGTGCAACTGTGGCTGCTTGGCTCGACACAATGAGTCTATCCAGCAAGACGAAGGCTCAATACTTGTTGGCAGGCTCAACGTTCTGGCAATGGGCAATCAAACACGACACCCACTGGCGGAGCGACTACTCAGAGAAAGACAGCCCCTTCACAGGGCAAGAACTCCCGAAGGTGCGTGCCAAAGATAAAGCTGAGTCAGCTCGAAAGGCATTCACAACAGAAGAGATTGAAAGCCTTTACGCCGCTGCCAAGTTGAGTGGGAACGACACGCTGTGCGACCTGATAATGCTTGGCTCTTATACAGGCTGCCGCATTGAGGAGATTGCCCAGCTTCGCGAGGACTCGATAATCACTGTGGAAGGCATCAGAACCTTCAAGATCAGTGACAGTAAGACGGTAGCTGGCATCCGAGAGATTCCCATCCACCCGTCACTGGCAGAAGTCGTTGATCGACTCATAGACAAGAGCACTGACGGCTTCCTGCTACCAAGTTCATCAGGCAACAAGTACGGCATTCGATCCGATCCACACAGCAAAGCATTCAGTAGGCTGAAAACAGCACAAGGTTTTGGCAGTCGTCATGTATTTCACAGCGTGCGGGCAATGGTAGTCACACTCCTCGTTCGTGCTGGTGTACCTGGCCCTACGGTTGCCAACATTGTGGGTCATGAAACTGGATTGGTGACATTCGACGTTTACGACGAAGGCGCCAGCCCCAAACAGAAGCAAGCTGCCTTGAGCAACCTTGATTTCAACTTCAACTGTTAGCGCGGACTGGTGATTTTCAGGGCACATGAAATAGATAAACTCTATCGATTTGCACTTATAGATTGACAAAGCGCATGAATTGTTGTACAATACGTACATAAGGAAGAGAAACTCTTCAGAACCTCAGCACTTCCCTTCCAGTTGATGCTTGAGTCGGTCTGAAGGTTATGACCCAACCCATGTGGTCATTGCTGTAGTTGGCACTACCCTCTTTGTCAGCTACAGCCTTCCTTTCCAATTGATCAATACACAAGACACCACATGCGCAATGCTGTGGTGTTTTTGTTTGTCTGCAATAACATTCGTACACCAACCCCCATACCAATAACTTCTTCAAAGGAGGATAGACACATGACCAACAACAAACTCTGCTTGCATTGCGGAAAAATGCTTATCAATAAACGAGTAGATGCCAAGTACTGCAATGCTGCCCATAGGGTTGCACGATGGCGGCTCAATCAGGAGCGCACTGTTTCAATTAAGCTATCCGTGCCAAATGCTCAGTTCATTAAGTGGAAGGCTGAGGCTGATGTTAGCGGGCTTTTGATCAACGCATTCTTACTGAGCAAGGTCACTCACAACACACAAGGAGCAACAGCATGACCATCAAGCTTTCTGATAAAGCTTCTGCGCAACTAAGTAACATCATGTACTTAGTTGGCAAACAGAATGAAAACTACGTGGTGGCGCAGATGATCAATGTCTTTGAACTCGATCTATCGAAGCCCAAGCCAAAGACAAAGTGATGTCGGCAACAGGTCGCATATAAGCCGCACAGAGCGACGACACATCAAGATCCAACCCAACTTGCCAGTAGAGTCGCAAGAGTCCTCACGGAGCCTCTCAGGAGCTTGTACGCCATACTATTCAAACAACATAACATAAGGAGTTATCAATGACCAACACCAATACAGACAAGATTGTAATCAAAGGCATCCCAGCGAAGTTTGATCCAAACGAGCTGGAACGTCGCCAACAACAATCACAATGGGCATACACACAGACCAGCCAATGTTGCGAGATAATCAGAGCAGCAATCCCCCAGCAACTCCTGCAATCAGTTTCTGACAAAATGGCAGCAGGGTACACTCTCTCAAAATACCCCATAGTGATGGAATCGTTAAATTACTCGGCACACTTAGTGAAGCCACCAGCAATGCAGGAAGTTGATATTGCAACTATCAATAATGAAGTTCGCGAATCATACAAGGCTGAACTTGAAGCTGATCGCGCCAAGTATCAAAGTCTCCTGCTTGAGCAGCTACTTCAAGCTGAGGAACAGAAGCAGGCCAAAGCGGCAGCATCTGCCAAGGAGAAGTTACTGGCACGCTTACAGAAAGAGGTGGCTGATTGTTATGCACCGCTGGTCTTCCCTGAAGCCTGACCGTAAACAGGGTTGAAAGCAGGGCATAACTCCCCTGCCAACATCTCACATTTCACGTAGAAGCTCCTCAAACCTCGATGTTCATTGGTTGTCGTCATGCTGATTGTTAGGCACGTCCTCCGATCTTTCCAAAAACATGGTTTACCGTCATACTACGGAAAATCACCTCAAGTTCTCATCCCGAAAACCTCTTGAAATTTGCCAACCCCAGCCTTTACTGGCGGGCGTTTGCTCGATTCTTTGGGTTGCACAAAAAGCATGAGCTGAGATGCAGTATAGGTATACATGAAGAAGGACTGAAAATTGAGCGAATCCCCATCAGACAGAACGGTGCGACAGTACCTAAAATTCCACTTGAGCACCCAGTGGCGTTACCAGCACACCGTCTTCTACGCCACCCCAGAAGACAGCGTTGGTCTTTTAACGGAGCAGGTGAGGTTCAAAGAAGCGCTGAGGAAGCATGCGCCAGATCAACCCTTCCTTTGCCGCATCCAGTTGCTGGGTAAAGATGAGCTGCAAGCCATCATGGTCATTTACACAACTGGCAAGGTTCATGGACTAACTGAGCTGGCTTGTAAAACATTCAAGCAGCCAATGAACACTCTCGGTCGTGGCTTGCCTGATAGTCGCCGTGATGGCGCTGCTGCCACAATCAAACGTGAACCAGCTCACAACCTTGCAGAGTTCTTTGAGAAGCCTTCAGTGCGCCGTTGGAGCGTTCTGAACAAACCCCTTATTGATCCAAGCATGCAGTACAAACACACAACACCGGTCACGTCTGCTCCAGACGACTTCTGACCTGCACTACACGCCTCCGCTACACCACCTCCACTACAAATCCTCCAAGGCTGATAAGGATTGGCCTTAGTGCCGGGCAGCTTTTGCCGTTGCTCTTAAACCATTGAGCGATAAGCGAGAAAGCTACTGATGCTTTTGCCAGCCAATCCAGCGCCAGCAAACAAAGCACCGGTATCAACAAACGACCGTTTAACGACACCAGTGAAACAGGGTGTATTTTGGTATCGTAAAATAAGGGTTGACCATACTTTGCGATACCTTTATCGTGATACCACCTTAAGCGATACCACTTTTCAAGGAGATAACCATGTCACGCACCTTCCTGTACTGCCGAGTCAGCACCGCAACACAGTTCACCGAAAACCAAGTGCAGGAAGTTAAAGCCGCAGGTTTCGACGTACAGCCCGGTCGAGTGATTGAGGAAACTGTGTCAGGCAGTGTTGCCGCTAAGGAGCGTGCCGGCTTCCAAAAGCTGCTTGAGCGCATGGAAAGTGGAGACGTGCTGATCGTCACCAAGCTTGACCGCTTGGGTCGCAACGCTATGGACGTACGCCAGACAGTTGAAAGCCTTGAAGCAACAGGCATTCGTGTTCACTGTCTCGCCCTTGGTGGTGTAGACCTCACCAGCCCAGCGGGCAAGATGACCATGCAAGTGCTGGGTGCAGTGGCTGAGTTTGAACGTGACCTGCTGATCGAGCGCACACAGTCCGGTTTGAAGCGTGCCAAGGCCGAAGGTAAGACGTTGGGTCGCCCCAAAGCTGACGACACCACAGCCGCCGTACAGGGCCTCAAAGCCGAAGGCATGTCACAGTCAGAAGTGGCATCAGAGCTTAGAATCGGCATTGCCACAGTTAAGCGCCACTGGAATAGAACATAACCCACTGTTGGGCCAATCAGACGCGCGATCACCGAAGCAATGGGGTTGCAAGGGTTGTGTGGTGAACGCCGCTTAAACAGCGCTGTAGCCGTTGAAACAATGGCGATTGGTCGCTCCATACTGGAGCTGATACCCATAATCCAAGTGCATGCATGATATAAACAAGGGAAATATGGGTAGGGAGCACAGTGAATGGGCAATCACGCGAAGATGCTGTCGGAACGCAGCAAGCACACGCAGATCACCAACGGTTATTGCGTGATATGCGGGAAATACGGACGTCTTTCCAAAGACCACGTTCCGCCGCAAGGTAGCATCACCGTAACCAAAGTGGAGCAGGTACATCTAACGGAGGTATTTGGATTAAACGCCAATCCGGTAAAAGGTATTCCGTCGACAAATGGAAGTAAGTTCAGGACAATCTGCCGCGAGTGCAATATGACGGCCTTAGGTGAGAACGACGGTGAAATTGCCGATGTATGCAAAGCACTAACCCGGCAAATCAATCACTTCTTCAGAGCCGCAAACAGCCCCGTCTCCCACGTTTATACGCCATTCAATGCAGTCAAATACTGCCGTGCAATGATCGGCCATATTCTCGCCGCCACTTCAGTAACCGAATGCCGAAGAGAACCTTGTGAAGCTCCGTATTTCACGCCACTGCAACAATTTGTTCTTGGTGATGACCACGCGCTGGAAGATACCCATGACATTTACTATTGGTTCTTCCCCCACAAACATCACCAAAGCATCAAGATATTCAGAATGGCAAATGAAGGCAATGAGTGCAGCATGAGCCTACTGTCTTTCTTTCCGCTCGCGTTCCTTCTGACCGAGAAAGGCAAAGGCATTTACCCAGCCGGAGCAATCAAGCTTGATCTATCCGATAAGTCGTTATTCGTCGACCTTTCTGCCTCAAACATCGACTTCTCCACCTTTCCCGCAGTCGGGCTGAAAGGCAATCAGTTTCTTTTAATGGCTGAAAGCATGTCGATTGTGAGCTACCCAATAACGTGATAATGCGCACCCTTCCTTATAGGAGCACCCCAAACTACAACAACGTCGAATTGAGCGCTGGAGCTTCACTGAAGAACCAAATCAGCCAATAGCCAGTTGACCGCTGTGCCGACAATGAACTGGCGGGATTTCATTTTTCATGAGGTGGATACCGCTTAAACTCACGACTACAGGCTTAACGCTGGCGATCACCCTCCTGAGGATTTTCCACCTGCCAATCCGAAAGATTGATCAGAAATGACCAGTTGGATTTCTTGAAGAGGGAGGGAATGGGAGTGGTCAAACTGAGTGGTCAAATGCCGAAAACGAAAAAGCCCCGCAGACCTTGATCTGCGGGGCTTTCGTAATAATGGCGGAGAGATAGGGATTCGAACCCTAGGTACTGTCGCCAGTACAACGGATTTCGAATCCGTCCCATTCGGCCACTCTGGCATCTCTCCAACGGCGCGCATCATAACAGCGGTTTATCTTTCTGGCAAAGCCTTATTTCAAAAAAATGCCTGCTATCAATTACTTGCACGCCTTTGGAGCTCAAAACCCTGCGCCACGCAATTTCTTCACGGGCCTGGATAAAGTCGCCCAACCCCTGATGGAAGCGTTCTTTGTTGATTTTACTGGCAGCAGCCTTGCCAGAACCTAAGGGATGTCACCATCCCAGATCACTGTTACATCGCCTTTGTACCGGCTCCCGGCATGTACGATCATCTTCTCCACCCCGTCGCGATCAATTGCAAAATCAAGACTGCCCCTGGCGTTATCCATGTACTGGGTGACATCAATGACAGTCGGTGTGCTGCTGCTCAGTGGAAGGTCTTTAACAGGCCCCCCGGCCATATAGGTGGAAAAACCCGGGGGCAACGTAACCCGAGTGTCTACCGCCACTTGATGACCCACTTCATTTTCCAGTGCGCACTGATTACCAACGGAATATTGACACTGGAGCAGCATTTTGAATGGCATGGATGACCAGAGTGAAAAATTTTGCACTGCCGACAATTTCTCCGGGCGCCGACCACGCTCCAACCATTGCTGCCAACCACCTTGAGGTACCAATGCTAAATGTTGCGAGCCCGCAGGAAATGCCACCTGCAGTACATGAGAAACTTCAAGTATAAAATTCAAGGTCAGGCGGTCATCATCAGGCAACATGACGTCACCGAAGTCCAAATCACCTCCGGGACCTACCGAAAGATCAAGTTGCCCCCGATATACCCCTGACTTCATTGAAAGAGGGTTTGGGGTGATGAGCTGATATATGAAAGTGAAATTTTCGTAGCGGAAATCCTCCAGATCAAACCTGGATATTCTCCCGCAGTTGGCTGGCGGGCCAACGCCCCAGAAAAAGCTATAGAAGGTAGTCGATAGCCTGGAATAGCCAGTACCCGAGCATCCTCCAGCACCCGCATACAACCACGAGCCGCCCACCCAAATGTCAGCGTGCCCGCCCCCGCTTATGGCACCAACACTTTTATTGAACTGGAGGCGCGCTCCAGCCCCGACTATCTGGAATCCCAGCTGCTGGGTTTGGCCATCCGTAGATACAATGGTTACATTCTTGATCTCTGTTGGCATTTTAAACAAGGCTGATTGGCGCAAATCCGCGGCATTGGCCTTTATGTCAGCGGGCAGGGTTTTAATTTTCGGGGCAAGACTATGACGCCCGGCAGCACATGCAATATTTAAACAATGCCCCGTGCTGGGTGTTGTATTAATGAATTCAGTGTTACCCGGATTCCTTGGGTCCGGGGTGAAGACTGCCGTAATATCGATCGATTCTGCCCAACTGAAAGTGGAATTCAGCACCAGCGCCAGCGCGCAGGAAAACCTGGCTATCGCGAGCATCTTCATGGCTTCACATCCACTTTTTTCGAGGCACCACCCTCTATCAAGTTATACGAATATGTTCGTCCGGGCTCTTTGTTGAACGCAAAGTCTTTCCCGGGCCGCAGATGAATCTTGCGGGTGGCCTTGCAGTCAGTGGCCTGGCTCATCGAGCAGTCTTTGAACCCATCCAGTTCTATGGTGCTGTTTCCCGCATTCTCAACGCGGTATTCAATAGCGCTGTTGTGGACCCGGGTAGTGAACCGGGTATTTTCCGGCCTGACGAAAAACACAGAGCCGTAACCGGTCAGTATATTAACGCCGGCCGACATCGAGTTTTTATAGGCTTTGCGCTCCTCCTCGGGCACCGCAAACTGGTCTTCCTTTTCAGGAACGACCGGAACAAATCGCACACGATAGTAACGCTCCACATCCCGATTCCCCAGATAGAGCAGCCGGGTACCTTGCATCCCCTTGCCAGGGATAATCAGTCGCGCCGGGCTCGCCACCAAACCTTTGCGCTCTGCGCTCAAGGGCCCCTGGTTGTCCAGCGCGGTTTCAGTCGCCTTGCCGTCGGCATCAAAGGTCATTTCGTAAATATTGACTCGCACAAAGGCCGTGCTGTCACCGACGTTATTGATGCGCTTGAGATACGAGCTCTTGTCGGAGGCCATATAGTCATAGATGGTGCCGATGTTGATACTGGGCCCTGCCTGGACCGTCGACGCAAACAGGCCCAGGCCCAGCAGGTATAAAAATTTATGCACGAAGGAGATCCTCGGTAAAAAGCCGGCGACCATCAGCGCTTTGATAAACAAAATGTCACCGCCGGCGTTCAACATTTGAATGTGAAGCCGCTTCAAACTGTGGCAGCGGCCTTGGATTTATGAGGTCTGGTCCAGTGGTTTTGGCGTCAGTTGTGCGCCAGTTTTCCGGCCATCGAGCCCTCGACACAGCGCAGGTCGCCGGCCATCAAAACATCGCCTTCGAGCTTCAGAACCTTGGGGTCAAGATCAAACCGGCACAGCACACGCTCGCCACGAACGATTTCAAGGGTCGGGGTGTCAGCACTGAGCTCCATGGAGAAGAACCCGTCTACCTCGGTTACGCCACGGCTGGCGTGGTTGATTACGTGATGTCCTTTCAGTGGCAGGCCATCAGCATCCACCACACGGCCTAACAGGGTCAGGGTATTGATGACGCTGACGCGCTGGTAAGCCACGCCGCCTTTGTTCAAGTGATAGCGGGCGCGGGCAGGCCGAATGGTTGCCGCTGGCGCGTCGACGCCAAGGAAGTCGAGCTGGACTACGCCGTCGCGATAAGCACTGACAGGAATCACGTTGCGGCCCGGGCGCAGAATCGTACCGCTGCCACTCAGGTCGTCAGCCCGCAGCTCCAGATCGTCAATATCCGACTCCACATCGATAATCATGCTGGCCTGATTGCCCGCCTGCTGGCCGCTCAAGGCAATGTTGCCGGCCCCCACTACCAGGCTGCTCGTCAGGTTCAGGCTGCCCGACACTCCCCGGCTGTAAGACGAGCGCTGCACTTGCACATCGCCAGAGGCATAGCGACCTTCAAACTGCGCACTGCCGGCCAGCCCGACACCATAAGTGTCAGTCTGCACGGAGCCGCGGACACTGCGCACCGTGCCCGTTTCAAAGTTTTGCTGATAGCCGAGGGAGGCATTGCGATCTGTATCACCGCTACGCGAAGCGCGGGAGCCGACACTGGCGGTCATACGCTTGCTGGCTTCTCCAAGCGCCATGTTGAAGCTCAGATCGAAACCGCGATTACGCTGATTGCCGCTACTGACAGCAGCAGCCCGGTCAAATACAGAGAACCGCCAGTTAATGTCATTGGCGAACAATTGAGTCGTACGCATCCATCCCAGGTCCAGGCTAATGCCGCTTATCTGGCCTTCGCTATGGGATATTCGGGCGTTAACACTGTTATGCCCTTGCAGGCGGTGGCTGATACTCAGCGCCGAATTGCTGACGTTGCCGTTATAGGGGGAGCGTTGACGTACCCGGCTGCCGTCAAGGAGGGTTTCCCACGTGTTGCGCGTGTCCAGCCAGCTACGATTGTGGCTGGCAACGACACTGCCCGAACTGTAACTGTGCAGCGCTTGCACCTCCATTCCCGTGCCGTGGTCCTGGCTGCGATACACACTGGTGTACAGACTCGTGCGGCTTGCCAGGCCGAGATCCAGAGAAGTGCCGAGTTGATTCTGCCCTTTGGTCTGGCGTGCCGAAACACCGACCACTGCCCGAGGGTGTAACAGATAGTTGACCGCAGTACCGACGGTGGTGTCGCCATCTTCCTGCTTGTCCCAGTTGCTCAGCAGGCTGGTCTCTCGACCAAAAAACACGTTATAGCGCCAGCGCTGGCTGGTATTGCTCCAATTGCTGGGCTTGTACACCAACTCATCGCTCGTGGAGGTGACTATGCCGTCTTCGATAAGTCTGACTTCAATATCGTAGATGCCACCTGGCAGAGGGCGCGTATCAAGGGCCTGCAGACCTGGCGCAACTTGCTGACTGTTGATCAGAACGCCATTACGGTAAATTTCTACGGTTGCTTCACGATTGGCAGTCACAAAAACCGGGTAGACAGAAGGTTGCAGTCCACCTTTGGCCAGACTGTCGGAACTGCCCAGCATGACGCCCAGGGTTGTGTCGGGGCTGTTACCAAATGTACGCGGCTGACGGCTGAGACCCACCGACTCCGGGGTGAAGTACCCCAGGCGCAGAAAGTTGTCGCGCCACTCCCTTTGGCTATGCAGTTCGTACACTGAGTGCATCAGCTGGTTTTCGTCCCCCCCCATCTTGCTAAGCTGGCCTCTGACAGTCTGGGTCCAGTTGCCCAGGCTTGAGACAGCCCCTAGCCCCAGGTGCGCAGCGAGATCCTGGCCCTGCCCGCCAGACAGGTTCAACTGATTACTCAGCATAAACCCCCTGCTACCGCCCTGGGGTTGGGCGTAGTGTTCAGATTCGATGGTTTTGCGCTCGGTTCTGCCGGTAAGTATCGAGACTTCTGAGTTGTTGAGGCTGTAATGCACAGCCAACAGATCTTCTGCACACTGACTTGCACAGGGACCCAGTACGACACCTTGCTGTAACAGCAGTTGCCAGACTTCACGTTCGGCCGGACTAATGTCGCTGTCACGGGTATCCGTAAACTCGATAAGCGTCATGCGCTCGTCCCGGCTTAGAACCACCATGGCCTCACCCAGAACTTGATTATCAAGCATTACCCGTACGGCCAATGGCACGTCAAAGAAATGCTCGTGAAACTCTTTAGGCAACCCGTCTGCCTGAACCAGCAAAGTGGTATAACTAGGTGTTGCTGCGATGGAAGCCTGGCAAAAACCTGCAGCACTTGCAAAGGCAATAGCCAATGACAAATCAGTATACCGACTCACTCCGTAACACCTTGCTTATAGCGGCAAAAAAAAACTCCGACATGCGCTGCACACGATGTCGGAGAGAGTCAATCAGTCGCTTACTGCCCGCACCGGTACTGACCGATTACGTGATCGCGCAACAAGCCATACAACCGATGCTCAACAACTTGAACTTAGATGACGGCATCAAAAGACAATTGGACATTGCCCAGATAGCTACCCGACTCATAGCCGGTTGCCGGCCTGGTCGGTATAATTTCCAGATTCACTACTTTTACAGTAGCTGCTTCGGCTGCGGTGAGTACCGTCTGGGCGGTAGTGGTCAACGACTTGCCGTTGAACTTGACATCCAGAACAACACTATTGGCACCCGCAGCCAAGTAAGCCGGGGCCAACAGTTGTGCACTGATTGAGCCTGCAGAATGAACAGCGTCAAATGTTTTAACCAATGAAGCCATTTCTTGAGTGTTTATATTGTAAGAGAGCGCCTGAGTCTCGCCGATCCAGCTGCTGTCACTTGGCAATACATAAAAATCTGCTGTCGGAACGAAGGAAGACAACTGAACCGTATGATTGATCGGTGCAGCATGGGCCTGAACACTCAATACCCCGACAGCAAGTACAAAGGGCGTCAGAATAGTTTTTTTGAAAAGGGACATAGAGACTTCCGAGCCGAGACGTATTACGCCTTAGATTACTTAAAAATACTTAATATTCGTGCCCCGACCGGCCCAACCAAGCATGTCGCGCAACGAGCAGTAACCTTAACGAAACATTCCTAATCGTTATATCGGAATACTCCTAATACCCCTGATATTCCTGATGCCTTTAGTCCACCTAAAAGTATTGATACTTCTTCTGGTGTAAAAATAAACCTGCGTTTTGATAAATCGCGGGAAGCTAGAAGTTATTGCAGGATATACCTGCGCGCAGCAGATCGCTGATGGGGCAGCACGTCTCGGCGTATCGACAGACAGCCTTTATGCGAACGCAGGAAGACACAGCAAGGGGAGGACTTCGACGCCTGAGAGCAGAGCTCGGCGAGTCACTGAAGAGAGATATCGGGTCGTCAGATTGATGCGCATTGAAGGTTTGCGCTCCACGACAGGAAGTACGGAGGCAAACCAGCCTGTGCCTGGCGCGGATGATTCGCCTGTAGCCTGCACTGCCTTTTGGCTTGTGATTGCGGTTGCGATTTGTGTCCGGAACAGCGGTTGGATTGCATTGCCAGGCGACGGCGTACCTGGCGTACGCCGCGCCTCTAACCGACAGCTTGCACTGTCGGCGTGAGGCTCTGGCAGAGGCGGTTGCGCGAACCCGCCTCCAGGCGCTTCATGACCGCTTAAAGCGGGACGCCGAGGCGCTGTGCAACTTCTTCGTAGGCTTCGATCACGTCGCCCAGACCCTGACGGAAGCGGTCCTTGTCCATCTTCTTGCCGGTGGCCTTGTCCCACAGACGGCAGCCGTCCGGACTGAATTCGTCACCCAGCACGATGCTGCCGTCGTGGAATACGCCGAACTCGAGCTTGAAGTCCACCAGCAGCAGGCCGGCGTCATCGAACAGCTTGTTCAGCACTTCATTGACCTTGAGCGACAGTTCTTTCATGCGCACCAGTTGCTCGGCAGTGCCCCAACCGAACGCCACGACGTGGGATTCGTTGATGAACGGGTCGCCCTTGGCGTCGTCCTTGAGGAACAGCTCAAAGGTGTAAGGGTTGAGCTTCATGCCCTCTTCCACACCCAGACGCTTGACCAGACTGCCGGCCGCGTAGTTACGCACAACGCACTCGACCGGAATCATGTCGAGTTTTTTCACCAGGCATTCGTTATCGCCCAGCAGTTTGTCGAATTGGGTCGGCACGCCGGCTTCTTCGAGTTTCTGCATGATGAAGGCGTTGAACTTGTTGTTCACCATGCCTTTGCGGTCCAGCTGTTCGATGCGCTTGCCGTCGAACGCTGAGGTGTCGTTGCGAAACAACAGGATCAAGCGGTTGGCGTCGTCAGTTGTGTAAACCGATTTCGCTTTACCGCGATAGAGTTCTTCACGTTTTTCCATGATGGGCTCCGCATGCTAAGTAGGTGGGCTAGGCGATTGTGCGCCAGTCGAGCCCTGAATCTTGATCGGCCAGTTGCAGCCAGTCCGGGTCGCACCCGAGGGTGTCGACAAAACATTGCCGGGCCAGCTGCGGCAGGTTGTTCTTGCTGCTGAGGTGGGCCAGTACCAGGTGTTGCAGGTGTTTCCAGCCCAACTCGGCCACCAGGCTTGCGGCCTGGTGGTTGTTCAAATGTCCTTCCTGACCACCTACCCGTTGTTTGAGAAACCAGGGGTAGTGACCACGGGCGAGCAGGTCGCGGCAATGGTTGGCCTCGATCATCAACGCGTCCAGGCCGCGATAGCTGTCCAGTACGCCATCGCAGTACGAACCCAGGTCGGTCAGCAGGCCGAAACGCCGCTTGCCGTCACTGAATACGTATTGGGTGGGTTCCTGGGCATCATGGGCAACCAGGGTCACGCTGATGGTCAAGGCACCGATCTGCAACGTTTCGCCACCTGCCACGAAGCCGGCAGGTTCAAGCGGCTTGCGCATCCCGCGCTGGGTACCACGACTCATGTACACCGGCACATTGTAGCGCCGGGACAGCATCCCCACGCCATGCACATGATCAGCATGTTCGTGGGTGACCAGAATCGCGCTCAGCTGGTGCGGGCTGATACCCAGACGCACCAGGCGGCGTTCGGTTTCCCGCAAAGAGAAACCGCAATCCACCAGTACACAGGTGCTGTCGCTGGCTACCAGCGTGCCATTCCCTTGGCTACCACTACCGAGAACGGCAAAACGCACAGGATCAGCCCAGGTTGTCTTGAATAACGCCCAACACTTTGCGCGCCACTTCTGGCGGTGCAACCTTGTTGATGTTTTCTTCGACAGTCACCTGCACGCTGTCCCCGACCTTGCTCAGGCGAACCTGATAGCGCTGGGCGCGGGCTTCCACTTCTTCCTTGGCCGGTTTGCTGCCGAAAAGGCTGGAGAAGAAACCGGGTTTCTCGTCCTTCTTCTCGGCTTTTTCGGCCAGGTTGATGTAGTACAGGCCCAAGGTGCGGTTGATATCTTCAACCCGCCACTCGCCCTGTTCAAGTGCGCGACCTACGCCGGACCAGGCACGATCGAGGTCTTCGGTCAGGCTCAATACCGGGTTGCCACTGCCGTCTTCGCTCAGGCTGACGCGGGTCGGGGTGTCAAAATCACGTGCTGCGAGCAACGAAACCGAACCGCCCTTCTCGGCGCTGCGGCTCATGCTGATGAGCATTTCGTCCACCAGTGCCGCGTCCAGGCCGGTATTGACCGAACGCTGGCCGAAATCGACGTTGGCGGTGCTGCCGGCTGGACGATTGGCGCTCACCACATAAATTTCGCTGGTGTTGCGCTGTACGCCCGGCTCGATACGGACCCGCACGCGGGTTTCGCTGTCAGCTGCCAGGCCACTGGTGCCGAGGTGGCGAGCCATTGGCGCGGACAGTTCGTCAGCGCGCTGCCAGGTGGTGGTGAACTCGCCGGTTTGCGGGCGCTGCTCATCGATACGGAAGCCGTTGTCCTGGAAGAACTGCATCGCTACCGGCCAGACTTCTGACGGTACGTGCTGCGCCATCACCCAACGGCTGTCGCCGCTTCTTTGCAGGGTGTAGTCGCTGGCACCGGCAACTGTCGCCAGCGGCAATGGCCGCGGAACCTCGAACTCGCCCTTGACGGTGTCATCGGGCACGTTGCTCGGGATCGGCAACAGCGGCACAAGGCGCTTGTCAGTCACTACACCTGGCGGCAGTTTCATTGGAGCGGTTTGTTGCGCCTCCAGATAGTCGCTGCCACGGTCCCGGAAGTACCCGTCTGGACCCCACAGCCAACCGCAGCCGCTGGTGCTCGAAATAATCACGGCTAGTGCGGAAAGTCCGGCCAATCGCTTCATGCGTAATGCTTCCTCAATTAAACCAAAACACCGGACTGGCGCAGGGCCTGACGCAGCGGTTCGTGGCAGGGTGCGCTGAGCCAGGTGAGCGGCAGACGGATACCGTCCGGCATCAAGCCCATTTCATGCAGCGCCCATTTCACGGGGATAGGGTTGGATTCGATAAACAGGGTTTTATTGAGCGGCATCAGCTTTTCGTGAATCGCGCGGGCGGTGACGGCGTCACCACGCATCGCAGCGGCGCACAGTTCGCTCATGGCACGCGGGGCGACGTTGGCGGTCACCGAGATATTGCCCTTGCCGCCGAGCAGGATCAGCTCGACTGCGGTGGCGTCATCACCGGAGTACACCAGGAAGTCATCGCTGACACCGGCCAGGATGGCAGTGACGCGCGACAGGTCGCCGGTGGCTTCCTTGATGCCGATGATGTTCGGCACGCTCGACAGGCGCACAACCGTGGCCGGCAGCATGTCGCAGGCGGTACGGCCCGGCACGTTGTAGAGGATCTGCGGGATGTCGACCGCTTCGGCGATGGCCTTGAAGTGCTGGTACAGCCCTTCCTGGGTCGGCTTGTTGTAATACGGTGTGACCAGCAGGCACGCATCGGCGCCGGCAGCCTTGGCATTGGTGGTCAGCTCGATCGCTTCACGCGTCGAGTTGGCGCCCGTGCCGGCAATGACCGGGATACGTCCTGCCACCTGTTTGACCACGTGACGAATCACTTCAATGTGTTCGTTCACATCGAGCGTTGCCGATTCACCTGTAGTGCCAACGGCAACAATGGCGTTGGTGCCCTCTTGCAGGTGAAAGTCCACCAGTTTGCGCAGTGCGTCCCAGTCCAGACGGCCTTGTGCATCCATAGGTGTGACCAGTGCCACCATACTGCCCGCAATCATGCAACCGCTCCTGCCGGAAAAAGAGAGCCGTAATGGTACTGGCGCCATGACCCTTGCACAAGCAACAGCGCGCCCGATGAGCATTCCCCTTGGCGCTGCTTTTCGCTACCCTTCAGCCTTTGATTGGTACTGATGAGTGCGCAAGGCTGTTTCACAGGTCTTTATCCAGCGCCAAAAGCCCGCCCCAAACACCGCCAGGAGCGGTTTGCAGAGCCTGCAGACTGTCTACGACGGCGTATTGGCAGGGTTCAGGCATTTGTTGAGAGCCTGCTAGTCGCGACGCATTCATCCACCGTACTGACCGCTCATCGCTTTAGGAAGGTTGCATGTCCACCCCCACAGTCCGCGAACAATTCCTTGTCATCAGTGCCCTTGGCGCCAACCCAATGGAGCTGACTAACGTCCTGTGCCGCGCCAGCCATGAAAATCGCTGCGCCGTCGTGACCTCCCGCCTCACTCGCCACGGCGAATGCAGCGCACTGGTTCTGGAAATCACTGGCAGCTGGGATGCCCTGGCCCGCCTTGAAGCCGGCTTGCCCGCACTGGCCAAAAAACACGCGTTCAGCGTCAATGTGGTGCGCAGTGCCGCCCTTGAGACTCGCCCGCAGGCGCTGCCGTACGTGGCCTATGTCAGCTCGGCCTACCGCTCGGACATCATCAACGAGCTGTGCCAGTTCTTCATGGACCACAACGTCGAACTTGAAAACCTGACCTGCGACACCTATCAGGCGCCACAAACCGGCGGCACCATGCTCAACGCCACTTTCACCGTGACCTTGCCGGCCGGTATCCAGATCAGCTGGTTGCGCGATCAGTTCCTGGACTTCGCCGACGCGCTGAACCTCGATGCGCTGATCGAACCCTGGCGCCCACAAAACCCAATGTAAGGAAGCTCCCCCCATGGCCGTTGCAATTGACCAACCCGTAGGCGACTTCCAGATCCCGGCTACCAGTGAGCAAACCGTCAGTCTGGCGGCACTCAAGGGCAAGCAGGTGGTGATTTACTTTTACCCCAAGGACAGCACGCCGGGCTGCACCACTGAAGGCCAGGGCTTTCGTGACCACTACGCCGAATTCCAGGCGGCCAACACCGAAGTGTTTGGCGTGTCGCGCGACAGCCTCAAGTCCCATGAGAACTTCAAGGCCAAGCAGGGTTTTCCGTTCGAATTGCTGAGCGACAAGGACGAAGCCCTGTGCCAGCTGTTTGACGTGATCAAGCTGAAGAAGCTGTACGGCAAGGAATACCTGGGCGTGGACCGCAGCACGTTCCTGATCGACAAGAACGGCGTGTTGCGTCACGAATGGCGCGGCGTGAAAGTGCCCGGCCATGTTGAAGCAGTGCTGGAACAGGCCAGGGCGCTGAACCAGGCCTGATACTCCCGCAGCAGGAGCGAGCTTGCCTCGCGATCTTTTAAAAGATCAAAAGCTCGCCCCTGCAGGGTCACAGGACTTTACTGACGTACCAGCCGCAGGTTCTGGAATTCGACCGCTTCGGTACTGCGGTACGGGTTGATGTCCAGCCCGCCACGACGCACATAGCGCGCATACACGGTCAATTTTTCCGGCTTGAGCAAACGCTGCAGGTCGAGAAAAATCCGCTCCACGCATTGCTCATGGAAATCCGAGTGCTGACGGAAGCTCACCAGATACGCCAGCAAACTGGCGTGATCCAGTGCCGCTCCACGGTACTCCACCACCACTGTGCCCCAGTCAGGCTGACTGGTGACCGGGCAGTTGGATTTGAGCAGGTGGCTGTAGACGCTTTCTTCGATCACCCGCGTTTCATCGCACTTGAGCAATTCAGGTCGCGGCTGCTGGTAATCGCTGACACTGATGTCCAGATCATCGATACACAGACCGGGCAAAACCCCGGTGCCATCTGCCTGAACCTCATCCAGGCTACGCACGCGTACGCCGACGGGCTTGCCGGATGCGGCTGACAAATCTGCCTGCAACGTCTGCACCAGACTTGGTGTATCGGCGAAAACGCTCTGATTGAGCGAGTTCAGGTACAGCTTGAAAGACTTGGACTCGACGATGTTCGGCGAATCGGCGGCAAAGCAGAACTCGCCAATGGCCACCACCGGCTTGCCTGACGGCAACAACCATGAGAGCTCGAAGCAATTCCAGAAGTCCACCCCGACATACGGCAGGGTCTCGGCGCTGAGCCCCAGCTCGGCCCATTTCGCCGCACGCGGGATAGGGAACAGCAAGGACGGGGTGTAGGTACTGATGTATTCACTGGACTTGCCCAGCGGCGAATGTTCGGCTGCGGGATGCATGACAAAAACCTGGCTAGAAAAACCCGGCAATTCTATCGGGTTTACGCCAGGCTTTCAGCGCCAGCAGACGATCAGGGCTGATTAAGGCTCAACTTTGACCTTGCCGACCATTCCGGCCTGGTAGTGACCGGGCACATTGCAGGCAAACTCCAGGTTGTCGGCGCGACTGAAGGTCCAGGTAAGCTCGGCAGTTTTACCCGGCCCGACCAACACACTGTTGGGGTCGTCGTGCTGCATGCCCATGGCGCCGTGGTCCATGCCGGCGTGACTCATCCCGGTCGGCGTGAGCATGCCGCTTTGCTGCATTGCGAGCATTTCTTTCTGGTGCGCCCCGTGCATGGCTGCATTGCCCAGGTTGAATTCGTGCAACAACTGCCCTTTATTGACCAGTACAAAACGCACGGTCTCCCCTGCTTTCACGTCCAGTGATGTGGGAGTGAAGGCAATATCGGTCATATCCACTTGCACGGTGCGCGTGGCACTGGCGGCCGGGGCCGGCTGACCAAAATCAAAATGGCCGGCAGGCGCTGCCAGCACCGGCACGCTCAACATCAATAAACAACCCGCGAGGGCCAAACGGTTACGCGCAGTCATACTGACTCCCGGGAATGTACAAATTTTCAACGACTTTAGAACTGCGCCGCTGGCATTCAACTGACCGTAAGATTACAACTTTGTCAGCTAGCCCCTGCCCGCCCAAGGCCAATGTATAAGGCTGAGGATATTTTTGTGATGAGCCACCGATGAAATTGCTGATAGTCGAAGACCAGGCCAAAACCGGCCAGTACCTGCGCCAGGGCTTGAGCGAAGCCGGGTTTACCACCGAACTGGCCGCTGACGGCATTACCGGCCAGCACCTGGCCCTGACCGGCGATTACTCATTGCTGATTCTCGATGTAATGCTCCCGGGCCGTGACGGCTGGCAAATACTGCAAGCGGTGCGCACTGCGGGGCTGGACATGCCGGTGCTGTTCCTGACCGCCCGCGACGCCGTCGAAGACCGCGTGCACGGCCTGGAACTGGGGGCAGACGATTATCTGGTCAAGCCCTTCGCCTTTTCCGAGTTGCTGGCCCGGGTGCGCAGCTTGCTGCGCCGCGGCAGCAGCACCACGCAAGAGACCCACCTGCAACTGGCCGACCTGCGCCTGGACCTGATCCGGCGCCGGGTTGAGCGCAATGGCCTGCGCATCGACCTCACCGCCAAAGAGTTCGCCCTGCTGGAATTGCTGATGCGACGCCAGGGAGAAGTACTGCCCAAGTCCCTGATCGCCTCACAAGTGTGGGACATGAATTT
This sequence comes from Pseudomonas sp. TMW22089, assembly GCF_022496645.1. Lineage (NCBI taxonomy): Bacteria > Pseudomonadati > Pseudomonadota > Gammaproteobacteria > Pseudomonadales > Pseudomonadaceae > Pseudomonas > Pseudomonas sp. TMW22089. The sequence continues at coordinate 35,348 of NZ_SCFG01000014.1, forward strand.
CGACAGCGACACCAACGTTATCGAAGTCGCGATACGCCGCCTGCGCCTGAAAATCGATGACAGCCATGAACACAAACTGATCCACACCGTGCGCGGCATGGGTTACGTGCTGGAAGAGCGTGCTCCGTGATTCGTCGCCTGTCCCTGAGCAGCCGCCTGGCCCTGCTGTTTGCCGGCTGCACGGCGGTGGTTTCACTGTTTGCCGGGGTGCTGTTCGGGCGCGCCAGCGAGGTACATTTCGTCGAGCTCGACCAACAGCTGATGGAAAGCCGCCTCACCGTGCTGCGCGACACCCTGCAAGGCGCCGACACCCTGGAAAGTTTCACCCGGCGCCTGCCCGCCCTGCTCCTGCACCTCAACCAGCAACCAGACCTGACGGTGCGGGTACGCGGCCCGGACGGGCACCTGTGGTTTGACAGCGCGCCAAGTTTGCCGGAACAGCTTGCTGTGCGCCCCGGGCTTGGCAGCCTGCAAATCAACGGCATTGATTACCGGGTTCTGAACCCGATTCCTGACACACAAAACGCACCGCGCCTGACACTGCTGCTGGACATCACCCACCATCAACACTTCCTGCAGCGCATGCAGCACCTGATCTGGATGACGGTCGGCCTCTCGGCGCTGGCTACCGCCATTCTGGGGGCCTGGGCTGCCCGTAGCGGCCTGCGCCCATTGCGGCGCATGAGCGCGATTGCAGCCAGCGTCTCGGCCGACTCCCTCAACGCACGGCTGCCCCAGCAGCAGATGCCCGCCGAGCTGGCAGAGCTGGCCAGCGCCTTCAACGCCATGCTGGAACGGCTGGATGATTCATTTCAGCGACTGTCTGCGTTCTCTGCCGATATTGCCCATGAACTGCGGACCCCGCTGTCGAACCTGCTGACCCATACCCAGGTCACCCTGACCCGGCCCCGGGGCATCGATGAGTACCGCGAGGCCCTGCACAGCAACCTCGAAGAACTGCAGTGGATGGCACAACTGGTCAACGACATGCTGTATCTGGCCAAGGCTGACCATGGCCTGCTCACTCCGCGCCGCGAGCCGCTGGATCTGGGCCGCGAGGTGGACGCTTTACTGGAGTTTTATGCACTGCTGGCCGAGGACTCGCAAATAGCCTTGACCCGCGAAGGTAACGGACAGATTGCAGGCGATCGCAGCATGTTGCGCCGCGCGCTGTCCAACCTGCTGGATAACGCCTTGCGTTACACGCCGGGGGGTGGAGCCATCAAGGTGCTAATCGAAGAAACGGCGAGCCACGTGCGCATCAGCATCGAAAACACCGGAGCTGGGATCGCTGCCGAGTTGCTGCCACGCCTGTTTGATCGCTTCTACCGGGCCGATCCGGCACGGCGCGAAGGCAGCAGCGAGCATGCGGGGCTGGGACTGGCCATCACCCAGTCAATCATTCGCGCCCATGGCGGGCAGATCAGGTGTGAAGCCCAGGAAGGCGTGACGCGGTTCGTGCTTGAACTGCCCACTATCAAGGCCGGGAGCACCTGACGCCTCCTGTAGGAGCGAGCTTTTCAACACGCAGGAAGAGCTCGCGAGCAAGCTCGCTCCTACAGGTCAGGGTAAGGGCGGTCAGGAGTAGCGCAGCCCATGGGCCGGCTGGATTTTCGCCGCGCGATACGGCTGGGAATTGAGCGGCCGTATGTACTGTAGGAGCGAGCTTGTCTCGCGAGCTTTTCAGCACTCAGGAAGAGCTCGCGAGACAAGCTCGCTCCTACAGGTCAGGCTAAGGGCGGTCAGGAGTAGCGCAGCGCGTGGGCCGGCTGGATTTTCGCCGCGCGATACGGCTGGAAATTGAACGCTCGTACGTACTGTAGGAGCGAGCTTGCTCGCGAGCTTTTCAGCACTCAGAAAAAGCTCGCTCCTACAGGTCAGGTTGAGGGCGGTCAGGAGTCGCGCAGCCCGTGGGCCGGCTGGACTTTCGTCGCGCGATACGGCTGGAAATTGAGCGGCCGTACGTACTGTAGGAGCGCAGCGCGTGGGCCAGCTGGATTTTCGTCGCGCGATACGGCTGGAAATTGAGCGGCCGTATGTACTGTAGGAGCGAGCTTGTCTCGCGAGCTTTTCAGCACTCAGGAAGAGCTCGCGAGACAAGCTCGCTCCTACAGGTCAGGTCAAGGGCAGTCAGGAGTAGCGCAGCCCATGGGCCGGCTGGATTTTCGCCGCGCGATACGGCTGGAAATTGAGCGGCCGTACGTACTGTAGGAGCGAGCTTGTCTCGCGAGCTTTTCAGCACTCAGGAAGAGCTCGCGAGACAAGCTCGCTCCTACAGGTCAGGTCAAGGGCGGTCAGGAGTAGCGCAGCGCGTGGGCCGGCTGGATTTTCGCCGCGCGATACGCAGGGTACAGCGTCGCCAGAAAACTCAGCAAAAAGCCTGCACCGCAGATCAACGCCACATCGCCACCTTGCAGCTCTGATGGCAGGTTGCTGACGAAGTACACGTCGGAGCTGAATATGTGCTGCCCGGAAACCCGTTCCATCCAGCCCACCAGCTCGCTGACATTCAGCGCCGCAATCACCCCCAATACGCCGCCAATCAAGGTACCGACAATACCGATCACCGTGCCCTGGACCATGAAAATGGCCATGATCTGACGCGGGGTGGCGCCGATGGTGCGCAAGATGGCGATATCGGCCCCCTTGTCGTTCACCACCATGATCAAGGTGGCGATGATGTTGAACGCAGCCACGGCCACAATCATCAGCAACAACAGGCCGATCATGGTTTTTTCCATCTTCATGGCGCTGAACAGGCTGCCCTGGGTGTGGGTCCAGTCATCCGCCCGGTAGCCGTCGCCCAGGCTGGCCGCCACCTGCTTCGACACCTGGGGCGCCGCGTACAGATCCTTGACCGCCAGGCGCACGCTTTGCACCTGATTCGGCTGCCAGTGCTGCATGGCAGCGGCATCGGCAACGTGGATCAGGCCCATGGAGCCATCCAGCTCGGCCCCGACCTTGAAGATACCGACCACATTCAAGCGCTGCAGGCGCGGGGTAATTCCCCCCGGTGCGGTGCTGGCCTCGGGGACGATCAAGGTGATTCTGTCACCGATACCCAGGCGAAACCGTCGCGCGGTAATGTCTCCCAGCACCACGCCAAACTCGCCGGGCTTCAGGTCTTCAAGCCGGCCCTGCACGATGTGCTGGGCAACGATCGAAACCTGGCCTTCCAGCGCCGGATCAACCCCGCTGACCTGAATCGGCTGCATCGAGCCCTTGTAGGACAACATGCCATCCATCTCGGTAAACGGCACAGCGGCCGTGACCTCGGGATTCTTCATCGCCGCTTCGGCCACCGGGCGCCAGTCATCAATGGGCTTTACGCCGACGATGGTCGCGTGGGGCACCATACCGAGAATGCGGTTGCTCATTTCACGCTGAAAACCGTTCATCACCGACAACACCACAATCATCGCCAGTACGCCCAGGGCGAGACCGATCATCGAAGTCATGGAGATAAACGAAACAAATCGGTTGCGGCGCTTGGCACGGGTATAGCGCGTGCCGATAAAAATCGATAACGGTCTGAACATTCGCGGGCACCGTATAAAAATAAAAGACCCGGCGCCGGAATACGGCGCCGGGCTTGGCGATTACATCGCGCTCAGACGACCTTCCTGAAGGTGCAATACGCGATCCATCTGGCGGGCCAGGTTCATGTCATGGGTCACCACCAGGAACGCTGTGCGCATCGAGGTGCTGAGCTCCAGCATCAAGTCCTGAATGCCCTGGGCGGTGTGCGAATCGAGGTTGCCGGTGGGCTCGTCGAGCATCACCAGCCCCGGGTTGTTCACCAGTGCACGGGCAATCGCCACGCGCTGGCGCTCGCCACCCGACAGTTCTGCCGGCTTGTGCTCCAGGCGATGGCCCAGGCCAACCCGGGTCAGCAACGCAGTTGCACGCTCACGCGCCTCGGGGATCGGGGTTTTACCGATCAGCAATGGCATGCAGACGTTTTCCAGCGCGGTGAATTCGGCCAGCAGGTGGTGAAACTGGTAAACGAAGCCCAGCGAGCGGTTACGCAACAGGCCGCGGGCCTTTTCGCCCAGTGCCGACAGCTCTTCGCCTGCCAGCCACACGCTGCCCGAAGACGGGGTATCGAGGCCGCCGAGCAAATTGAGCAAGGTACTTTTGCCCGAACCCGAGGTCCCGACAATCGCCACGCGCTCGCCCGGGTGCAGCTCCAGCTGCAGGCCGGACAACACCACCACCGACTCCGGGCCTTCCTCGTAGCTCTTGCCCAGGTCGCGGCAACTCAACACTGCTTGTTCTTTCATGCCCAACTCACTCATAACGAAGCGCCTGCGCAGGCTGGGTGCGCGCAGCACGCCAGGCCGGGTACAAGGTCGCGAGGAAACTCAGAACCAATGCCGCGCCACACACCATCAACACATCCTGCGCCTGCAATTGCGACGGCAGGTAGTCGATAAAGTACACGTCGGCGTTGAGAAACTTGTGCCCGATCAAGCCTTCAAGGGCCGAGATCGCAGCACTCACATTGAGTGCCGCCAACATGCCGAGCACGGCGCCGATGGCGGTCCCGACCACACCGATAACGGTGCCCTGGACCATAAAGATGGCCATGATGGTGCCGGGCGTGGCGCCCAGGGTGCGCAAAATCGCGATGTCGCCTTTCTTGTCATTGACCACCATCACCAGGGTGGAAATGATGTTGAAGGCGGCCACGGCGACAATCAGCAGCAACAGCAAACCGATCATGGCTTTTTCCATGCGGATTGCCTGATACAGATTGCCATGGGTGCGGGTCCAGTCGCGGGCGTAATACTGGCTCTCGCCCAGCTGCTGGGCGATTTCCCATGCCGTACGCGGCGCCTGGAACAGATCGTCAAACTTGAGACGCAACCCCTGTACCTGATCAGGCTTCCAGCGTTGCAAACGCGCCAGATCCTGCAGGTTGGTCACGCCCAGGTAGCCGTCAATTTCACCCGCGCCGACATGGAAAATGCCCTGCACGGTGAAACGCTTCATGCGTGGAAACATCCCGGCCGGGGTCACGGTGACCTCCGGCGCAACAAAGGTCAGCTTGTCACCGATGGCAACCCCGAGCTTCCTGGCCGCCTTGTCACCAATGATGATGCCGAAGCTGCCCGGGGTCAGCGAGTCGAGCTGTCCTTCGAGCATGAACTTGTCAATGATCGATACCTTGCGTTCCTGCACCGGATCGATGGCATTGAGCATTACTTTCTGCACATTGCCGTCATGGGTCAGCAGCCCCTGCATCTGGGTGAACGGCGCTACCGCCTCCACCTTGGGGTTCTGCCGGACCTTGGCGGCCAGGCTTTGCCAGTCGCTGATCGGTTGATCACCAACGATGGTCGCGTGGGGCACCATGCCCAGCACGCGGGTGCGCATCTCATGATCGAAGCCGTTCATCACCGAGAGCACCACAATCATTACGACCACGCCGAGGGCGAGTCCGATCATTGAAGTCAGAGAAATGAACGACACAAAATGATTGCGGCGCTTTGCACGGGTATAACGCGTGCCGATAAATACGAAGAGAGGTCTGAACATGTCGGGGCTTGTTCGAGGGAAAAGAAGACGTCCTTGTGGCGGGGCCTGATAAGCAGCTTTACACTCAGACCACAGCCGCCATCACGGGTTCGCCATGTCGACATTAAATGACGCAGATCGCCGCGAATACTACCGTATCGAAGATCTGATCGCACTGGAAATAACCCCGCTAAGGGCCTCCGAAGCCGCTACCAGCGAAGTGTTGCAAGATGCGTCTCCACTGTTCAATTTACTCAGTGAGCTGCACCTTAGCGAATTCGAGTCCCAGCACCTGCTGCGCCAGATCAGCGAGCGCGACCGCACTGTTTCCAGCTACCTGAAAACCCTTAACAAACGCGTCGATCTGCTGAGCCAGATCGTGGCGCAAACCGTGCTGGGCCAAATCGGCGAGCTACAGCCGGTGACGCTGTCCGAAAGCGGAATCGAGTTTCATCACCCGCACCCCTACCCGACCGACAGCCACCTTGCAGTCAAACTGGTACTGATGCCACAAGCCCTGGGGCTGCTGCTGCGGGCCCGCGTCGTGCGATGCCTGGCGCAGGACGGCGGCTACAGCATCGACACCGAATTTGAATCCCTTAACGACACCCAACGTCAGTTGTTAGCGCGCCACATTTTGCAAAAACAGGCACAGGCACGCCGCCTGGCCCGCGAACAACACGAATCCGCGCCCGAATGAATACTCAGGCGCTACCCACCAAGGAGCAATTGTGACTCTGATTTACGGCCATCGCGGCGCCAAAGGCGAAGCACCTGAAAACACTCTTGCCAGCTTTGAGCAATGTCTCAAACACGGCGTACGTCGCTGCGAACTTGATCTGCACCTGTCCAAAGACGGCGAGCTGATGGTGATCCACGACTCGACCCTCAAGCGCACCACCGACCGCCGCGGCAAGGTCAGTGAACATACCGCAGCGGATCTGGCGACCTATGACGCGCGCAAAGGCGGCCCCGGCTGGATGCAGCCATGCCCGATCCCGCGTCTTGAAGAGCTGTTCGAGAAATGCAACTTCGAGCACTGGCAGCTGGAAGTCAAAAGCGCATCCCGCACCCGGGCTGCAAGCACGGTACTGGCCATTCGTGAAATGGCGGTGCGCCACGGCATCATGGACAAGGTCACCGTCACCTCAAGCTCCCGTGAGGTGCTCAAGGCCGCGCTGGAGCTGACCCCGGACCTGTCCCGCGGACTGGTAGCCGAATACGCCTGGCTCGACCCGATCAAGGTCGCGCAAGGTTATGGCTGTGACATGCTGGCGCTGAACTGGACGCTATGCACCCCCGAGCGCCTTGAGAAAGCACAACAGCAGGGTTTGCATGTATCGGTGTGGACGGTCAACGAGCCTGCACTAATGCGCAGGCTCGCCGACTTCGGCGTAGATAGCCTGATTACAGACTTTCCCGGTTTGGCCACTGCCACCCTCGGGAAAAGCTGAAATCGGTCTCCCCGGCCGGCTCAGGCCACCGGCCGGAGCCGCTCAAAAAAGCCGGTTAAGGCCATCGTAAGCGGCTACCCGATAGGCTTCGGCCATGGTCGGGTAGTTGAACGTGGTATTGACGAAATACTTCAGGGTATTGAGCTCGCCCGGCTGGTTCATGATCGCCTGACCGATGTGCACGATCTCGGATGCCTGGTAGCCAAAGCAGTGAACGCCCAGCACTTGCAGGGTTTCACGGTGGAACAGGATTTTCAGCATGCCCTGGGGCTCGCCGGCAATCTGTGCCCGCGCCATGCTCTTGAAGAACGCCTTGCCCACTTCATACGGCACTTTGGCCTGGGTCAGCTCCTGCTCGTTCTTGCCGATCGAGCTGATCTCCGGAATCGTGTAAATACCGGTTGGCACGTCGTTCACGAAACGCCAGCTGCCGTTATCCACAATACTGCCAGCGGCGGAGCGGCCCTGGTCATGGGCAGCACTGGCCAGGCTTGGCCAGCCAATCACGTCACCGGCACCATAGATATTGGGCACTGTGGTGCGATAGTTTTCATCGACACTGATCTGGCCGCGGCCATTGACCTTGATCCCGATGTTTTCCAGACCCAGCTGATCGGTGTTGCCGGTACGCCCGTTGCACCAGAGCAAGGCATCTGCCTTGATCTTTTTGCCGGACTTGAGGTGCAGAATCACGCCGTTTTCGACGCCTTCAACCCGCTCGTATTCTTCGTTGTGGCGAACCGTGATGTTGTTGTTGCTGAAGTGGTAGCTCAGCGCCTGCGAGATCTCGGAGTCGAGGAAACTGAGCAATTGCTCACGGTTGTCCACCAGCTCGATCAATACCCCCAGACCGCTGAAGATCGACGCGTATTCGCAGCCGATCACCCCGGCGCCGTAAACAATCAGCTTACGCGGGGTATGTCCCAGGCTGAGGATGGTGTCGCTATCGTAGATACGCGAGTGAGAGAAATCGATATCGGCCGGGCGATACGGACGCGAGCCGGTGGCGATGATGATTTGCTTGGCCATCAGGGTTTCGACGACACCGTTGCTGCACACCACTTCAATGGTTTGCTCATCGGTGAAGCTGCCGGTACCGAAGAACAGGTCTACGCGATTGCGCGCATAGAAGCCGGTACGCGATGCCACTTGTTTGGAGATGACTTTTTCGGCGCTTTTCAGTACGTCCGGAAACGAGAACCAGCGCGGCTCACCAATGGCCCGGAACATCGGGTTGGTGTTGAACTGCATGATCTGGCGAACCGAGTGACGCAAGGCTTTGGAAGGGATAGTGCCCAAGTGCGTGCAGTTGCCGCCCACCTGGCGCCGGCTATCGACCATCGCCACTTTGCGTCCCGCTTTTGCGGCGTTCATTGCCGCACCTTCTCCCGCCGGGCCGGAACCCAGTACCACTACGTCGTAGTTGTAGACAGCCATGCGTACTCCTCAGAACAGGCCGCGGCCCCCATTTGGGCACCTGCGGCTAAATCATGTCGCGGCCAGCGGCATGAAGGATCAAAACGTGGGGCACAGTCTATAGAAGCCTGAAGGCCACGAACATTAACCCTTGGTCTGGTCGAAAACTATTTTTGTCCGCGGCGCATCGTTCAGACGCGCGCCCCCCCCTGCAAGAGCTAGCCTGCTCGCGGGCTCTTCAAGATCAAATGCTCGCGAGCAAGCTCGCTCCTGCACAGATCTTCGTCATGCTTTCACAAAACTGGCATAACCTTTAACCACCCATCGATCAGGATTGCGTCCATGCGCCAGCTGTTGATCGCCCTGGTGCTGACTTTTAGCGCCGCAGCCCTCGCCGATGAATCCGCGCAGCTCAAACAAGCCGGCTTTGCCGCACAGTGGCAGGGAGGCTCGCAGCCCATGGAGCGCAGGGGCCAGATCGTACTGACGTATCTGTGGGCCGACATCTATGCCGCAGCACTGTTCACCCGGCCCGGCCTCACCCCGCAACAAGCGTTCGATGAACAGCGCGCCATGCGCCTGGAACTGTTCTATCTGCGCGACCTCGATCACAGCGATGTAACACGGGCTTCTGCAGCCATTCTCAAACGCCAGCAGCCGGCCGCCACCCTCGCCCGCCTGGAACAACCGCTGAAACAACTGCAGGCCAGCTTTGGCCATATCAAACGGGGCGATCGCTACGCCCTGGACTATGACCCGCAACGCGGCCTGAACCTTGAACGCAATGGCAAAGTCATCTTCAACAGCCCTGACCCGGAGCTGGCCAAGGCCTATCTCGGCATCTGGCTCGGCCCGGACGGACTTCCTGAAAAGCTGCGCCAGACCCTGCTGGCGCATACCCCCTGAGCCATCCTGTAGTTGCAACTGCAGTTGCCTACAGCAACGGATACACATATCGTTACAAAACTGTTTTGCACAACGGCACAAGCCTTGATCTTGCAGTGTGGACGAGTAAAAAACATGGATTACGCATAAAACAGATAACAGCGGGTGATTTCTGATGGGCTCCAGTACGGGCAAAGGCAAGGCGATTTTTCGCGTTGTCAGCGGTAACTTTCTCGAGATGTTCGACTTCATGGTCTTTGGCTTCTACGCCACGGCCATTGCCAAAACCTTCTTTCCGTCCGACAGCGCCTTCGCTTCATTAATGCTTGCCCTGGCTACTTTTGGCGCAGGCTTCCTGATGCGCCCGCTGGGTGCAATCTTTCTCGGCGCCTACATCGACCGTCACGGTCGGCGCAAAGGCCTGATCATTACCCTCGCCCTGATGGCCATGGGCACAGTGCTGATTGCCTGTGTGCCGGGTTATGCCACCCTGGGTGTCGCAGCCCCGTTACTGGTGTTGCTGGGGCGCTTGCTGCAAGGTTTTTCAGCGGGCGTGGAACTGGGCGGCGTTTCGGTATACCTGGCGGAAATCGCCACTCCGGGTCGCAAAGGCTTCTTCGTTAGCTGGCAATCGGCTAGCCAGCAAGCGGCAGTGGTGTTCGCCGGCCTGCTCGGGGTTGGCCTCAACCACTGGCTGAGCCCGGAAGACATGGGTGACTGGGGCTGGCGCATCCCATTCCTGATCGGCTGCATGATCGTGCCGGTGATCTTTGTCATCCGTAAATCGATGGAAGAAACCCCTGAGTTCGAAGCCCGAACGCATCACCCTACCCTGCGTGAAATAGTTCGTTCCATCGGTCAGAACTTCGGACTGGTGCTGGGCGGCATGGCCCTGGTGGTGATGACCACCGTGTCGTTCTACCTGATCACCGCCTACACCCCGACCTTCGGCAAGTCAGAACTGCACCTGTCGGATTTCGATGCCCTGCTGGTGACGGTGTGCATTGGCCTGTCGAACTTCTTCTGGCTGCCGGTGATGGGCGCACTGTCCGACAAGGTAGGACGTAAACCGCTGCTGCTGGGCGCGACCCTCCTGGCGATCCTGACTGCTTATCCGGCTCTGTCCTGGCTGGTGGCCAACCCGAGCTTCAGCCATCTGCTGATCGTCGAGCTGTGGTTGTCGTTCCTGTATGGCTCGTACAACGGCGCCATGGTGGTGGCCCTTACCGAAATCATGCCGGTCGAGGTGCGCACCACAGGCTTCTCCCTGGCTTATAGCCTGGCCACTGCGACCTTTGGCGGCTTTACTCCGGCGGCTTGCACCTACCTGATCCACGTACTGGACAACAAGGCGGCACCGGGCCTGTGGCTGACGGGCGCAGCGGTACTGGGCCTGATTGCCACCGTAGTGCTGTTCCGTGGCAATAAACACGAACTGCGTACCGCTCAAGCCGCAATCCCGGCTAACAGCTAAAACCATGTAGGAGCGAGCTCGCCTCGCGATGTTTTGATCTTCTAAAAGATCGCGAGACAAGCTCGCTCCTACTAGCCTGGCGACTGCACCGGGCCTGATTGCCACCGTAGTGCTGTTTCGCGGCAATAAACACGAACTGCGTACCGCTCAAGCCGCAATCCCGGCTAACAGCTAAAACCATGTGGGAGCGAGCTCGCCTCGCGATGTTTTGATCTTCTAAAAGATCGCGAGACAAGCTCGCTCCTACTGGCCTGGCGACTGCACCGGGCCTGATTGCCACCGTAGTGCTGTTTCGCGGCAATAAACACGAACTGCGCACCGCTCAAGCCACAATCCCGGCTAACAGCTAAAACCATGTAGGAGCGAGCTCGCCTCGCGATGTTTTTGACAATTTTACAGCGCACACAAAAACGCCCCGAACCAGTCGGGGCGTTTTCAGTTGCGGCGGTTGCTTAGCGCGGGAACGCTGGCGGGTTGACCCCGGCCATGTCTTCCATCACGCGAACTACCTGGCAGCTGTAACCGAATTCGTTGTCGTACCACACGTACAGAACAACGCGGTTGTCATTGCAGATAGTCGCTTCAGCATCGACCACACCGGCGTGACGCGAACCTACGAAGTCAGTGGAAACCACTTCCTGGGAGTTCACGTAGTCGATTTGCTTGTGCAGATCGGAGTGCAGCGCCATGTAGCGCAGGTACTCGTTCATTTCTTCACGGGTAGCCGGCTTCTCAAGGTTCAGGTTGAGGATGGCCATCGAAACGTTTGGCGTCGGAACGCGGATCGCGTTACCGGTCAGCTTGCCGGCCAGCTCGGGCAGAGCCTTGGCAGCAGCGGTGGCAGCGCCGGTTTCGGTGATAACCATGTTCAGCGCGGCACTACGGCCACGGCGGTCGCCCTTGTGGAAGTTGTCGATCAGGTTCTGGTCGTTGGTGTACGAGTGAACCGTTTCAACGTGACCGTTGACGATGCCGAACTTGTCGTTGACAGCCTTGAGCACCGGCACGATGGCGTTGGTGGTGCAGGATGCCGCCGAAACGATCTTGTCGTCTGCGGTGATTTCGCCGTGGTTGATACCGTGAACGATGTTTTTCAGCTTGCCTTTGCCCGGCGCGGTCAACACCACACGGTCAATGCCAGGGCAAGCCAGGTGCTGGCCAAGGCCTTCGGCGTCACGCCATACACCGGTGTTGTCCACCAGCAATGCGTTCTGAATGCCGTACTGGGTGTAGTCCACTTCAGTCGGGTTCTTCGCGTAGATCACCTGGATCAGGTTGCCGTTGGCGGTGATGGTGTTGTTGACTTCATCAATAACGATGGTGCCATCGAACGGACCATGTACCGAGTCACGACGCAGCAAGCTTGCACGCTTGACCAGATCGTTTTCGGCGCCTTTGCGCACAACGATGGCACGCAGACGCAGACCGTCGCCACCACCGGTTTTTTCGATCAGGATGCGCGCCAGCAGACGGCCGATACGACCGAAGCCGTACAGCACAACGTCAGTGCCTTTACGGGCAGAAGCATTTTGCTGACCCACTACATCGGCCAGTTCTTCGCGCACGAACTGCTCGGCAGTACGGCCATTGGCTTCGGCCTTGAATTTAACGGCCAGCTTGCCCAGGTCTACCGAAGCAGCACCGAGCTTGAGCTCGCTCATTGCTTTAAGCAGAGGGAAAGTTTCGTGTACGGACAATTCGCTGTCATCGGACTGGCGATGACGGGCAAAGCGATGAGCTTTGAGAATCGCGATGACTGAACGGTTGATCAGGCTGCGGCCATAGATCGAACTCACCACATTGTTATTGCGGTAGAGCTGACCGATTAGCGGGATCATCGCTTCTGCGAGTGCTTCACGGTCGATCCATTCACCAAGACACTGGTCGGGCTTCTGAGTCACGGGAACCTTCCACATGTAGGGGCTGAAAAAAGGGGCTACATTATGCAGTTGCGCCCCTGCCTGGGCAATGCACGCCTGTCACACGCCCGAACTGAAACGTTTAAGCCCCAGCAAATAAAGGTAAAAAAATTTATAACACCCTGGTTTTCATGGGTTTTCAGCCCTTGATCCTCCCCCGCGACAGCCCCATGTCCGGTATCACGTACAGAATTCACCCCCCCTTTAAAGACTGCAACTGACAGCCAGCCCCTTGGCCCGTTACAATTGCCGACTTTGTCGCAACGCTTGGAGCTCAACCTTCCGTGCCCGTCCTGCGTCTACCGAAACTCCCTGCTACGGCAGGTAAACAGCACTGGGGCAATCTGCCCGGTGCCGCCCTGAGCCTCGCAATCGCCGAAGCTGCCAGCGCCGCCCAGCGCTTCACCCTGCTCCTGACTGCCGACAGCCAAAGCGCCGAACGCCTGGAGCAGGAATTGAGGTTTTTCGCGCCCGAGTTGCCGGTGCTGCATTTTCCCGACTGGGAAACCCTGCCCTACGATCTGTTCTCGCCGCACCAGGACATCATTTCCCAGCGCATCGCCAGCCTGTACCGGCTGCCGGAACTGAGTCATGGCGTTTTGGTAGTGCCTATCACCACCGCCCTACATCGCCTGGCTCCGACCCGGTTTTTGCTGGGTAGCAGCCTGGTGCTGGATATCGGCCAGAAGCTGGACGTCGAGCAAATGCGCACCCGGCTTGAGGCCAGCGGTTATCGCTGCGTCGACACGGTGTACGAACACGGCGAGTTCGCGGTACGTGGTGCCTTGATCGACCTGTTCCCGATGGGCAGCAAACTGCCCTACCGGATTGATCTGTTCGACGACGAAATCGAAACCCTGCGCACTTTTGATCCGGAAACCCAGCGCTCCATCGACAAGGTCGAATCGGTACGCTTGCTGCCGGCCCGGGAGTTTCCGCTGCAAAAAGATGCTGTAACCCGGTTCAAGGCGCGCTTTCGCGAACGCTTCGATGTGGATTTCCGCCGTTGCCCGATCTTTCAGGACCTGAGCAGCGGGATCACCCCGGCCGGTATCGAGTACTACCTGCCGCTGTTTTTCGATGAAACCTCGACCCTGTTCGACTACTTGCCGGGGGATACGCAAGTGTTCTCGCTGCCCGGTATCGAGCAGGCCGCGGAGAATTTCTGGTCTGACGTGCGCAACCGCTACGAAGAACGCCGCATCGACCCGTCCCGCCCGTTGCTGCCCCCTGCCGAGCTGTTCCTGCCGGTGGACGACTGCTTCGCCCGGCTGAAAAACTGGCCACGGGTAGTCGCCAGCCAGGACGACGTAGATACTGGCAGCAGCCGCGAGCGCTTCCCGGCCCGGCCGTTGCCGAATCTGGCGATAGAAGCCAAGGCCAATCAGCCACTGGCGGCATTGTCCGGCTTTCTAGAGCAGTTTGATGGCCGCGTGCTGTTTACCGCCGAATCTGCCGGTCGCCGCGAAGTGCTGCTCGAACTGCTGGAACGTCTGAAACTTCGCCCGAAAAACGTCGAAAACTGGCCCGACTTCGTCGCCAGCAAACACCGCCTGGCCATTACCATTGCGCCGCTGGATGAAGGCCTGCTGCTGGACGACCCGGCCCTGGCCCTGATCGCCGAAAGCCCATTGTTCGGGCAACGGGTGATGCAGCGTCGCCGTCGCGAAAAACGCGCCGACGCCAACAACGATGCAGTGATCAAAAACCTCACCGAACTGCGCGAAGGCGCACCGGTGGTACATATCGACCACGGGGTCGGCCGCTATCAAGGGCTGGCGACGCTGGAAGTCGACAATCAGGTGGCCGAGTTTCTGACCCTGGAATACGCCGAGGGCGCCAAGCTCTACGTGCCCGTGGCCAACCTGCACCTGATCGCCCGCTACACCGGCAGCGACGATGAACTGGCACCGCTGCATCGTCTGGGCTCGGAAACCTGGCAAAAAGCCAAGCGCAAAGCCGCCGAACAGGTCCGTGACGTGGCAGCCGAGCTGCTGGACATCTATGCCCGCCGGGCTGCCCGTGAAGGCCATGCGTTTGCCGATCCGAAGGCCGATTACGCAACTTTCAGCGCCGGCTTCCCGTTCGAAGAAACCCCGGACCAGCAAACCACCATCGAAGCCGTGCGCGCCGACATGTTGTCGCCCAAGCCAATGGACCGGCTGGTGTGTGGCGATGTGGGCTTCGGCAAAACCGAAGTGGCCATGCGCGCCGCCTTCATTGCCGTGCATGGCGGCCGTCAGGTGGCGATTCTGGTGCCCACCACCCTGCTCGCCCAGCAGCACTACAACAGCTTCCGCGACCGTTTCGCCGACTGGCCGGTAACGGTAGAGGTAATGAGCCGCTTCAAATCGGCCAAAGAAATCAACGCCGCCGTGGCCCAGCTGGCCGAAGGCAAGATCGACATCGTGATCGGCACCCACAAGCTGCTGCAGGACGACGTCAAAATCAAAAACCTCGGCCTGGTGATCATCGACGAAGAGCACCGCTTCGGGGTACGTCAGAAAGAACAGCTCAAGGCCCTGCGCAGCGAGGTCGACATTCTGACCCTCACCGCAACGCCAATCCCGCGCACCTTGAACATGGCCGTGTCCGGCATGCGCGACCTGTCGATCATTGCCACCCCGCCTGCCCGCCGCCTGTCGGTGCGCACCTTTGTCATGGAGCAGAACAACAGCACCGTCAAAGAGGCGTTGTTGCGTGAACTGTTACGCGGCGGCCAGGTTTACTACCTGCACAACGATGTCAAAACCATCGAGAAATGCGCCGCGGAACTGGCAGAGCTGGTGCCAGAAGCACGGATCGGTATCGGCCACGGGCAAATGCGCGAGCGCGAACTCGAACAGGTGATGAGCGACTTCTATCACAAACGTTTCAACGTGCTGATCGCCTCGACCATCATCGAGACCGGCATCGACGTGCCGAGCGCCAACACCATCATCATCGAGCGCGCCGACAAGTTCGGCCTGGCTCAGTTGCACCAGTTGCGCGGCCGGGTTGGACGCAGTCACCACCAGGCTTACGCCTACCTGCTGACACCCCCGCGCCAGCAAATTACCGGCGACGCGCAAAAGCGTCTGGAAGCCATCGCCAATACCCAGGACTTGGGGGCCGGCTTTGTGCTGGCCACCAATGACCTGGAAATCCGTGGTGCGGGCGAACTGCTCGGTGACGGCCAAAGCGGCCAGATCCAGGCCGTCGGCTTTACCCTGTACATGGAAATGCTCGAGCGCGCGGTGAAGTCGATCCGCAAGGGCGAACAGCCCAACCTCGACCAGCCCCTGGGCGGCGGGCCGGAAATCAACCTGCGGGTACCGGCGCTGATTCCTGAAGCCTATCTCCCGGATGTGCACACCCGGCTGATCCTCTACAAACGCATTGCCAATGCCAGCGACGAAGACGGTCTCAAGGATTTGCAGGTCGAGATGATCGACCGCTTTGGCCTGCTGCCCGAGCCAAGCAAAAATCTGGTGCGCATTACCCTGCTCAAGTTGCAGGCCGAACAACTGGGGATCAAAAAGGTCGATGCCGGCCCCCAGGGCGGACGCATCGAGTTTGCCGCGGACACCCCGGTTGACCCGCTGGTGTTGATCAAGCTGATTCAAGGCCAGCCCAACCGTTACAAATTCGAAGGCGCCACCGTGTTCAAGTTCATGGTGCCGATGGAACGTGCCGAAGAACGCTTCAACACTATTGAGGCGCTGTTTGAGCGCCTGACACCGAAGTCGCCCTGAATGAAGTACCCATGTCCGTGAGCCTGACCCCGCAACTGACCAAGCCGCTCGCACCGACCTGGGTCAGTCGCTTCAAAGAGCAAAGCCTGGAACGTGGCCGCAGCTACGCCAGGCAAAACCGCGTCAGGATTGTGCAGATCGGTGACAGCCTGATTACTGCCAGCTGTCAGGGTTCGGGCGAAAACACCTACCGCCAGACCATTGAATTGCGCGACTCGGCCAAAGGCACATTGCTGCTGGTGAGCGCCAACTGCACCTGCCCGGTGCGGGCCAATTGCAAGCACACTGCTGCCGTATTACTGAAGATTGAAGAAACCTTGAACTACCCTGCCGCCGCCCAGGACGCCGAGCTTCTGGAAAAACTCCAGGCCGTACTCGACTCGCGTCGCCCTGCCAACCTGCCCGAAGTGCTGATCGATGACGTGCAACCGGTGCCGCGCCTATGGCTGGCCAGTGCCGAGTTCAGCGCCTTTGAACCGCGCAACGGCAAGATGCAGCGTTATATCCAGCACCGCGCCGCGCTGTCGTTCAATTACCTCGAGCAATACGCCAGCGGGCAAAAAAACGCCGACATCCTGATTCGCCAGGAACACCAGACCCTGCGCATCAAACGCCAGCCGGAGGCGGAAAACGCCTTTCGCGAGCAACTGCGCACCCTGGGTTTCAAAATCGCTACCCGCCAGAGCAAGGCGCTGCCTGAAAGCGCCGGCGAGCTGTTTGAAATGGTCAACGACAGTGCCTGGCTCAACTTCACCCTCAATCAAATGCCCGGCCTGCGCGAACAGGGCTGGGAACTGCAGATCGATGAAGACTTCGGTTTTGACCTGAGCCCGGTGCAAGACTGGTACGCCAACGTCGACGAGGCCCCGGAGCACGACTGGTTCGACCTGGAACTGGGGATCATCGTCAACGGCCAGCGCCTGAGTTTGCTGCCGATCCTGTTGAACCTGATGCGCTCCCATACCGATCTGCTGAGCCCGGAAAAACTGGCCAGGCGCCGGGACGACGAACTGATTCTGGTGAACATCCCCACCACTCCCAACAGTGGCCACGGCCCGCTGCAAGTGGCTCTGCCCTATGGCCGCCTGAAACCGGTGCTGGCGACCCTGGACGAGTTTTATCTGGGAGAGCCGGGCGCCACCAGCCTGCGGATCAAAAGTGCCGACGCACCGCGGCTTAACGCCCTGGATGCATTGCCCCTGCGCTGGGAAGGCGGCGAGCACATCCGCGGCTTTGCCCAGCGCCTGCGGGATATCAAGGACTTCAGCGTCGAAGCTCCCGAGGGCCTCAACGCCAACCTGCGCCCCTACCAGCTGGAAGGCCTGAGCTGGATGCAGTCACTGCGTCAACTGGAGGTCGGGGGGATTCTTGCCGATGACATGGGGCTGGGTAAAACCCTGCAAACCCTGGCGCATATCCTCTGCGAGAAAAATGCCGGGCGCCTGGATCGCCCGGCCATGGTGGTCATGCCCACCAGCCTGATCCCCAACTGGCTCGACGAGGCGGCGCATTTCACCCCGCAGCTCAAGGTGCTGGCGCTGTATGGCGCGACGCGTAAAAAGCACTTTGAGCACCTCAACGACTATGACGTGATCCTGACCACCTATGCGCTGCTGCCCAAAGACATTGAACAGCTGGCAAAACTGCCGCTGCATGTACTGGTGCTGGACGAGGCGCAGTACATCAAGAATCCCGGCAGCAAGGCCTCACAGGCGGCCTGCGAACTGAATGCACGTCAACGCCTGTGCCTGAGCGGCACACCGCTGGAGAACCACCTGGGCGAGCTGTGGTCACTGTTCCACTTCTTGCTGCCCGGCTGGCTGGGCGATGTCAAAACCTTCAACCGCGATTACCGGGTGCCCATCGAGCGCCAGGGCAGCGACGAGCGTTTGCAGCACCTCAATGCACGGATCAAGCCTTTTCTGTTGCGCCGCACCAAGGAGCAGGTGGCGACCGAACTGCCGCCCAAGACCGAGATCATCCACTGGGTGGATCTCAACGAAGCCCAGCGCGATGTGTACGAGACCATGCGCCTGGCCATGGACAAAAAGGTCCGCGACGAAATCACCCGCAAAGGTGTGGGTCGCAGCCAGATCATCATTCTTGAAGCTCTGCTCAAACTGCGTCAGGTGTGCTGCGACCTGCGACTGATCAGTGACACCCCGCCGAAAAAAGGCAGCACCTCCGGCAAGCTCGACAGCCTGATGCTGATGCTTGAAGAACTGTTCGCCGAAGGCCGGCGCATCCTGCTGTTTTCGCAGTTCACTTCGATGCTCGGGCTGATCGAAGCCGAACTGCAGAAACGCAAGGTGCGCTACGCCATCCTCACCGGGCAAACCCGTGACCGTCGCGCACCGGTGAAGGACTTCCAGAGCGGCACCCTGCAAATCTTTCTGATCAGCCTGAAGGCTGGCGGCGTGGGCTTGAACCTGACCGAGGCTGACACCGTGATCCACTACGACCCGTGGTGGAACCCGGCGGCGGAAAACCAGGCGACCGACCGCGCCTACCGCATCGGCCAGGAAAAACCGGTGTTTGTGTACAAGATGATTGCCCGCGGCACCGTGGAGGAGAAAATCCAGCACTTGCAGCAGGAAAAATCGGATTTGGCCGCAGGGGTTCTGGATGGCCGCATAGCCGGAGACTGGAAACTGCAGGACGACGACATCGATGCGCTGTTTGCACCGTTGCCGCCGAAAATCGAAAAGCGCTGAAACAACGTGAATGCTGCAGGAGCAGCCGGTCGACGCTCCTGCAGTTTTATTGCATTGGCCCTTCAATCAATCAGCTGGGCATCTCTAAGCGCACCCATCGCCACCAGCCAGCGCGGGCTCTCGCGATAGTCGGTGCTGGCCCATGCCTGGCCACGCATGCGGGCAATCCGCGGTGAAGGGGTCACCTTCAGACGCTGCGCTGCACTGAGTGCCAGCTCGGCCGCTGCCCGGTCGTTGCACACCAGGCCCATGTCGCAACCGGCCGACAGCGCCGCTTCGATACGGCTGGCAGCATCGCCGACCACATGGGCGCCGGCCATCGACAGATCGTCACTGAAGATCACGCCGTCAAACTCAAGCTCGCCGCGCAAAATATCCTGCAACCAGCGACGGGAAAATCCGGCTGGCTGGCTGTCCACTTGCGGATAGATCACATGGGCCGGCATGACTGCCGCCAGGTGCTTGCTCAACAGGGCAAATGGCACCAGGTCATGGCTGCGGATCTGCTCAAGACTGCGTTCGTCTACGGGAATCGCTACATGGGAATCGGCCTCGGCCCAGCCGTGACCGGGGAAATGCTTGCCGGTTGCAGCCATGCCCGCATCATTCATCCCGCGAATGAACGCCCCGGCCAACACCGCAGCACGCTGCGGGTCACCCTCAAATGAACGACTACCGACCACAGCGCTGCGCTGGTAATCCAGATCCAGTACCGGGGCGAAGCTCAGGTCCAGCCCGACAGCCAGCACTTCGGTGGCCATGATCCAGCCACACTGTTCGGCCAGGTACTCGGCATTGGGGTTATCGGCAATTGCGCGCATGGCCGGCAGACGCACGAAGCCCTGACGCAGACGCTGAACCCGCCCGCCTTCCTGGTCGACCGCCAGCAGCAAGTCAGGACGAATGGCGCGAATCGACGCACTGAGCTCACGCACCTGGCGCGGGTGCTCGATGTTACGGGCAAAAATGATCAACCCGCCCACTTCAGGCTGGCGCAACAATTGCCGATCTTCGGCCGTCAGCCAGGTACCGGCGACGTCCACCATCAAGGAGCCTTGCAGGGCAGAACTCATGGATAATCCTTTGAATAAAAAATAGCGGACACAGGGCTACGGGCCTCACCTGAATGAGACAGCAACGAGTCGGCAACAGGAAATGGATCAGGAACGAACATGGCAGCTAGCTTAGCGGAACTCAGCTGCCACGCCCACCCGCAGCAGGTCAAACCTTGACGCTGACCTGCGGGGTTTTGCTGCGGGGACGAAGCTGTGCGGCGGCCATTGCCGGATCAACCACGCCGCTTTCAGCACGCATGCCTGCGGCGAGGAAAGGCACCATCAGACGCATCACCTGTTCGATCGAGGTGTTTACCCCGAAGTCGGTTTCGGCAATGGCGCGCAATGCCTTGATTCCGGACATACTGAAAGCCGCCGCGCCGAGCATGAAATGCACACGCCAGAACAGTTCGATCGGGGGGATTTGCGGGGCGGCCTCATTGACCAGCAACATGTAGCGGCGGAAAACCTTGCCATACATGTCTTCAAGGTAGCGCCGCAAATGCCCCTGGCTCTGACTGAATGCCAGCCCCAGCAAGCGCATGAAGATAGACAGGTCATTGCCGCTGCGGGGCTGGATTACCAGCGCCTGCTCCACCAGCATTTCCAGCAGTTCTTCAAGGGTGGGTCGATTCTCCGGCCTGGCCTGACGGCGCTCCAGTTCTCGATCGAGGTTGGCGCAAAAAGGCCCCAGAAACCGCGAAAAAACTGCCTGGATCAGCGCTTTTTTTGAACCGAAATGGTAATTGACAGCCGCAAGATTAACCCCGGCCTTGCTGGTAATCAGCCGCAATGAGGTTTCGGCAAACCCTTTTTCCGCGAACAGCTGCTCGGCAGCATCAAGGATACGTTCAACGGTTTCCGACTGGGCCATGGCTACTCCGCCTGACAAACATTTAAACAGTTGTTTGAAACATACGTTTCAGCTTGTAAAAAGTCAAGGTGACGTATTCACATTGCGACCGGGCGGTTTCGCATTTAACCACAGCCTCGGCCCGCCGGGTCGCAGCTGATAAAGTGCGCAGCCTGACAGGCGACCGTCCGGCGGACTCCTGAAAATGGGTGATTGCCAATCAGCTATCACTGTATATAATCCCAGTCACTGTATAAAAAGACAGAGCGATCAACATGCTAAAACTGACGCCACGCCAAGCTGAGATCCTGGCCTTCATCAAGCGATGCCTGGATGACAACGGATACCCGCCCACCCGTGCCGAGATCGCACAGGAGCTGGGCTTCAAGTCGCCGAACGCCGCCGAAGAACACCTCAAGGCCCTTGCCCGCAAGGGTGCCATCGAGATGACTCCGGGAGCATCGCGGGGCATTCGCATCCCCGGTTTCGAAGCCAAGTCCGACGAATCCACCCTGCCCATCATCGGCCGGGTTGCTGCCGGCGCCCCGATCCTGGCGCAGGAGCACGTCGAAGAGTCATGCAATATCAACCCGACCTTCTTCCATCCGCGCGCTGACTATTTGCTGCGGGTACAAGGCATGAGCATGAAGGACGTCGGCATCTTTGATGGCGACCTGCTTGCCGTTCATACCTGTCGCGAAGCCCGTAACGGCCAGATTGTCGTGGCCCGCATCGACGACGAAGTGACGGTAAAGCGCTTCAAGCGTGAAGGTAACAAGGTCTGGCTGATCGCCGAGAACCCTGACTTCGCCCCGATTGAAGTCAACCTCAAGGACCAGGAACTGGTCATTGAAGGCTTGAGTGTCGGCGTCATTCGCCGCTAAAGGAGGCTTCATGCAGTTCCCACACACACCGCTGCCAGCACAACTCAATCTTTTCGAGGCGTTCATGGCAAAACCAATGACCCCCGCGATCAAAGACGTGCTCGATTCACCCTGGAGCGTCGAACCCGAAGCATTCAGTGAACTGTCGCTGCGCGGTGCTGCCGGAAACTGCCTGAACCTGCTTGCGCCCATGCTGCGCGAACTGAGCGAACAACCGGACGACCGCTGGCTGACACTGATAGCGCCACCCGCCAGCCTGACTCAAAGCTGGCTACGGGATGCCGGCCTCAACCGTGAACGTATTTTGCTGCTGCAGCCCAACGGCAATAAAAGCACGCTGCAACTCACCTGCGAAGCTCTGCGCCTGGGCCGAAGCCACACGGTGGTCAGCTGGATCAATCCACTGAATGCCGCAGCCCGCCAACAGCTGATTGGCGCAGCACGCACCGGTCACGGGCAAAGTTTGAATATTCGTCTGGGCTAAACAGCGGACGTTGTCACAGGGCTTTTGCTGAATACAAAAGCCGGTCCGTGACACGCCTGGGGCATGGATCGCGTCTTAATGAAGAATACGCGGTCCGTCATCCTTTTCGAGTTCGCCTTCGGCCAGTCGGCCCGCCATCTGCACACCTACGCTAAGCATGGCCTTGGCCACCTCTACGTGCTGACCCTGAAGAAAAGCCTTGGCATCTTCAGAGAAGTTCAGCGTCACCAAAGACCCCTCGTCTTCAGCCCGACGCAACTCGATACGGCCGTCTGGCAATTCGACAATTTCAAGAAAGGACGTTGGCATAAAAGTTTGTTCTCCACGAAAGCGCGGGATTATATCAGTCATCCACTGGGAATTTGCCAGGAACTGTGCTGGTTTCATTACAGACTGATGAATGACTGTACAGTTTTGCCTTCGACCATCAGCACTCATTGAGCCCGTCGCGAAAGCGGACAGCCAGGGATTTCAAGTTCTGGCGCCACTCTTCCAGGGTTTCCCGGCCTAACTCCCCGGGTGTCTCGTCCTCCAGACTGACCGCTACGATCAAGGGCTGGAAGACATCTGCCTTGACCTTTTTCGGAGCCTGCAACGGCTGGTACAACGCCCCATGGGCGGCGATCAATTGGGCCAGCCAGGTTTGCGGCGCACGCGCCAGCTCGACCATTTCTGCCAGTTCGGGGATGGCTATTGCCTCCAGCACCTCCTGAGTGAGCAACAGTTCAACCCTGGGCGCGCCGGCCTGAGGCAGACGGTAGAAACCCGCGATTTCATGGCACAGCCCGAGCAACGCACCATACAAATGGAACACCGCTGATTCGCGTTCGGCCTGTACCAGCGCCTGAGCATTCATGGCCCGACCTTCGCCGGCCTTGTTCATGGCATCCAGGGCCAGACCGGCGAAGTAAATTTTCTGATTGGTGCGGGTATAGAGTTCATGAGCCATGCGGGCGCGCTCCACAGCGAATTGGATAAGTGCAGACTGAGCAGTCTCAGGGATCAGGGGCTACGGGAGCAAGCGCCAATCCTGCGCTTGTGTTGCAGTTGCCACAGGCCCGTACAGGACAATCACAAAAAAACCGCGCAAGACATGCAGCCCTTGCGCGGTTTTTTGTTAAGCCGTCACGCTAAATCAAGCGTCTTTCTCTTTACGCTTGTCTTCAACCTTCCAGCTTTTGCCGTCGTAGAAGGCACGCCAGCCTGTCGGCTTGCCTTCAACTTCAGTCTGCACGTACTGCTCCTTGGTTTTGCGGCTGTAGCGAATCACCGCTGGACGACCATCCGGGTCCTTCTTCGGCGCTTCACACAGGAAGTGGTACTTGGGATCGATCTCGTCCTTGTGCGGCACGATTTCAATCACCAGCGGCGCACGGGTCTCGCGGTTTTTCGGGAACTGGCTGGCCGCCAGGAACAACCCCGAAGCACCGTCACGCAAAATATACGTGTCGTTGACCTTCTCGCACTTGAGCTCCGGCATTTTTACCGGGTCCATTTTCGGCGGCGCAGCTTCACCACTTTTCAGCAGTTTGCGGGTGTTTTTGCATTCGGCGTTGGTGCAACCGAAGAACTTGCCGAAACGACCGGTCTTGAGCTGCATCTCGCTGCCGCACTTGTCGCACTCCAGGCTTGGCCCTTCGTAGCCCTTGATGCGGTAGCTGCCTTCTTCGATTTCGTAGCCGGTGCAATCCGGGTTGTTACCGCAGATGTGCAGCTTGTGCTTCTCATCCAGCAGGTACGCATCCATCGCGGTGCTGCAAATCGGGCAGCGGTGCTTGCCCAACAGCACCAACGATTCGGACTCACCCTCGTCGTCGGCAGCAATTTCGTCGCCAGGCACCAGGTTTACCGTGGCCTTGCAGCGCTCTTTAGGCGGCAAGCTGTAGCCCGAGCAACCCAGGAATACACCGGTCGACGCGGTACGAATCTGCATCGGACGCCCGCACTCTTTGCACGGGATGTCGGTCATTACCGGCTGGTTGGCACGCATCCCGCCTTCCGGCGCGGCCGCTACTTCAAGTTTCTTTTTGAAGTCGCCATAGAACTCGTCCAGCACGTTTTTCCAGTCGCGCTCACCGTGCGCCACATCATCGAGATTTTCTTCCATCCCGGCGGTAAAGCCGTAGTCCATCAGGTCAGAGAAGCTCTCGGACAAACGCTCGGTAACGATGTCGCCCATTTTTTCGGAGTAGAAGCGGCGGTTATGCAGCGCCACGTAACCACGATCCTGGATGGTGCCGATGATCGCGGCGTAGGTCGAAGGACGACCGATACCGCGTTTTTCCATCTCTTTTACCAGGCTGGCTTCGGAGTAACGCGCAGGCGGCTTGGTAAAGTGCTGGCTCGGATCGAGTTCGATCAGTTTCAGCACGTCGCCCTGGGCCATGTCCGGCAGTACATCGTCGTCGCCAGGCTTGGCAATTTGCGGCATGACCCGGGTGTAGCCGTCGAACTTCAGGATGCGGCCCTTGGCACGCAGCTCAAAGTCACCAGCAGCGACGCTGACGGTGGTCGACAGGTATTTGGCCGGCAGCATCTGGCAAGCAACAAACTGGCGCCAGATAAGCTCGTAGAGCCGCTCAGCATCACGTTCCATGCCCGACAGCTTGCTTGGATCGGTGTTTACGTCAGAAGGACGAATGGCTTCGTGAGCCTCCTGCGCGCCTTCCTTGCTGCTATATACGTTGGGGGCCGGCGGCAGGTAGGCAGCACCGAACTCACCCTCGATGTAAGTGCGCGCCATTTCCACGGCATCAGCCGAAAGGTTGGTGGAGTCGGTACGCATATACGTGATGTAGCCGGCTTCATACAGACGCTGGGCCATCATCATGGTTTTCTTCACCCCGAAGCCCAGGCGGTTACTCGCAGCCTGTTGCAGGGTGGAAGTAATGAATGGCGCAGAAGGCTTGCTGCTGCTCGGCTTGTCTTCACGCTTGGAGATGGTGTAGCTGGAGGCTTTTAGCTTCTCCAGCGCCGCCATGGCCTGAGTTTCGTTCAGCGGCTTGAAGGCTTCGCCTTTTTCACGGGCAACGTCGAAGCGCACTTTCGCGCCCTTGGCAGTGCCCAGATCGGCGTGGATTTCCCAGTATTCTTCAGGGTTGAAGGCACGGATCTCACGCTCACGCTCAACCACCAGCTTCACGGCAACCGACTGCACCCGACCGGCCGACAGGCCACGGGCGATTTTCGCCCACAGCAGCGGCGAAACCATGTAACCCACCACGCGGTCGAGGAAACGACGCGCCTGCTGGGCGTTGACACGGTTGATGTCCAGCTCGCCCGGCCTGGAGAAGGCTTCCTGAATCGCCTTCTTGGTGATTTCGTTGAACACCACGCGCTTGTAGCGGCTGTCATCACCACCGATGGCTTCGCGCAGGTGCCAGGCAATGGCTTCCCCCTCGCGATCCAAGTCGGTTGCGAGATAGATGGTGTCAGCATCCTTGGCGAGCCGGCGCAGCTCTTCGATGACCTTTTCCTTGCCCGGGAGGATCTCGTACTTGGCTTTCCAGCCATGTTCCGGATCGACACCCATGCGCGAGATCAGCTGCTTTTGAGCCTTCTCTTTTGGCGACAGGGCCGGCACTTCACCAGCCGCCGCCTTGCCGCGCTTGGCAGCAGGTTCTTTGCTGGCGCTAGCCGAACCGCTGGTGGGCAGGTCTCGGATATGGCCGATACTCGACTTCACCACGTACTCGTTACCCAAGTACTTGTTGATGGTCTTGGCCTTAGCCGGGGATTCCACAATGACCAGCGATTTGCCCATGGATCAGAAAATTCCTGAATTCTAGAAGTGAAAGGCGGTTCGCGCCTGACGCGGCACCGCTATATATAGTGGCTACAAGGTGAGGTCAAGCACAGGGTTCTGCGCGACCTCGCCTCATGGCTTGGGAAAAATACTCGGTTCAGCCTTTACCAGAGCGAATCGGGGGACTGTTTTGCCCTCATATTCGACCGTTTCAATAAACATTTTCAGCGGACGCACCCAATAGCCGAATTCACCATGCAAGGCCTGGTAAAACACGACCTCCTCTTCGGTCTCGGAGTGGCGCGCCACATTGAACACCCGATATTGCGGGCCTTTATAGTGTTGGTAGAGCCCAAGTTGTACCGACATGTTGCGCTCCCTAAAAGAAAAAAATTCAAAACATCCAAAAAACAAAAACCGGGGCACATGGCCCCGGCTTCCATCAACGCAACGCTTTAGACGCGTTCGAAGACAGTGGCAATGCCCTGGCCAAGACCAATGCACATGGTGGACAACCCGAAAGTGCCGCCATTTTGCTTCATTACATTGAGCAAAGTGCCGGAGATGCGAGCACCCGAACATCCAAATGGATGGCCCAGGGCGATGGCACCGCCGTGCAGGTTAACCTTCTCATTCATCTTGTCGAGCACTTTCAAATCTTTCAGCACCGGCAGGGCCTGTGCAGCGAAAGCTTCGTTGAGCTCGATGAAGTCGATATCGGCCATATTCAAGCCTGCGCGCTTCAATGCTTTTTGCGTGGCCGGTACAGGACCATAGCCCATGATCGCAGGATCCACACCGGCAACAGCCATCGAGCGGATCACTGCCAGCGGCTCAAGACCCAGGTCTTTCGCACGCTGGGCCGACATTACGATCATGCACGAGGCACCATCGGTAATCTGCGACGAAGTGCCCGCAGTCACTGTCCCGCCCTTGGGGTTGAAGGCCGGCTTCAACGCAGCCAGGCTTTCCATGCTCGTATCCGGACGAATGGTCTCGTCGTAGTCGAACATCTTCAGGAAGCCATTTTCGTCATATCCCTGCATCGGGATGATTTCGTCTTTGAACTTGCCTTCAATGGTCGCCTTGTGGGCCAACTGGTGAGAACGCACGGCAAAGGCATCCTGCTGCTCGCGGGTGATGCCATGCATCTTGCCCAGCATTTCAGCGGTCAGACCCATCATGCCCGAGGCTTTCGCCGCGTACAGCGACATGTGCGGGTTAGGATCAACGCCGTGCATCATGCTCACGTGACCCATATGCTCGACGCCACCGACCACGAAAACGTCACCGTTACCGGTCATGATCGCCTGGGCAGCAGTGTGCAGGGCGCTCATGGACGAACCGCACAGCCGGCTCACGGTTTGCGCGGCCGAAGTATGTGGGATCTGGGTCATCAGCGACGCCATGCGTGCGATGTTCCAGCCCTGCTCCAGGGTCTGGTTTACGCAGCCCCAGATCACGTCTTCCACTTCGTTCGGGTCAACCTTGTTGTTGCGCTCCAGCACTTTGCTGATCAGGTGCGCAGACATGTCTTCAGCACGGGTGTTGCGGTGCATGCCACCCTTGGAGCGGCCCATCGGGGTGCGACCGAAGTCAACAATCACCACGTCTCTAGGATTCAAGCTCATAATTTCACTCTCACTCTAATGGGGCGCTTAACCGAAGAAGCTCTGACCGTTCTTGGCCATCTCGCGCAGCTTCGCAGTCGGGTGGTACAGCGCGCCCAGTTCAGCGTACTGATCAGCCAGGGCCACGAACTGTGCAACACCGATCGAGTCGATGTAGCGCAATGCGCCGCCACGGAACAGCGGGAAGCCAATGCCGTAAACCAGACCCATATCGGCCTCGGCCGCAGTTTCAACGATGCCGTCTTCCAGGCAGCGTACGGTTTCCAGACACAGCGGGATCATCATCCAGTTGATGATGTCTTCGTCAGTCACGTCGCGCTGCTCGTAGACAATCGGCTTGAGCACTTCAAGTACGCTGGAATCAACGACTTTCTTCTGCTTGCCGCGCTTGTCTTCTTCGTAGGCGTAGAAGCCCTTGCCGTTCTTCTGGCCCAGGCGCTTGGCTTCGTACAGAGCGTCAATCGCCGAGCGGCGATCGTCTTTCATGCGATCAGGGAAGCCTTCAGCCATCACGTCACGACCGTGGTGACCGGTGTCGATGCCGACCACGTCCATCAGGTACGCCGGGCCCATCGGCCAGCCGAATTTTTCCATCACTTTGTCGATGCGCACAAAGTCGACACCGGCGCTGACCAGCCTGGCGAAACCGCCGAAGTACGGGAACAGCACACGGTTGACCAGGAAGCCCGGGCAGTCGTTGACCACGATCGGGTTTTTACCCATTTTCTTGGCGTAGGCAACGGTGGTTGCTACAGCCAGGTCGCTGGATTTCTCGCCACGAATCACTTCAACCAGCGGCATCATGTGCACCGGGTTGAAGAAGTGCATGCCGACAAAGTTCTCCGGACGCTTGAGGGCCTTGGCCAGCAAACTGATGGAGATAGTCGAAGTGTTGGACGCCAGAATCGCGTCTTCGCGGACGTGGTTTTCCACTTCAGCCAGTACGGCCTGCTTGACCTTCGGGTTCTCGACTACAGCTTCGACCACCAGGTCGACGTTGCCGAAATCACCGTAAGACAGGGTCGGACGAATACCGTTGAGCACTTCGGCCATTTTCGCCGGGGTCATGCGACCTTTATCAACGCGACCTACCAGCAGCTTGGCGGCTTCTGCCAGACCTTGCTCGATGCCGTGTTCGTTGATGTCTTTCATCAGGATCGGCGTGCCTTTGGAAGCCGACTGATAGGCAATACCGCCGCCCATGATGCCAGCGCCGAGTACGGCTGCCTGCTTCACGTCTTTGGCGATCTTGTCGTAGGCCTTGGCCTTTTTCTTCAATTCCTGGTCGTTGAGGAACAACCCGATCAGGCATTGTGAAGCCGATGTTTTTGCAAGTTTGGCGAAACCTGCGGCTTCAACTTCCAGCGCCTTGTCACGACCGAAGTTCGCGGCTTTCTGGATAGTCTTGATCGCTTCAACCGGGGCCGGGTAGTTTGGTCCGGCCTGGCCGGCGACGAAACCTTTGGCGGTTTCGAAAGCCATCATTTGTTCAATTGCGTTCAGCTTGAGTTTTTCAAGCTTTGGCTGGCGCTTGGCCTTGTAGTCCAGCTCGCCACTGATGGCGCGCTTGATCACGTCCAGCGCAGCTGCACCCAGTTTGTCCAGGGTGACAACAGCATCAACGGCGCCGACTTTCAGGGCGTCTTCAGCGCGGTTTTCTTTACCCGAGGCAATCCATTCAACAGCGTTATCAACGCCGATCAGACGCGGCAAACGTACGGTGCCGCCGAAGCCCGGGTAGATGCCCAGTTTTACTTCAGGCAGGCCAATCTTGGCGCTGTCGGCCATGACGCGGAAGTCCGCTGCCAGGCACATTTCCAGACCGCCACCCAACGCGATGCCATTGATGGCCGCAACGGTAGGTACATTGAGGTCTTCGAAAGCACTGAAGATTTTGTTGGCTTCGAGGTTACCCGCGATCAGCTCAGCATCCGGCAACTTGAAATTTTCGACGAATTCGGTGATGTCTGCGCCGACGATAAACACGTCTTTGCCGCTGGAAACGATAACACCCTTGACCGAAGCATCTGCCTTGATCGCATCCACTGCCTGACGCAATTCGTTCAGGGTTAGACGGTTGAACTTGTTGACGGACTCACCCTTGAGATCGAACTTGAGTTCGACGATGCCACTTTCAAGAGCCGTAACCGTGATGGCTTTACCTTCGTAAATCATCAACTGATCTCCACGATATGGAAGCTGAACAGTACACGTCGGACGCTAGCGTCTGGCTGTCACTGACCTTTGCGTCAATGTTGATGCCAGGCCGCCAGGCACACCCGCCAACGCGATAGTCGGGGTTCTGTGAGCGCCGTCGAGGAAGACAAACGCTCAATTCATACGCCCGTTTGATTTGGGTGTCGACACCTTCAGGGAAAAGCCCGCGATTGTCAATTGTCCAAAACAACGATGACAAAACCACCCTGCAGGAGCGGGCTTGCCCCGCCATTGCATCACCGCGGTGTTTCAAGCAAAACGCAGTGCCTGCATCGCGAGGCAAGCTCGCTCCACAAGCGCTACGCCAGCGCCCGGAGCACTTGATCAATGGCCTTCAAGACCGCAGGATCGCCTCGTTCGCCCCATACCAGCACGATCATTTGCGCATCGGCCTCAACTTTGTAGACGTTGGCCGGCAACTTTTTAAACTGCGCCAGCAAGCGCTCATCCACACATTCTTCCTGCCAGCGATTGAGCCATTTCCCCGGAGCCGATTGCCAATAGCACCATACATCAGGCTTAGTACTGCGGCGCGGGCGATGGTATTGCGCACAGGAACTCGGCGGCTCCGGCTCAAGCCAGTGCGGCCACTCCTGGGGCGCCAGTTGCATGGCCAGCCCCATGCGCCGCGCCTCCATGCGCAGATCCATCCGGCCACTCTGATTACGTGAAGGCCGCAACCATGCCAGGGGGCTAAGAACCAGCGCCAGGATTGACACCACTATCCATACCGTCATATCTGTACTCTCATTACCTGACTAAACGAGTTGACCCTGACTTGAACCAAGGCTCTACAAAAAGGGCCATACTCATAACAATTCACCATTTACAGGAGCGCCGCACATGTCCACGCCAAAGCCTTACACCCACATTCTAGTCGCCGTCGATCTGACCGAAGAATGCGATCCGGTGATCTATCGCGCCAGCGCCAGCGCCGAGGCCAACGGTGCCAAACTGTCGCTGATCCACATCGTCGAGCCTATGGCCATGGCCTTTGGCGGCGATGTTCCGATGGACCTGTCGCAACTGCAACAACAACAGTTTGATCAGGCCAAGGAACGCCTTGAACGCCTGATCGATATCTACCCGCAACTGTCCAAAGACAACTGCAAACTCGCCTATGGCCAGCCGCGCCAGGAAATCCATGGCTTCGCGAAAGCCGAAAACTGCGACCTGATCGTGGTCGGCAGCCATGGCCGTCACGGCCTGGCACTGCTGCTGGGTTCCACTGCCAACGATGTGCTGCATGGTGCTCCGTGCGATGTGCTGGCGGTCAGCCTGAAAAAACCTGATTAAGCCTCCCGCAACAGTAAAAAAGCCCGGCCCCCTTGTTCAAAGGGCCGGGCTTTTTCAGTTCAGCAGGTGCTCAATCAGGCATCCAGCTCGGCCCAACGCTCAACCAGCTGCTCAAGCTCGGCTTGCAACTTCTCAAGCCGGGCGATGACTTCAGCCGTTTTGGCGGCTGGCAGCTGATAGAAGCCCGCATCAGCCATTTCGGCTTCAACGGCGGCAATTGCCTGCTCTTTCGCATCGATATCGCCTGGCAAGGCTTCCAGCTCGCGCTGCAGCTTGTAGCTCAGCTTCTTTTTCGCTGCCGGTGCAGGTGCAGCGGCGGCCGGAGCCGGTGCTGCGGTGACCACTGCCGAAGTCAGGTCGGCCTTACCGGATTTGCTCTCGGTAACACCCAACAGGCGCGGCGAGCCGCCCTGACGCAACCAGTCCTGATAACCACCGACGTATTCACGGACCTTGCCTTCGCCCTGGAATACCAGGGTGCTGGTCACCACGTTGTCGAGGAATGCCCGGTCGTGACTGACCATCAGCACGGTGCCCTTGAAGGTCAGCAAGACCTCTTCAAGCAGCTCCAGGGTCTCAACGTCCAGGTCGTTGGTCGGCTCATCGAGCACCAGCAGGTTGGCTGGCTTGCTGAACAGCTTGGCCAGCAACAGACGGGCACGCTCACCACCTGACAGCGCCTTGACCGGCGTGCGGGCACGCTGAGGGCTGAACAGGAAGTCACCCAAGTAGCTGAGCACGTGGCGGCTCTGACCGTCGATATCGATAAAGTCGCGGCCTTCGGCCACGTTATCGATCACGGTTTTTTCCAGATCCAGCTGATGGCGCAACTGGTCGAAGTAAGCCACGTCGATGCGCGTCCCCTCTTCAACCGTGCCTTCGGTAGGCACCAGGCCGCCCAGCATCAACTTCAGCAGGGTAGTTTTACCGGTACCGTTAGCGCCCAGCAGACCGATACGGTCGCCACGCTGCAGCACCATGGAGAAGTCCTTGAGCAGGAACGGACCACCCGGGTGAGCAAAGCTGACGTTTTCCAGCACCATCACTTGCTTGCCGGACTTGTCGGCAGTATCAAGCTGGATATTGGCCTTGCCGGTGCGTTCGCGACGCTCACTGCGCTCAACGCGCAGCTCTTTAAGGGCGCGAACACGGCCTTCGTTACGGGTGCGGCGCGCCTTGATGCCCTGGCGGATCCACACTTCTTCCTGGGCCAGACGCTTGTCGAACAGGGCGTTAGCCGTTTCTTCAGCTGCCAGGGTGGCTTCTTTGTGCACCAGGAAGCTGGCGTAGTCGCCGTTCCAGTCGATCAGGCCGCCACGGTCCAGCTCCAGAATCCGGGTGGCCAGATTCTGCAGGAAGGAACGGTCGTGGGTGATAAACAGAACCGCGCCCTGGAAGCCCATCAAGGCCTCTTCGAGCCAGGCAATAGCACCGATGTCCAGGTGGTTGGTCGGTTCGTCGAGCAGCAGCAGGTCCGGTTCGGAAACCAGAGCCTGTGCCAGCAGGACGCGACGACGCCAGCCGCCGGACAATTCGGCGAGGGTTTTGTCAGCCGGCAACTGCAGACGGCTCAGGGTGCTGTCTACCAATTGCTGCAAGCGCCAGCCGTCGCGGGCTTCGAGGTCTTGCTGGACGTGCATCAGCTTGTCCAGGTCAGCATCGGTAACGATGTTCTGGCTCAGGTGGTGGTACTGCGCGAGCAGTTCACCAACACCGTCCAGACCTTCGGCAACCACGTCGAACACGGTCCGTTCGTCGGCCGCAGGCAACTCTTGCGGCAATTCGCCAATCTTGAGGCCGGGCGCGCGCCAAACAGAGCCGTCATCGGGTTTTTGATCACCTTTTACCAGCTTCATCATGCTGGACTTTCCGGTGCCGTTGCGGCCGATGATGCACACCCGCTCTCCACGGGCGATCTGCCAGGACACCTTGTCCAACAACGGCATAGAGCCGAAAGCAAGGGACACATCGCTGAATTTGAGCAGGGTCATGAGCTTCTCCAAAAACTGGGCGCGCATTCTACCTGATTTGAGCCCCCAGGCGGCCGGGTATTTCTTGTACGGCCCCGTCTACCCTTCATTTAGTGCCAAGTAGCACCGGTTGGCCGGCAAGGCTTTCACGGGGCGCTGGCAAAAGGCTAAGCTACGGCACAATCAGCGCGGGTCGCCCTGCGCTTGTCGCGTTTTTCATTTGTACGGAAGCCACATGCGCAGTCGTCTTTTCAACTTTTTATCCTGCCTGCTTCTCACTACCTGCGCCGTGCAAACCGCCCACGCTGCAGATCTCACTCAACAACGTCAGCTCTACGATGATGCCAAGCGCGCCCTGGCCAAGGGTGATTCCGGCCCTTACTTTCAAAATGCCGCCGCGCTGCGCAGTTATCCCCTGACCCCCTATCTGGCCTACGACGAGCTGACCGCACGTCTGAAGTCGGCCAGCAACCCTGAAATCGAGCAGTTCCTGGCCCAACACGGCGACCTGCCCCAGGCCAACTGGATGAAGTTGCGCTGGCTGCGCTGGCTGGCAGAGCGCGGCGACTGGGCGACTTTTGAAAAGTATTACGACCCCAAGCTCAATTTCACCGAACTCGATTGCCTCAACGGCCAGTATCAGCTCAAGCACAACCTCAAGGCCGAAGGCTATGCCAACGCCGAAAAACTGTGGATGGTCGGCAAGGCACAGCCTGCCGCCTGCGACGCGCTGTTCAGCCAGTGGGCCGCCGAAGGCCAGTTGACCGAGCAAAAACGCTGGAAGCGGGTCAAGCTGGCAGCTGAAGCGCGCAACTACGGGCTTGCCACCTCCCTGGCCAACGGCCTCAACACGCTGGGCCCACAAGCCAGGCTGATGATTGATGTGGCCCAGAAGCCCGACATGCTCAGCCAGCCGTCGCGCTTCGCCCCCGCCAGCGAAGCCATGTCTGATGCCGTTGGCCTTGGCCTGCGCCGTCTGGCACGCCAGGACCCGGAAAAAGCCGCATCCCTGCTCGACAGCTACGCCAGCAGCATGCATTTCTCGCGGGACGAAAAAGTCGCCATAGCCCGGGAAATCGGCCTGACGTTCGCCCGTCGCTACGACAGTCGCGGCCTGGACATCATGACCAAGTACGACCCGGAACTGCGGGACAACACGGTCACCGAATGGCGTCTGCGCCTGCTGTTACGCCTGGCACGCTGGCAGGACGCCTACCAGTTGACCACCAAACTGCCCCAGGACCTGGCAACCACCAGCCGCTGGCGTTACTGGCAAGCCCGCAGCCTTGAACTGGCCGAGCCTAAAAACCCGCAAGCGCTGGCGCTGTTCAAAAAAGTCGCCGGTGAGCGGGATTTTTACGGCTTTCTGGCCGCCGACCGGGCCCAGACCCCGTATCAGCTCAATAACAAGCCGCTGATGCTCAGCCCGCAGCTGATCAATAAAGTACGCAACACGCCCGGCGTGCAGCGCGCACTGGAATTTCATGAGCGCGGACAAATCGTCGATGGCCGACGTGAGTGGTATTACGTCAGCCGCTTGTTCAGCCGCGATGAAATGGTCGCCCAGGCCAAACTGGCCTACGACCTGAAGTGGTACTTCCCCGCCATTCGTACCATGGCGCAAGCGCAGTATTGGGATGACCTGGATGTTCGCTTCCCGATGGCACACCGCGACACGCTGGTACGAGAAGCCAAAGTTCGTGGGCTGCATTCGAGCTGGGTATTTGCCATTACCCGCCAGGAAAGTGCCTTTATGGATGACGCCCGCTCGGGTGTGGGCGCCAGCGGCTTGATGCAGTTGATGCCGGCCACCGCCAAAGAAACCGCACGCAAATTCAGCATTCCGCTGGCCTCGCCACAGCAAGTACTCAACCCGGACAAAAACATCCAGCTGGGTGCTGCCTACCTGAGTCAGGTCCATGGCCAGTTCAACGGCAACCGGGTGCTGGCTTCCGCGGCCTACAACGCCGGCCCCGGCCGCGTTCGCCAATGGCTCAAGGGTGCAAACCACCTGGGCTTTGATGTCTGGATCGAAAGCATCCCGTTCGACGAAACACGCCAGTATGTGCAGAACGTACTGTCTTATTCGGTGATCTACGGCCAAAAGCTCAACGTACCGCAGCCGCTGGTGGACTGGCACGAACGTTATTTTGACGACCAGTAAACACACCGATTTGCTGTAGGTGCGAGCTTGCTCGCGAGCTTTTAACAGCTCGCGAGCAAGCTCGCTCCTACAGGGTAAGGGTTTACTCCAGAATGGTTACCGGCATGCCGACTTCGAGCACACCGTTACCGTCATTCACCAGGTTCTGACCGAACATAGTCCCTTCTGCCTGCTTGCGATAAGTCATCAAGGTGGCCAGCGGCTCGCGCTGTTCATCACGCACACCGGTGTGCGGATCAACCGTCGTGAGGATGCAACGCGAGCAGGACTTGACCACACGAAACTCGGTATCACCAATGCGGATGCGCTTCCAGCCGTCTTCGGCAAAGGCTTCGCTGCCCTCAATCACCAGGTTTGGCCGAAAACGCAGCATGTCCAGTTCGCGACCGACCCTGGCGCCAAGATCATCCAGCGACGCCTGACCTATCAGCAACAGCGGGTAGCCATCGGCAAACGCCACTTTGTCATCATCACGGCCATAGCCCGCTTCAGTGGTGCGCGCACGCTCCAGCGGAACATGCACCAGCCGTACCGGCTTCTCGACAAAGCGGCTTAGCCAGTCAGCGGCAGCGTCGCCCGCATCCGGTACTCGCAAAGTGTCACGCCAGATGGTGACACCCCGCAGATTCGACTCGGCATCCGGCACCTTCACGTCCAGCGGGTCAAAACCCCGGGCATTCAGGGTCAAACCGCCGGCGGCGTTCCACAGTGCCGACAGCTGACTCATTACAGGGTCGGCACGCTGGGTCAGGAACCTGCCGCTCGCTTCATCGACCAGCATCCAGCGTCGATCACCAACCAGGCCCAGCCGGTCCAGACGGGCCTGGGGCAGGCTTTCGCCCTTGGCGGATTTCAGCGGAAAACGATAAAGCGCGCTTAGACGCAACATTGGCCTGCCTCGAGAGAGTTAAAAAGCCAAAGTATACGAGCAAAAATCAGTTTTTCCCCCGAAGTTACGCCGGCACTTGCTCCAGCATCAAGCGTTGACGCACCACATCCACCAGCTTGTCCGGCTGGAACTTGGAGAGAAAGTTGTCGCAGCCGACCTTCTTCACCATCGACTCGTTGAAGCTCCCCGACAACGAGGTGTGCAACACCACGTACAGGCTGCGCAAACGCGGGTCGTTACGAATTTCGGTGGTCAGGCGATAACCGTCCATTTCCGGCATTTCGGCATCGGTAAAAATCATCAGCAACTTGTCCGTCATGACCTGGCCTGTGTCCGCCCATGCCTTGAGCATATTCAAGGCCTTGAGGCCATCGCTGGCAACATGCATTTTGAGCCCCAACTGCGACAGCGTTTCACGCAATTGCGCCACCGCCACACTGGAGTCATCCACCAGCAGCACTTCACGGCCACGGGCCTGCTCCAGCAGCGGATCTGCCAGTTTTTCGCGCGAGACCCGGGCGTTGTACGGGACGATCTCGGCCAACACTTTTTCCACGTCGATAATCTCCACCAGCTGTTCATCGACTTTGCTGATCGCGGTCAGGTAATGCTGGCGCCCGGCACTGCCCGGCGGCGGCAGAATGGCCTCCCAGTTCATATTGACGATACGGTCCACGCTGCCCACCAGGAACGCCTGAACTGAACGGTTGTACTCGGTGACGATGATCGTGCTGTCGGGCCCCGGCACCACCGGGCGCATGCCGATCGCCCGGGACAGATCGATCACCGGCAGGGTTTTGCCGCGCAGGTTGACCACACCGCACACATGAGGATGACGGTGCGGCATGAGGGTCAATTTGGGCAGTTGGAGGACTTCTTGCACCTTGAACACGTTGATCGCGAACAGTTGCCGGCCCGCCAGGCGAAACATGAGAAGTTCCAGCCGGTTTTCTCCCACTAACTGAGTCCGCTGATCTACCGTGTCGAGAATGCCGGCCATGAATAACTCCTGGGCGTAAGGGCTTGATGCCCGGGGTTATCGGCCGGCCTGGCTGATTCTTTATGACTGGCAGTTGCTGCTGTCATCCCTCCTGCAGTTGCGCGGGATCAAGTGGGGTCGACGTGCTGAGCAGTGGAGAGTTTTCTGGCAAATGCACCTTCAACGCGCCCTTGCGTACTTCAAAGCGCATGGCATCACCCTCCAGCGGCTCGCCATCCAGATTCATTGAAAGCCCCTCGGCCGCCTTGATTTCAACCCAGGGCACACGCGCCCGGACAAACAGGTTATCCAGGCTCCAGCCGCCGGCCATCAACTCTTTCAAGGTGCTGACCACTTCCTGGGGTGCAGGCAGAATGCTGATATCCAGCAAACCGTCATCGACCAGGGCCTGTGGGCACAGCTCCTGCCCGCCACCGGCCTGGCGACCGTTGCCGATCCCCAGCGCCAGCAAATTACCCTGCCAGTGAAAGTCCGGCCCTTGCAGCTCGGCATACGCGGCGTGCAGTTCGGTGAAACGCGTCAGCCCGGTAAACAGATAGGCCGCCCCGCCCAGCACCTTTTTCAGGTCTTCCGAGGTATTGGCCGTAACCTGGCTGCCAAAGCCGCCCGTGGCCATGTTCAAGAATATCTGGCCACCCACCTCCCCCAGATCGATGGCTTGGGCGGGGACGTCCAGCAAGGCCAGGGCTTCATCGGGTTGCAGCGGGATACCGGCAGCCCGGGCAAAGTCATTGGCAGTGCCCAACGGCAACAGCACCAGACCGGCCTCGGTATCGGCCAATGCCAGGGCCTCGCAAATATCGCGCAAGGTGCCATCGCCACCGCCCGCGATGATCTGGCCATAGCCCGCCTCCAGAGCCTCGTGCACAAGCCGCTGGGCATCCCCGGTCTCCCATGTCAGGCGTACTGTCAGCTCCCAGCCCATGGCGCGCCGTTGCTCCACCGCAGCCCGCACGTCTTCGTTGAGCGCTTGCTTACCGTGCAAAATCAAAAATGCCTTACCTGCACTCATCTCTATCTCCCTCGACAAAAGCGGTCTGAATTTTTGGACAGCAGCCGAACCGAAAAGACCCATGCTGCCACGACTTATTTGCCCGATACCGCACTATTGTCGTCAACCAGTCGATCAATCGCGCAGAACCGGTCAAACTCCACCGCCCAAAGCAGCCCATTGACGCCAGAGGCCTTCTGAATGAGCACACTCATTCCCTGCATCATCGCCGGAGGCGCTGGCACCCGGCTTTGGCCAGTGTCCCGTGAGTCCATGCCCAAACCCTTTATGCGCCTGCCCGACGGCGAGAGCCTGCTGCAAAAGACCTTCCATCGGGCAACTGGCCTGGCAGACGTCAACCGCTTGCTGACGGTGACCAGTCGCGAGGTGTTTTTCCGCACCCTTGATGACTATCGCCCACTGAACGATGGCGCCGTGGCTCTGGATTTCATTCTTGAGCCCGTGGGACGCAATACCGCCCCGGCCATTGCTGCTGCCGCATTACACGTAGCTCGACGCTACGGCGAGGACGCGCAACTGCTGGTGTTGCCGGCCGACCACCTGATCACCGATCTGGCCGCCTTTGCCGACGCCGTCGACAGCGCACGGCGATTGGCCGACCAGGGCTGGCTGGTGACTTTCGGCATCCGCCCGAGCAAGGCAGAAACCGGCTTTGGCTATATAGAAAAAGGCCCGGCGCTGAACGGTGACGGGTTCCAGGTGGCGCAATTTGTTGAGAAGCCCGATGCCATCACGGCCCGGCAATTTCTGGACGGCGGCCAGCACCTGTGGAATAGCGGCATGTTCTGCATGCGGGTCGACAGCCTGCTGCGTGAACTCCAGGAGTACGCGCCACAGGTGCTGGCGGCAGTGAGCCACTGCCTTGAACACAGTCAGGCGTTTGAGGGGCAACAGGATCTGCACCTTGAGCTGGACAGTCGCACCTTCGCCCTGGCACCCGATATTTCCATCGACTACGCGCTGATGGAACGTTCAACAAAAGTGGCGGTGGTTCCCTGTCAATTGGGCTGGAGCGATATCGGCTCATGGCAGGCGGTGCGTGAGCTGAGCCCGGCGGATGCCAACGGCAACCAGTGCAATGGTGAAAGCGTTCTGCACGATGTGCACAACTGCTATATCAACTCGCCCACACGTCTGGTCGGCGGGGTCGGGCTCAACGACCTGATCATCATTGATACCCCTGACGCCTTGCTGGTCGCTGATGCCAAGCGTAGCCAGGATGTTAGATACATCGCCCAGGCGCTCAAGCTTCAGGGCCACGATGCCTATCGCCTGCACCGCACCGTCACCCGCCCCTGGGGCACCTATACGGTGCTCGAAGAAGGACCGGGGCTGAAAATCAAACGTATCGTGGTCAAACCGCAAGGTGCGCTGTCCCTGCAAATGCATCGGCTACGCAGCGAACACTGGATTGTGGTGAGCGGCATCGCCCAGGTCACCAATGGCGACCGTCAGTTTGAGCTCAACAGTAACGAATCGACCTTTATCAAACCTGGCAGAGCCCACCGCCTGGTCAACCCCGGGGCGGTTGATCT
Source organism: Pseudomonas sp. TMW22089 (assembly GCF_022496645.1). Taxonomy (NCBI): domain Bacteria; kingdom Pseudomonadati; phylum Pseudomonadota; class Gammaproteobacteria; order Pseudomonadales; family Pseudomonadaceae; genus Pseudomonas; species Pseudomonas sp. TMW22089. Next base: position 75,199 of record NZ_SCFG01000014.1, read on the forward strand.
GGTGATGATTGAGGTGCAGAGCGGTGAGTACGTGGGGGAAGACGACATAGTGCGCCTGAGCGACATTTATGGCCGGGTGCCTGTGGCACGGTAAGCGTTTTGCAAGAGCGAGCTTCTGAAGAATACCGAGCTCACTACTCAATTTAAGCTCGATAAAAAGCTCGCGCCTGCAGGTCTTCGGGGATTTAACCCAACACTTCGCTTAACGGGATGAAGCCTGCCAGGTCACCTTCAACCAGGGTTCGCCCTTCAAGCACTTCCACCAGCCCTTCGGCCCAGGCTGCACTGCGCAAAACACCCGAACTCTGGTTTTTGTAGATCACCGCCCGCCCCTGCTCCAGCCGGCCACGCAGGTACTCACGGCGATTACCCGCCTTGGGCCAGACGAACCCGGCCGGCACCTGGAACTTTAACGGCTCGACGGCCTGTACGCCCTGGCGGCGCAGGATGTAAGGCCGCGCCAGCAGTGCAAAGGTCACCAGGGTCGATGCCGGATTGCCCGGCAGGCCAATCACCGGTACACCCCGAAAATGCCCGCAGGTCAGAGGCTTCCCCGGCTTGATTGCCAGCTTCCACAACGCCAGTTCACCTTCTTCGCGCAGCGCAATACCCAGGAAGTCAGCCTCGCCGACGGATACGCCTCCGGTGGACAGAATCAGGTCCACCGCCCCCAGTTCTGCCAGGCGCTGACGGGTTGCCGGCAAGTCGTCGGGCAAGATCCCGGCATCGACCACTTCACACCCCAGGCGCGTCAGCCAGCTGCACAGCAATACGCGATTACTGTTGTAGATTTGCCCCGGGCCCAATGCCTGGCCCGGCTCGATCAGTTCATCGCCGGTGGACAACACCGCAACCCTGACCCGCCTGATCACATCCAGCGCGGCACACCCCAAAGACGCCGCCAGCCCCTGCTCGATCGGGCCCAAACGGGTGCCCGCGGCAAGCACGATCTCCCCGACAGTGGTTTCCTGCCCTTGGGGGCGAATATTCTGACCCGCGTGCAAAGCTTCAGTGAACACTACCCGGCCATCAGCCTGGACCTGAGCGTTTTCCTGCATTTCGACGCAATCGGCACCTGCGGGCACGGGTGCACCGGTGAAGATCCGCGCACAGGTACCCGCCGCCAAAGGTTCGGGGGCCTGACCGGCAAAAATTCGCTGGCTGACCGGCAGCGGCATGCCGGACCAGTCGGCCAGGTTCAGCGCGTAACCGTCCATGGCACTGTTGGGCCATGGCGGCAGATCCAGGGTGGAGATCAGATCCTGGGCCAGCACCCGGCCTTCGCAGGCCGCTAGCGCGAGCGATTCAGTGTGGCGAATTGGAGCTGCTTCGGCCAACGCCAGCAATCGCGCCAGGGCGATTTCGACGGGCATCAGCTCGCCGGTGCGACCCGGCTTATCCACGGGTATCACAGGCCGGCGCCTGCTTTAAATGGGCCACGAAGTTACATGGGCGGTGACGCGAGTCCAGTTGCTCGGCCAGAATCCCGTCCCAACCGGTGCGCACTGCGTTGGTCGAGCCCGGCAGGCAGCACACCAGCGTGCCATTGGCCAGGCCGGCCAGGGCCCGGGACTGCACGGTCGAGGTGCCGATATCGGCCACCGAGATCTGCCGGAACAACTCGCCGAAACCATCGACCTGCTTGTCCAGCAAACAGCTCACCGCTTCTGGCGTGCTGTCACGGGCAGTAAAACCGGTGCCCCCGGTAATCAGCACCACTTGCACGCTGTCATCGGCAATCCAGGTCGCGACCTGGGCACGGATTTTATACAGGTCATCCTTAAGCAGCACCCGGGCCGCCAGTTGATGCCCGGCCTCGCTCAGGCGGTCGACAAAGACCTGGCCTGAGGTGTCGGTTTCGAGAGTACGGGTATCACTGACAGTCAGAACAGCGATGTTCAAAGGCACGAAAGGCACATCAACCTTGGCTTTCATAGACGAGGTCCAGTTGTAGGAGAAACAGCCCGGTGTTATATCACAGCGCTTCTTTTGCCTGGTTGCGCGGAGTCCATCCATGAGCGAGTTTCAATGCTCCATTCTGTTGCTGGCGGGGGGCCGTGGCCAGCGTATGGGCGGGCAGGACAAAGGCCTGGTCATGTGGCAGGGCCTGCCGCTGATCGCCCACGCCCAGCGCGTGGCGCGGCCGCTGACCGATGACCTGATCATTTCCTGCAACCGCAACCGCGAACTGTATGCAGACTATGCAGACGTGCTGGTCAGTGACGGCAATGAGGATTTTGCCGGGCCATTGGCGGGTATCCGCGCCGGGCTGGCTGTTGCCCGGCACTCGCACCTGCTGGTGTTGCCCTGTGACGCCCCCAGGGTCGACAGTGACTTGCTCTGCGCCCTGCTCAACGCCGCCCGCCAATATCCGGAGCAACCCTGTATGGTGCACCACGGCGAACACTGGGAGCCGCTGTTCTGTGTGATCCCGACGGCACTGGCTGAGGCTTTCGAGCAGGCATGGCTCGCGGGTGAGCGCAGCCCGCGTAAAATCATGCTCCAGCTCAATGCCCGTGCCTGGCAATGCGCAGAGAATGACCCCCGGCTTAGCAATTTCAACACCCCTGACCTACTGGATTGACCGGGCATGCTGCACTTGTGCCCCTAGCCAGGGAACTTGCGGACGTTGTATACGTCTCAGGGACAGATAGATCTATAACAGCACTTTAATTTGTTGGAGAACCACAATGACTCATCGGACTCTCGCCGCCCTCATGCTCGCTGCTGGCATGGCCGCCCTTGCCGGCTGCGCCTCGCCAACAGTGATCACGCTCAACGACGGTCGTGAAATCCAGGCAATCGACACGCCAAAGTACGATGAAGATTCAGGCTTCTACCAGTTCAAACAATTGGACGGTAAAGAAACCCGCATCAACAAAGACCAGATTCGTACCGTTAAAGAGTTGTAAGCCTCGCATCAAAACAAAACCCGCCTGGTGCGGGTTTTGTTGTTTCTGGGGCTGCCTGCGGGGGATGTTTACCAGTCCAGATGAATCCGGCTTTCAAAGTAGCGCTCCTGCCCCGTCAACGGGTCAGCGAAACGCAGGCTGTGGGCCAGTAACTTCAACGGGTTGGCATAGTCATCAAGTGCATCCTTGAGCACGTCCGGATAGAACGGGTCATTGCATATCCCCGCCCCCAGCGCCGCCATATGCACCCGTAGCTGATGCTTCTTGCCCGTCACCGGATACAGCGCATATCGCCACAAATCGGCGTTTTTCTCACACACCTCGACCCGGGTCTCGGTGTTGCTGGCACCCGGGCCTTCTTGCATGCGGAAAAACGGCTCGCCCGCCACCAACCGGCTTTTGTGCACCAGTGGCAACTCAAGGTCAGGCAGGGCTTTGGCAATCGCTTCGTAGCGTTTTTCGATCTTGCGCGTGGGAAATAACGATTGATAAGCAGACCGGCTTTCTGGATTGGCCGAGAACAGCACCAGGCCAGCCGTGTGCCGGTCGATGCGGTGCAGCGGGACCAGGTGCGGATTGCCCAGGGTACGAATCAAGCGCCGCAGCAAGGTTTGCTCAACGTATTCGCCCGCCGGCGTGACCGGCAGGAAATGCGGTTTGTCCGCCACCACCAAATGCTCGTCGGCATACAGGATGGTTTCCTGCACCGGGATCGGAGTCTCGTTGGGCACTTCGCGAAAGTAGTGAATGCGCAGGCCTTCCTTGTAGCGCAACTGCGCACTGATCGGCGCACCGTCAGCATCCAGCACCCGGCCGCGGGCGATGCGATCAAGCCATTGCTCGCGGCTGATGGCGCGAAAATGCTCGCACAAACAATCGAGCACGGTCAGCCAGCTACCGGCAGGCAGGTACAAAGTGCTGGCTTGGTGCTCGGCGGCGTTGAAAGGCTGGGTCGACATAGATAACTCGGACGGTAAATGCAGCCGGTGATTATCGCGCACAGCAACCGCCCAGGGCTATTGGAGAAAATTCACCACTTGGGCCGTATCAAATGGCCAACTCAACTCTTCGCCCGTATCGACCCGACGCAGTACCGGAATGCGCAAGCCATAGGCCTCAAACAGCGCTTCACTTTCTGCGATATCCACCAGCTCCACCAGCAATCCATGTTCGACCAAAGGCATCAGTTCAGCCTCGGCCAGTTCACACAAGTGGCAGCCAAGGGTGCCGAACAGTTGACATTCGGGAGGCATAAATAATGACCTTGTTTGAATAAGCGTCCAGTTTAAGAGCCTTGCCCCAACACGTCGAGGCGCTTGCTGGCGCGCTGGGTTTGCGGGCCGCCCCCCTCCGGGCAGAAGAATACAATCGCTCTATACCGCTGCTTGCGACTACCCTAGACCAGCAATGGCAAAGAACCGGCCCCTTGCGGGGTTGGCAGCAAAGAATGATGTACATCAGCGCCGGCACTGCTCGTTTGCTGGATGCTCGCGACTTTTTTACTCGAACTGACAAGGAAGACTTTCGTGTTCGCCAATTTGTTAATCATCCTTGCCTCATCCCTGGTGGTGATCGCGCTGTTCCGGCGCCTGCAACTACCCCCCGTGCTGGGTTATTTATCTGTCGGCCTGCTGGTGGGCCCGACGGCACTGGACTGGGTCAATGACAGCCCGGACCTGCCTGATCTGGCAGAGTTGGGGGTGGTGTTTTTATTGTTCTCGCTGGGGCTGGAGTTCTCACTGCCCAAGATGCTCAAGTTGCGCCGCGTGGTGTTTGGCCTGGGCAGCCTGCAGGTACTGGTGAGCACCGCGGCTCTGGGCGGCTTGCTGTATGCGTTCGGGATGAGCGCCAACACCGCATTCTTGCTGGGCGCAGGCCTCTCTCTGTCATCCACGGCCATCGTGAGCAAGGAACTGACCAGCCTGGGCGAAATTTTCAGTCGCCACGGGCAAAACGCCATTGGCGTGCTGCTGTTTCAGGATGTGGTCGCGGTGCTGTTGTTGACCTTGGTACCGGTATTTGCCGGCAGCAGCGACCAGGCCTGGTATTGGGCATTGCCGGTCACCTTGGGCAAAACCGTTATTTTGTTTGTTGGCCTGCTGTTTGCCAGTCGCTTCGTGCTGCCACGCCTGTTTCACGAAGTTGCTGCTTCCCGATCGGCCGAACTGTTCGTGCTGCTGGCACTGGTGATCGTATTACTGACCGCCTGGCTGACCCACCTGCTCGGTTTGTCGCCTGCGCTGGGGGCCTTCCTGGCCGGCATGTTGCTGGGGGAAAGCCACTACCGGCATCAGATTGAAGCCGACATCCGGCCATTCCGCGACATCTTGCTGGGGCTGTTCTTTGTCAGTATCGGCATGCTGATCGATCTGCAACTGTTCGTTCACGACGGCTTTCTGATTCTCGGCCTGACCCTGGCCTTGATGCTGATCAAAGGCATTGTCGTCGCGACCCTGGTCAAGCTGCGCGGCAGCGATGGCGAAACGGCCTGGCGCAGTGGCCTGGCGCTGGCCCAGGGCGGTGAGTTCTGCTTTGCCCTGATGGCCCAGATGCAACTCAACTCGCTGATCCCGCCAGATATCGCCGCTTACCTGCTGGCCGCCACTTTCTGTTCGATGCTGCTGACTCCCCTGCTGCTGCGGGCCGCACCTAAAATTGCCGCGGCCCTGCACCGCAAGTCCAATGAAGAAGCCGAGCTGGAACAAATCGCCGCGCAAAGTGCCGAGCTGCATGGCCATGTGGTGATGTGCGGTTACGGTCGTGTTGGCCAGTCCATCGGGCGTTTTCTGCGCAACGAGAACAAACATTTCGTGGCTCTGGACTACGACCCGGAGCGGATTCAGGAAGCGGCCAAAGGAAACAGCAGCGTGCACTACGGCGATGCCCGTCGGGGTGATTTGCTGCGCGCTATCGGCCTGGACCGGGCACGCCTGCTGGTTATCGCGGTGGATAGCACGGACGTGGCCATGAGCGTACTCGAGGAGGCCCGGCTCATTACCCTGGACGTGCCCATTCTGGTCAGAACCCGCGACGACAGTAAGCTCGCCGAGCTCAAGGCCGCCGGGGCAACTGAAGTGGTACCTGAATTGCTGGAGTCGAGCCTGATGCTCGCCTCCCATGCCCTGATCATGCTGGGGCTGTCAGAAAAAACCGTACAGCGCCGGGTGGATGAAGTGCGGCATAACCGCTATCACTTGCTTGAAGGCTGCTTTGAAAGTACAGAGCCGCGGGAAGGGTCTGGTTTCCCCCGCGAAAATGAATAAATTGAGGTAAGGTTTTAAATCGCTCAGCGGGATATCTCTGGCATTCAGGTTGGGCAATCCCACAAGGTGTCAGAGAAATGCAGTGAACCTTCACCGAATGCCTACACTCGAACCATCAACAAGCCACTAACGGAGTTACCCATGGCCCGCATAAAAGCAAAGAATGCTCAAGAAATCCTGTTGGCCGACTTCCAGGCCCTGGTCAACGACACGGAAAGATTGCTGGAGCACTCTGCGACTCTGGCCGGCGACGGCGCTGAGGAAGTACGCGCCAAAATCCAGGACAGCCTGCTCAAGGCCCGCGAATCGCTTGCTGATACCAAGGAGTCGTTACAGGAGCGTGGCCAGGCTGCCGTAGTGGCCACCGAAGATTATGTTCAGTCCAACCCTTGGCAGTCCGTTGGCATCGCGGCGGGCGTGGGCTTTCTGATTGGCCTGCTGGCCACCCGGCGCTGATATGACAACTGAAGAATCCGGCTCCTCCCGTTCCACACCGCGGCGCCTGGGTGCCGCGGTTCTGGGTCTGTTGCATAGCCATGTCGAGTTGCTGGGCATCGAACTGCAAGAGCAGAAAGCGCGCACGGTCAGCCTGTTGTTATTTGCCGGGCTGGCACTGGTGTTCGCCCTGTTGTTGCTGATCGGTCTGTCGGCGCTGGTGTTGATATTGCTCTGGGACAGTTATCGCCTGAGCGGCATTATCGGGCTCTGCGTGTTTTATGCGCTGGCGGCGGCGTTCTGCGGCGTGCGCCTTAAAGCGGCGGTGTTCGATGAGTCTTCTCCTTTCAACGCCACGCTGGAAGAGCTGGCCAAAGACCGTGAGCGATTGATGCCATGAGCCATCCTGAAATGCCACAAAACGCCTCACGGCGCGAGATGCGCAAACTGTTGATCCGTCTGCGCATGGAAATGCACCGCCAGGAGATTCGTCACGAATCGCAACAACTGCTGCAACCACTGCAAAAAGTGCGCGGCATGGCCAGCAACTGGCAAGAAAACCTGGGGATAAAGCACGGTTCGCTGTGGGCCGTGGGGCTTGTCAGCGTACTCGGCTTTCTGACGGGCAGAAGTGCAAAAAGCAAAGGCAGCGATGGAACATCACGCTGGATCGGTCTGACCACAGGCCTGTTGCCACTGATCAAAATGGTCATCCAGGCAGCCTCGTCGCGCAAGCCTTGACGGGCCATGTGCAGGAGCGGGCTTGCCTCGTTCCTGCACATGGAGGCAACACCGATAATGCCCTGGACATGCATGGAACCATCTGCGGCTTGCACCATCCTGTGTGAAGCGAGAAGCTGGGGCCTCAGTCACTGACGGAGCACTGCGCCTTGGATTGGCAAACCCTGCTTAACCGCGAACGCCTCGGAAAACCCCACCACAGCCCCGAAGAACTCGGGCGCAGCCCTTTCCATAAAGACCATGACCGGATCATATTTTCTGGCGCATTCCGTCGTTTGGGACGCAAAACCCAGGTCCATCCGGTCAACAGTAACGATCATATCCATACCCGCCTCACCCACTCACTTGAAGTCAGTTGCGTGGGACGCTCACTGGGTATGCGGGTTGGTGAAACGATCCGTAGCGCGCTGCCCGAATGGTGCGATCCGGCCGACCTGGGCATGGTCGTTCAGTCCGCCTGTCTGGCCCATGACATTGGTAACCCGCCCTTTGGCCACTCGGGTGAAGACGCCATTCGCAACTGGTTTCAACAGGCAGCAGACCGGGGCTGGCTGAACGACATGAGCGATGCCGAGCGCAATGATTTCCTGAGTTTTGAAGGTAATGCGCAAGGCTTCAGGGTGCTTACGCAACTTGAATACCACCAGTTCGATGGCGGTACCCGCCTGACCTACGCCACCCTTGGCACCTTCCTCAAATACCCCTGGACCGCACGCCATGCGGACGCTTTGGGCTACAAGAAGCACAAGTTCGGCTGCTATCAAAGTGAACTGCACCTGCTCGAAAACATTGCCCACAAGCTCGGCCTGCCACAAATCGAAGACCAGCGCTGGGCGCGGCATCCGCTGGTGTACCTGATGGAGGCGGCCGATGACATCTGCTACGCACTGATCGACCTTGAAGATGGCCTGGAGATGGATCTTCTGCAGTATGACGAAGTTGAATCCTTGTTACTGGGGCTGGTGGGCGATGACCTGCCGCAAACCTATCGCCTGCTCGGCCCCCAGGACTCCCAACGGCGCAAGCTGGCGATTCTGCGCGGCAAAGCCATCGAGCACCTGACCAACGCTGCTGCACTGGCATTCGTTGAGCAGCAAGAGCAACTGCTGGCCGGCACCCTGCCCGGGGATCTGGTGGAGCACATGCACGGTCCGGCCAAGCGCTGTGTACTGGATGCCAAGGACATGGCGCGCAAGAAGATCTTCCAGGACAAACGCAAAACCCTGCATGAAATCGGCGCCTACACCACGCTCGAAATTCTGCTGAACGCCTTTTGTGGCGCAGCACTGGAGCAGTATGGCGGACGAACCCCGTCGTTCAAGAGTCGCCGGATCCTCGACCTGCTGGGGAATAACGCCCCCCATCCGCAATGGCCGTTGCATCGTGCGTTTATGCGGATCATCGACTTTATTGCCGGGATGACCGATAGCTATGCCACCGAGATGGCCCGGGAAATGACCGGGCGCTCCAGCCCGACCTGACAACGGCCCCGCCCTTGTAAAAAGGGCGGGGCGCCGTGTTTCCGGCCTGTGCCGAGCTGAATCAAACGCGGACACTTGTCGCCACCCGGAACTCCCACCCCCCTTCAACTACCCCTGTATAAAAACAGAAAAAAACTGTAGGAAAATTCACTTTACACAAAAGAAAATTCGATAAAATCCAGGCGTTATTTCAAGTAAACCTTTGACTGCCTCGCTCACCTTCTCCAACTTTCCAAGTAAACCCTTAACCCCTGCCTTATTTAATGTAGGACTATTCCCATACTACCCTTACTGGCCTACCCAATCGTATATCACTCCATATAACTAAGCTAAGGTGCGCCTATTCTATACCGTACTTTGTGGGGTTTTTTATGAACACCGTATTCATTGTTGACGACCATCCTGTGATCCGACTTGCCATCCGCATGCTGTTAGAGCATGAGGGTTATGAAATAGTCGGGGAAACCGATAATGGTGTAGATGCAATGCAGATGATCCGCGAGTCCGTGCCGGACCTGGTCATTCTCGATATCAGCATTCCAAAGCTCGATGGTCTTGAAGTGCTGGCGCGCTTCAACACAATGAACACAAGGGTTAAAACCCTGGTTTTGACGGCCCAGCCCCCTGCACTTTTTGCCATGCGCTGCATGCATTCAGGTGCAGCCGGGTATGTATGCAAACAAGAAGACCTGAGCGAACTTGTCAGTGCCATCAAAGCTGTATTTTCCGGCTACCACTACTTCCCCGGCCAGGCATTGAGTTCAGAAAAGTACGAAAACGGTGAGTCGTCCGAAATGCAACTGTTCAAACTTGTCAACGACCGCGAACTCATGGTCCTGAAACTCTTTGCCCAGGGAAAAACAAACAAGCAAATAGCCACAGACATGTTTCTTAGTAACAAGACCGTGAGCACTTACAAAAAACGGCTCATGCAAAAACTGCAAGTCAGCTCAATGATCAACCTTATCGAACTGGCTAAACGCAACGCTTTGGTATGAAGAACTCAATGCCCTCATGGTTAAACAAGTACCTGTCATTGATCGCAGGCCTGCTCCTGGATACCCTCCTGTTCAGCGCCACAGCCCGGGCAGAGAGCCATGTGCTGCTCAGCCGTTCCGGAACCTACCCCATGGTGGTTGCTCTGGACCAACAGCAGCGCTCCTGGCTCCAGGGCAAGCGCGAGTTACGGGTCGGCAGTTCGGCCCCTGACTATCCACCGTTCGACCTCACCGCCAGTGCCCGGGACTATGAAGGCCTGACCGCCGATTACCTGGGAATTCTGGCCAGTGCCCTTGACCTCCCCATCAAAGTCCAGCGATTCCACTCCAGACTCGCAGCCATCAAGGCACTTGAAGAAGGCAGCATCGACCTGCTTGGTACTTCAAACGGCTTTGAAGCCGACAACCCGCAACTGCTGCTGTCCACTCCCTATGCAATTGACCAGCCGGTCCTGGTGACCCGCGAGGGAGACAGCCGTTCTCTGCCCCGGGACCTTGCCGGTTTGCGCCTGAGCCTGGTGCACCACTACCTGCCTCTGGATGAGGTCAAGGCGCTCTACCCCAAGGCCATCATCCATTCCTATCCGTCCACTCAGAACGCCATCAACTCGGTGGCTTTCGGGCAGACAGATGTATTTCTGGGGGACACGGTCTCGGCGCATTACATGATCAGCAAGGGTCATCTGAAGAACATTAAAATGGCCAACTTCGGCAAGCCGCAACCCCATGGCTTCAGCTTTGCCGTACACCGGGACAATCGGCAACTGCTGGAGATGATCAACACTACCCTGCAAGCCGTGCCCGGCAGTGAGCGCGATAGTATTGCCAGGCGCTGGAACGCCGGCAGCAATAGTTTGCTGGCCAGTCAAAAACTGCAACTGACCGAGCGCGAAGAGCAGTGGCTGAGCCAGCACCCGGTAGTCAAAGTGGTGGTCAATGAAACCCTGGCGCCGCTGACATTTTTTGACCCGGACGGAAATTTCAGAGGCATTACTGCCGACTTGCTGGAGATCGTTCGCCTGCGTACCGGGCTGACTTTCGAGATACAGCGTGCACGCAGCTTCGGGACCATGATCCAGATGATCAACAGGCATGAAACCGACATCATTGCCGCCATCAGTCCCTCTGCTTCCCGAGAAAGCTCGCTGAGTTTCAGTCGGCCCTATTTTGAGAACTCATTCGTGTTGCTCACCGCAAAGGGTTCCGGCAAACCTGCAAGTCTTGATCAACTGGCAGGCAAAAAACTGGCCCTGCCCCTGGGCAACCCCCTGACTGACTATTTGCGTACCGAGCATCCGCAAATAGTTCTGGTCAACACCGATGACATTTATCAGGCAACCGAACTCCTGGCCGCGGGAAAAGTACAGGGGGCGGTCAACTCGCTGGCCATTGCCAACTACTGGCTGTCTTCAAAATTGCTCCACAACCGGTTGCAGATCAGCGCCTCCCTGGGAACCCGGCCCGCCACGTTTTCCCTGGCCACCTCCAGGGATGCCACAGAACTGGGCTCTATCCTCAACAAGGCATTGCTCGGCATTGCGCCCGAAGAACTGGGCATTATCCACAGCCGCTGGGGTGGGCATGCCCCGGCGCCGGAGAGCTACTGGCACCCTTACCATCGCCTGATTTACCAGATCATCATTGGCGCCAGCCTTTTGCTGTTGCTGTTGCTGATCTGGAACGCCTGCATGCGCCGGCAGATCCGGCAACGGAAAATGACCGAGCAGGCACTCAGTGATCAGTTCGAGTTCCTGCGGGTTCTGGTCAATGGCACGCCACATCCGATTTATATGCAAGATCGCGACGGGGTTCTGCGAACCTGCAATGACAGCTACCTGGACGCTTTTTCAACCCGGCGCGAAGAGGCCATCGGACAAACGCTGATGCAAACCTGCAGCCTTATGCGTGATGAACACGAAGCCCATGATTATCAGGCCGACTGTCTGCGGGTCATGACGGAAGGCACCCCGCTTATCGTCGACCGGCCACTGCAGGCAGGCGATAAAACCCTCACCATCTACCACTGGATTCTTCCCTATCGCGATGCCCTGGGCGAAGTACAGGGCATCATCGGCGGCTGGATCGACATCAGCGATCGCCGCCAGCTGCTGGAGGATCTGCGCACCGCCAAAGACCTGGCCGAAGACGCCAACCGGGCCAAAAGCACATTCCTGGCAACCATGAGCCATGAGATCCGCACCCCGATGAATGCAGTCATCGGCATGCTTGAGCTGACCTTGAAACGCGCTGACCAGGGTCATCTCGACCGCCCCTCAATAGAGGTCGCCTATCATTCGGCCAAAGACCTGCTGGAGTTGATCGGCGACATTCTCGATATCGCCCGCATCGAATCCGGTCGAATGAGCCTGACTCCAGAGCGGGTCAATCTGCGGGATCTGGCCAGCTCGGTGATCCGGGTATTTGACGGCCTGGCCAGACAGAAATCCCTGCACCTCTCACTGACTTTCAAACCCGAAGGCCGGGCGCCTGATGTCATGATCGATCCGCTGCGCTTCAAGCAAATCATGACCAATCTGATCAGCAACGCCATCAAGTTCACCGAGCGCGGCCAGGTAAACCTCGAACTGCACTTGCTGGCGAGCGACACCCCGCACCATGTTGATCTGCAGTTGCGGGTCCGGGACACCGGCATAGGTATCAGCCAACAGGATCAGGAGCGCCTGTTCGAGCCCTTCGCCCAGGGGCAAAACAGCGCAAAACTGGCGATCAACGGCACCGGTCTGGGTCTGGTGATCTGTCGTAGTTTGTGCGAAATGATGGGCGGTACCCTGAGCCTGAGCAGTCAGCCCAACGTAGGCACGCAAATTCAAATAACCCTCAGGTTGCCTGCGCTGGAGCCCTGCACGCCGCCCACCGCCGAAGAATCGCAAATCCACCCCGCTACCACCCAGCTCAATGTACTGGTGGTGGACGACCACCCTGCCAATCGCCTGTTGCTGTGCCAGCAACTGGGATTTCTGGGGCATCGCTTTACCAGTGAAAAAAACGGAGCTGAGGGGTTAAAAGCCTGGAAACAATCGAGGTTTGATCTGGTTATCGCTGACTGCAACATGCCGGTCATGAACGGCTACGATTTGACCCGGGCGATCCGTCAGCATGAGCAGGCATCCCGACACAGCCGCTGTACGGTTCTGGGCTTCACCGCCAATGCCCAGCCCGAAGAGCGACTGCGTTGCAAGCAGGCCGGGATGGACGATTGTTTGTTCAAACCCATCAGCCTGAGACTGTTGGGTCAACGCCTGGCCGCGATCGAACCCGCAGCCCCATCCGCGAGGGCACCCAATCTCAATATTGAGAGCTTTTACGCACTGTCAGGACAGGACAACGCGCGAATCAGAATGCTGCTCGAAGAGCTGCTGCGCAGCAATCGGCAGGATCTCAAGACACTGCTTGAACTGCGCGTCGACAACGGCCTGCAACCTTTTTTCGTCATAGCACACCGGATCAAGGGCGCAGCGCGCATTGTGAGTGCCGACATCCTGATCAAACGCTGCGATGCGCTGGAGCAAGCCAGCCTTGCAACTCTGGAGTCTCGCCGTAGTGCCGTGCAGCAGGCCATGGAAGCACTGGAGGTAACATTGATCAACGAACTGGCCAAACACGCCTGAATGCACCCACCCTGCCGGCACCTGAGCCGAACGTCACCGCGGCCCCAAGTGAATCACCAGTGGGCCCGCGGCAACTGTTCCCGCGGCTTGGGCGCGAGCATGTTGCTATACGCCCGGCCGTGCCTGGAGCCGCTACAGCCTGACCAGCCCGAGTCGAAGCACCACGGCCCCTAACAATCAGGAGCTATCAGCACTCACTCAAACGCAGGAAGATCGCAGCCAGTGCCTCAATACCTTGCTGATCCTGCTCGGAAAACCGGCCGACGCTAGGGCTGTCCAGATCCAGCACGCCGATCAGGCGCCCGTCCTTGATCAAAGGCACCACCAGTTCGCTGTTGGAAGCACTGTCACAGGCAATATGCCCCGGGAAAGCATGTACATCCTCAACCCGCTGGGTCTGTCTGCTAGCCGCAGCGGCGCCACAGACGCCCCGGCCAAAAGGAATGCGGACACACGCGATCTGCCCCTGAAAAGGCCCCAGCACCAGCTCTTCATTACGATTAAGGTAAAAACCGGCCCAGTTCAGGTCATCTAATTGATGGTACAAAAAAGCCGAAAACTGCGCGGCGTTGGCAATAAAATCGCGCTCATCCGCCAGCAAGGACTCCAACTGGGCCCGCAGCAAACCATAGCCATCCAGACCGGCGCCTGTGGCATTCAAATCAATCATTGTTTTGCTCCAGCAATTTCAATCCAACCCAGTAACGTGCAAATTGATAAGCACACCGGCCATTACGGTTGCCACGCCCGGTCGCCCAGCGCACGGCCAGAATATCCAGCGCTTCGTCACGCTGCCACTTCAGACCGGCCTTGCCGGCCAGTACCTCAATCCAGTGCTCGACCACGTTGAGGAAGTGCTCCTGGGTAAACGGGTAGAACGACAACCACAGGCCGAAGCGATCAGACAATGCAATCTTGTCCTCCACCGCTTCGCTGGGATGAAGCTCACCGTCGACGTTCTTCCAGTTTTCGTTGTCGCTTTCTTTTTCGGACACCAAATGCCGGCGGTTCGAGGTGGCATACAGCAAGACGTTGTCCGGGGCTTGCTCCAGCGAGCCGTCGAGCACACTTTTCAGAACCCGGAAATCGCCTTCACCGGCGTCGAAAGACAGGTCATCGCAAAACAGGATAAAACGCTGCTTTTGGCCCTGTAGCTGCTCCACCACTCGTGGCAGATCGGCCAGGTGATCACGTTCGATTTCAATCAAGCGCAACCCGGACTGCGCGTACTCGGCCAGCAAGGCCCGAATGATCGAAGACTTGCCCGTGCCGCGCGAGCCCCACAGCAACGCATGGTTGGCCGGAAAGCCATCGAGGAATTGTTTAGTATTGCGGCCCAGTTGATCGCGCTGGGTATCAACTCCGATCAGATCCGTAAGACGCATCTCAAGACTGACTTGCAGCGGCATCAGATAACCCGAACGGCCTTCGCGTTGCCAGCGGGCTGCCAGGCAGTCGCCCCACTCAATCGGCTCGCGCTGCGCAGGCAGCAACGGCTCAAGACGCGCCAGGACCGCTTCAGCCCGCTCTAGAAAGGCATACAGTTTAGAATCCACAACATCTCCTCAGACTGATACACAGTGATAGCGCATTGACATGGACCGCGCGCAGCGCCCGTCCATGAGGTGATTGATACAACCTGCCTGTAAATACTGCAGCTATACCTGCCTGTTAACCGACTAATCGATTATTCTTGCCCGCCGAAGGGAAATGGAATCAGGTGCTGCACCCATGGACATAAAACTTACCCATCGCCTGTCTTACAAACAGGCCAGGCTGACAGTGCTGGTCGGCTTTGTCCTGGGGACAATGCTCAGTCTGCTGCAAATCGGTATGGATTATGCCAGTGAAAACGCAGCCATCAATCGTGAAATCGAATCCCTCCTGGATATCAGCCATAACCCGGCCTCACGTATTGCCTACAACCTGGACTCAGAACTCGCACAAGAGCTGGTGATGGGCCTGATGCGCGCGCCGGCCATTACCGGGGTGCAAATCAGCGATAACGACAAAAACATGCTGGCCAATGGCCGCGAGCAGCCCGATAACGGCCGCTACCGGGCATTGAGTGATTTCCTGTTCGGCTCCATGCGCACCTTCGACGATCGCCTGTACTTCAACCACTTGCCCGAGCAAAGCGTGGGGGTGCTTCACCTTGAGGTGGATACCTACCCGTTTGGCAGTCGATTCCTGCACCGTGCCGAGCTCACACTGCTCAGTGGTTTTGCCAGAAGCCTGCTGCTGACCTTTATTCTGCTGGGACTGTTTTATGTGATGCTGACCAAGCCGCTGGTACGGGTTATTGGCGAGCTCAGCAGAAGCAAACCCGGTAATCCCAAGCCATCGCGCATCGAGTGCCCGCGCGGACATGAAGACGACGAAATCGGTGTATTGGTCAACGCTGCCAATCAGCAATTTGACGCCGTAGCCCGGGAAATCGAGCAGCGGCGCAATGCAGAAAATCGCCTGACCGAGTATTCGTCCCAGCTTGAAGACATGGTCAAGGCCCGCACCCAGGAACTTGAAGCAATCAATTCGCGCCTCAGTCAATCCAATCAAGAACTGGAGGCAGCCCGCAGCACGGCACTGAAAATGGCTCAGGCGCGGTCGGCGTTTCTGGCCAACATGAGCCACGAAATACGCACGCCCCTCAATGGCCTGCTGGGCATGCTGGAACTGTGTCTGGACAGCCCGCTGAACGCCGAGCAACTGCAGCAGCTTTCAATAGCCCACGACTCGGGCAAGGTTCTGGTCGAACTGCTGAACGACATTCTCGACCTGTCAAAATTCGACGCCGGGAAACTGGAACTTGAACATATTGCTTTCGATCTCGGCACCCTGACCGAAGACACCGCCAACCTGCTGTCTCAGAACGCGGCGCCCAGCGTAGAGCTGACCTGCCTGATTGATCCGCACTTCCCGGCATTGGTGATGGGGGATCCAACCCGGGTGCGGCAGATTGTCAGCAACCTGCTGTCCAATGCCCTCAAGTTCACCCGGTTCGGGCGCGTTGATGTACGCCTTAGCGCGCACAACGACCAGGTACGGATCGAGGTGCGTGACACGGGCATCGGCATCGCCCACGAAGCGCAGACACGCATATTCAAACCCTTTACCCAGGCCGGGGCCGGTATTACCCGCCAGTTTGGCGGTACCGGCCTGGGCCTGGCATTGACCCGCAGCCTGTGTGAAGTCATGCACGGCCGACTGACCATCAGCTCGCAAATCGGTTTCGGCAGCCAGTTCTGTGCCGAGCTGCCTCTACCCTGCCACACTCCCGCCATCAAGCCCATGCCCTTGTCTGGCCGGGTAATTGCCGTGAGCCCTGCGGGCAGCGGTCTGACTGAACTATTGAGCAGTTTTTTGCCTTTATGGGGCCTGGATTACCAGCGTTACTCGCTCGACGACTCACTGGCGGGCGCTAATCCGGACCTGCTGATTACGGACTGCCCAGAGTGCCTGTTCGGCCTGCGCCCCACCATCAGCACCCCGATTTTACTGGTCACCGCCTATGGCAACTTCATGCCCGGCGACCAGGTCAACGCCCTGGCTCCCCTGCAACAAAAAGCCCGGCCTTTATCACGGCACGCGCTGTATCAGACCTTGCAGCAGTTGCTGCAAAAAGAAGGCGGCAACCACCCGAGCACTCACTCCAGGAGATCCTTCGTTCTGCACCGCGCTCAAGTGCTGCTGGTTGAGGACAACCCGGTCAACCAACTGGTGGCCAAGGGTATGCTCGGCAAACTTGGCTGTGACGTGGTGATTGCGGCCCATGGTGGTGAGGCGCTGAGCCAGCTGGAGCGCAACAACTTCGATCTGGTACTGATGGACTGCAACATGCCCGTCATGGATGGTTACGAAGCCACCCGGCAAATTCGTCAGAGTGGCCGCTGGCCAGAGCTGCCAATTGTCGCCCTGACTGCCAATGCCATGCCCGAAGAGCGTGAGCGCTGCCGCGCGGCGGGGATGAACGACTACCTGGCCAAACCCTTCCGCCGCGAAGAGCTCGAAACCCTGCTCGACACCTGGGTGCCGCTGAACACCTGAGCAATGCACAAGCAGGCGCCGCGCTGAACCGTGGCAAGAGTCGCGGCGTGAGGCTGTGGCGGCTTATTGCAGCAACGCTTCAATATCCGCCCTGAGTGCCTCGGGTTTGGTGGTCGGGGCGTAACGCTTGACGCTGCCGTCCGGGCCAATCAAGAACTTGGTGAAGTTCCACTTGATCCTTTCGGTCCCCAGCAGTCCTGGCGCCGTTTTTTTAAGCGCTGCAAACAATGGGTGCGCCTGACTGCCATTGACCTCGATCTTCTTGAACAGCGGGAAGGTCACCCCGAAGTTCAGTTCACAAAACTCGGCGATGGCGGCGGCGTCACCGGGTTCCTGCTTGCCGAACTGATTACAGGGGAAGCCGAGAATCACCAACCCTTGATCCCTGTATTGCTGCCACAAGGCTTCAAGCCCTTTGTACTGCGGGGTGAATCCGCACTTGCTGGCGGTATTGACCACCAGCACTGCCTTGCCCGGGAAGTCCGCCAGAGTCTTTTGCTCGCCACTGAGGGTGGTGCAGGGAATATTGAGCAGGTTGCCAGTCATGACGGCGTCTCTCCAGCAAAGGTCAGGCGCGAGGAACCAGGTCCAGGCATACCGAGTTGATGCAATAACGCAGCCCGGTCGGCGGCGGGCCATCCGGAAAAACATGCCCCAGGTGGGCCTCGCACTTGGAGCAGACCACTTCGGTGCGCACCATGCCGTGACTCGCATCACGGATCTCGATCATCGCGCTGTCGCCAATCGGTTGATAAAAGCTTGGCCAGCCGCAACCCGAATCGAACTTGGCGCTGGAATCGAACAGCGGCTGATTGCAGCAAACACAGTGATAGACGCCATCGGTTTTGGTGGCGTTGTATTTGCCCGAAAATGGCCGTTCGGTGCCTTTGAGACGGCACACGTTGTATTGCTCGGGGTCGAGCATGGCCTTCCATTCGTCCAGTGTTTTGTTCAACTTTTCCATGGTTCTGCCTCTGTCGCTGAAAAACCCTGCCCGGTGGCTTTTCCAGGGGTCGGGTGGCACGTATGATTGCGCCTCGTAATGCGCCAGTCTGGCACCCGCTCTATCTGCATTCAAACGGATTCTTGAAGCAATGCGGTGTTTGCAAGGCAGGATTAGCCAGGGCCGGGATTTCACACGGCCTGGATCGTTCATTTTCAGGATCACATCGCCATGCAGGTCAGCAAATCAAACAAGCTCGCCAACGTCTGCTATGACATTCGCGGCCCAGTGCTCAAGCACGCCAAACGACTGGAAGAGGAAGGCCATCGCATCCTCAAGCTGAATATCGGCAACCCGGCGCCCTTTGGTTTTGAAGCGCCGGACGAAATCCTTCAGGACGTGATCCGCAATCTGCCGACCGCGCAAGGTTATAGCGACTCCAAAGGCCTGTTCAGCGCGCGCAAGGCGGTAATGCAGTACTACCAGCAGAAACAGGTAGAAGGCGTCGGCATTGAAGACGTCTATCTGGGCAACGGCGTATCCGAGCTGATCGTGATGTCGCTGCAAGCGCTGCTCAACAACGGCGACGAAGTTCTGGTGCCGGCACCCGACTACCCGCTGTGGACCGCTGCCGTAACCCTTGCCGGCGGTCACCCGGTGCATTACCTGTGTGACGAGCAAGCCAACTGGTGGCCTGACCTGGCTGACATCAAAGCCAAGATCACCCCCAACACCAAAGCCATGGTCATCATCAACCCGAACAACCCGACGGGCGCGGTGTATTCCAAGGAAGTACTGCTGGGCATGCTGGAACTGGCCCGCCAGCACAACCTGGTGGTGTTCTCGGATGAGATTTACGACAAGATCCTGTACGACGATGCCGTGCACATTTGCACCGCTTCGCTGGCACCGGACCTGCTGTGCCTGACCTTCAACGGCTTGTCCAAGTCGTACCGGGTGGCGGGCTTCCGCTCAGGCTGGATCGCCATCTCCGGCCCCAAGCACAATGCACAAAGCTACATCGAAGGCATCGACATGCTGGCCAACATGCGCCTGTGCGCCAACGTGCCCAGCCAGCATGCGATCCAGACCGCACTGGGCGGCTACCAGAGCATCAATGATCTGGTCTTGCCCAACGGCCGCTTGCTGGAGCAACGTAACCGCACCTGGGAACTGCTCAATGACATCCCCGGCGTCAGCTGCGTGAAACCCATGGGCGCGCTGTATGCATTCCCCCGCATCGATCCAAAAGTATGCCCGATCCTGAACGACGAAAAATTCGTCCTGGATCTGCTGCTCTCGGAAAAATTGCTGGTGGTTCAAGGCACCGCATTCAACTGGCCATGGCCGGACCATTTCCGCGTCGTGACCTTGCCGCGGGTCGATGAACTGGATATGGCTATTGGTCGAATCGGTAATTTCTTGAAGACCTACCGTCAGTAACCCCTTCACATGCTGTGCGATCAAGGAAATATCGCACAGCATGTGTCGAGTAAAACTTTCTTCACCTACTCTTCCCTGCTGCCCTTCTACGCAGCCTTTTTCACTTCAAAAAAATGCTTGCACCCAAGGTTTGCTGGGCTCCGATCGAATTTGTGCGCTTAAAAAAAGTCATTCCGGATCAGGAAATGACTGGTTTGTTACTAAAATCAAGCCGTAGGACACAGTTTGAAATAGTCGCCCGGTTGAATAGCCTGTGGCAGCACCTTATATACCCGCATACGGCAATACCTTTAAGTCGAGGAGATTCTTTAAACCATGATGCGCATTCTGCTGTTTTTGGCCACTAACCTGGCGGTCGTGCTGATTGCCAGCATTACCTTGAGCCTGTTCGGCTTTGACGGGTTCATGGCGGCCAACGGGGTTGATCTGAACCTCAGTCAGCTGTTGGTATTCTGTGCGGTCTTTGGTTTTGCAGGGTCCTTGTTCTCGCTCTTCATCTCCAAATGGATGGCGAAGATGAGCACCAGCACCCAGGTGATTACCCAGCCTCGTACCCGCCATGAACAATGGCTGATGCAAACCGTTGAGCAACTGTCCCGCGAAGCAGGGATCAAGATGCCTGAAGTGGGTATTTTCCCGGCATACGAGGCCAACGCCTTTGCCACTGGCTGGAATAAAAACGACGCGCTGGTCGCGGTCAGCCAGGGTTTGCTGGAACGCTTTTCACCCGATGAAGTAAAAGCCGTACTGGCCCACGAAATCGGCCACGTCGCCAATGGCGACATGGTGACCCTGGCATTGGTGCAGGGCGTGGTGAACACCTTCGTCATGTTCTTCGCCCGTATCATCGGTAACTTTGTCGACAAAGTGGTATTCAAGAACGACGAAGGCCGCGGCATTGCCTATTACGTCGCGACCATCTTCGCTGAACTGGTACTGGGCTTCCTTGCCAGCGCCATCGTCATGTGGTTCTCGCGCAAGCGTGAATTCCGCGCAGACGAAGCCGGTGCACAACTGGCAGGCACGGCGGCCATGATCAGTGCCCTGCAGCGCCTTCGCTCCGAGCAGGGACTGCCGGTACACATGCCTGACACCATGGCGGCTTTTGGCATTAACGGCGGCCTCAAGCAAGGCCTGGCGCGGATGTTCATGAGCCATCCGCCACTGGAAGAACGTATCGATGCTCTGCGTCGTCGCGGCTGACAGCACGGCAATACGAAAAAGGGCGACTTGAGTCGCCCTTTTTTGTGCCCGCCATTCAAGCGTTCTTGCGTAGCCGGTAGACCCGCTCCACCAGACGGGTAACACCGGCCTTGAGAAACTTGCCGTTCTGCTCCAGAACATCGGACTGCTCGATAATCTGCAAGTCCCAGGCAGGCACCAGCAATTGCTGAATCTCGACATCCGGCACCGAGAACGGCGGCCCCTGCATTTCTCCCTGGGGATAATCGAGGCTGATCAGCAGTCCCTCGCAGCCCCGGGGCAGGATTTGCGTCAGATGCCGGGCATAGGCCTCACGCATTTCAGCCGGCAAGGCAATGATCGCCGCACGGTCATACAACCCCGCACACTCAGCCACGTCTGCCGCACTCAAGGCAAAGAAGTCGCCACACCAGAGGCTCACCGGGCCAGCCTCGTACACCTTGAAGCCGCCTTGCTGCCTGATCTGTGGCGTGACCCCCTGCTCACTGAAAAACTGCTCCACGGCCGTTTGCGACAGCTCTACACCCAGAACCTCGAAACCACTGGCCGCCAGCCAGTTCAAATCCAGGCTTTTACCGCACAAAGGCACCAGCACCCGGGCGCCCCGGGGCAATTCAAGCCGGGGCCACAGCCGCTGCAGGTAGGAATTGACTTGCTCCTGATGGAAACCGATCTGATTACGCTGCCAGCGGTCGTGCCAAAATTCGGGCTGCATGATTCACCTTTAAATTCGATCAATAAGCACTAAAACTTATATTGGATTTAGATCAATACCAGGTTGAAGATGGTTCATCTTAACCCTGAGGACCCCTGCCATGCTGCCCAGCCTGTTTATCTCCCACGGCTCTCCCATGCTGGCACTCGAGCCTGGTGCCAGCGGCCCGGCACTCAAACGTCTGGCAGCCGGACTCCCCCGCCCCAAAGCCATTGTTCTGGTGTCTGCACACTGGGAAACCAGCGACCTGAGGGTAGCCAGCCACCCTGCGCCCGAAACATGGCATGACTTCGGTGGTTTCCCGCCTGAACTGTATGCCGTGCAATACCCGGCCCCCGGCGACCCCGCCCTGGCCGCACGCATTGTTGAACTGCTCGCCGGGCGCGGCCTGCCTGCCCGGCTGGACGCCCAGCGGCCCTTTGACCATGGCGCCTGGGTGCCGCTGTCGTTGATGTACCCGCAGGCCGATATTCCCGTGGTTCAGGTTTCATTGCCCGGTCAGCCCGGGCCTGGGGGCCTGACTGAAATCGGCCGCGCACTGGCAACCTTGCGCAGCGAAGGCATCCTGATCATTGGCTCGGGCAGCATCACCCACAACCTGCGCGAGCTGGACTGGCACGCGGGCCCGGAAAGCATAAAGCCCTGGGCCAAATCCTTTCGCGACTGGATGATCGAAAAACTTGCCGCCGATGACCAACCGGCCCTGCACCAGTACCGGCAACTGGCGCCTTTTGCCGCCAAAAATCATCCCAGTGACGAACATCTTCTGCCGCTGTACTTCGCCCGCGGCGCAGGCGGCTCTTTCAGCATTGCCCACCAGGGCTGGACGCTGGGCGCACTGGGGATGGATATTTACCGGTTCGGGTGAGGCCACGCACACCCGCCCATAGAGTTTTATGTCGCCCGCGCCTCAATTTGCAGGCAAAAAAAATCCCCGAACCAGTCGGGGATTTTTTTAGCGATCAATCACAGCCAGGCAGTGATTAATCTTCGCGGTAGCGACGCAGCTTGAGCTGCTTGCCGGCAACGCGGGTGTCTTTGAGCTTGGCCAGCAAGCTTTCCAGACCAACTTCCGGCAGTTCTACCAGGCTGAAGCTGTCACGCACCTGGATGCGACCGATTGCTTCACGTGCCAGACCACCCTCGTTGAGGATAGCGCCCAGCAGGTTCTTGGCAGCGATACCGTCACGCGCACCCAGCGCAGTACGGCAACGGGCACGACCTTCGGCCAATGGAACCGGAGCACGACGCTCACGATCACCACGATCCGGACGGTCGCCAGTACGCTCGGACGAACGCTCACGCGGTGCGCTGTTCGGCACCAGTGGACGGTCACGCTCGATCGCAGCCAAAGTCAGAGCCTGACCGTTGGTAGCTTTGCGCAACAGGGCAGCGGCCAGAGCACGCGGGCTGCAACCGATATCGGCAATCAGGCGATCCAGCAGATCACCGTGGGTCGATTCAGCGTCAGCAACCAGTGGCGTCAGGCTGTTGGTCAACTTCTTGATGCGGGCATCGAGAACAGCTTGAGCATCCGGCAGGCGGACTTCAGCAACCTTTTGACCGGTTACACGCTCGATCACTTGCAGCATGCGGCGCTCACGCGGAGTTACCAGCAACAGCGCGCGACCTTCGCGACCTGCACGGCCAGTACGGCCGATACGGTGAACGTAGGACTCTGGATCGTAAGGCATGTCAACGTTGAACACGTGAGTGATACGTGGAACATCAAGACCACGAGCCGCTACGTCGGTCGCTACAACGATGTCCAGACGGCCATCCTTGAGGGATTCGATAACGCGCTCACGTTGGTTCTGAGCAATGTCACCGTTCAGCGCAGCAGCTTTATAGCCTTTGGCTTCCAGGGCACTTGCCAGATCCAGGGTCGCTTGCTTGGTACGTACGAACATGATCAGGGCGTCGAAATCTTCGACTTCCAGCAGGCTCAATACAGCCGAGGTCTTCTGGTCAGCGTGAACCAACAGGTGAGCCTGTTCGATCGCGGTAACGGTCTGAGTCTTGGTCTGGATTTTTACGTGTTGCGGATCGCGCAGATGGCGTTCGGCAATGGCACGGATCGACTGCGGCAGGGTAGCCGAGAACAATACGGTCTGACGGGTAGCAGGCAAAGCCTTGAAGATCGCTTCAAGGTCATCCATGAAGCCCAGCTTGAGCATTTCGTCAGCTTCGTCGAGAACCAGATGGTTCACGGTTGCCAATACTTTTTCGTCACGACGCAAGTGGTCGCACAGACGGCCCGGAGTGGCGACAACAATCTGTGCGCCATTACGGATTGCTTTCAGTTGTGGACCCATAGGGGCGCCGCCGTAAACGGCCACAACGGTAACGCCAGGCATTTGCTTGGCATAAGTTTCGAAAGCGGTTGCTACTTGCAGCGCCAACTCACGGGTTGGCGCCAGGATCAGGGCTTGCGGCTCGCGCTTAGCAGGATCGATGCGATGCAGGATCGGCAGGGCGAACGCGGCGGTTTTACCCGTACCGGTTTGCGCCTGACCAATCATGTCGTGACCGGCCATAATGATCGGGATCGATTGCTGCTGAATAGCCGAAGGTTCTTCGTAGCCAGTCGCAATGACAGCTGCAAGAATGTTCGGATTAAGATTAAAAGCGGCGAAGCCGCCGGTTTCCTGGGTCATGGGTCTGCCTCTAAGTGCATCCGCAAAGACCCATGCTCCAAAGCTGCGCATGCCGTGTAAGACTCAAGAGTCGCCCTGGCTGCTTTGTCGGCGGGGATTTGCGAAAACGTTAAATGAATGGAGCGTTCAGGGTTGTCCGCGAAACGGACGAGCAGCCGAAGCGTGCTTCGGGAAATGCGACACCTAAACGTGGCCCGGCTAAAGGCCGGCGCGCACTATACCGGATTTATCAAAAAAAAGAAGTGTTTTTTTAAGACCAACTCGTCTGTATGCCTCTGCATACCGGGCTTTGGCAATATTTTCGCCTTTGTGAAATCCCCTGGCGCCTGCCCCTTCTGGGGCAAACGCTAAAACGTTTCATCGCCGGACCTCAGGTGGCCGGGCGAATCGCCTTGATCAGCGAGTCCAGCGAGTAGCCCAGACGCGGAGCCAGGGCCTGGGCCCGGGCGGTGAGCGCGTCGATATCCAGAGTCTGATCCAGATCGGACGGCACCAGCAGGATGACGTTGCCCTCCTTCACCGGCAGCTCCCAATAATGGCGGTGATACAAACCGCGCAGCAAGGCGGCCCCCAGCGGCTTGCCGTCATCGGTCGCCCATTGATTGATCACCAGCCAGCCATTGGCGGACAGTTTTTTCTGACAGTCTTCAAGAAACTTCCAGGCCAGGTGACCGGTAGCCGGCCCCAGATCGTTGTAGAGGTCGACGAAAACCAGGTCCGCAGGCTCCGCGCTGTCCAGCAGCTCCAGGGCATCTCCGATGCGGATATACAGCCGCGGGTCATCGTCCAGTCCCAGGTATTCAATGGCCAGGCGCGGTACATCCGGTCGTAGCTCGATGGCTTCAACATCTTCAAGGGGCAAAAACTTGAGACAGGCCTGGGTCAGGGTTCCGGCGCCAAGCCCCAGAAACAGCGCGCTTTCAGGCGCCTCATGACACAGCGCGCCGATCAGCATGGCGCGGGTGTAGTCGTATTCCAGCCAGCTGGGGTCAGCGGTAAAAACACAGCTTTGCTCGATCGCATCGCCAAACTCGAGGAAGCGGTAGTCGGCTACCTCCAGTACCCGAATCATGCCGAAGTCATCATGAACTTCAGCGAGCAGACGCTCAACGCGCTCCTCAGACATTTCCTCTCCTTGCCGCGTCCCGGCACAACCCGGGCATCGCTCTAAAAAACAACCACTCGGCGCCGAGCAGAAAGCGCCGATTGTCGGCCATTGCGGCGCAACAGGTCACGCACTAATTGCTGCTAACATGGGCCATCCCCTTCCAATACTAGAGTCTGCAATGAGCCAACCCTGGAGCCCTGACAGCTGGCGCGCCCTGCCGATCCAGCAACAACCCCGCTACCCTGACGCCGCTCACCTGCTGCGCGTGGAGCAAAGCCTGGCGAGTTATCCGCCACTGGTGTTCGCCGGCGAAGCCCGTGAACTGCGCCGCCAGTTTGCCGAGGTCACTGAAGGTCGGGCGTTCCTGTTACAGGGTGGCGATTGCGCAGAAAGCTTTGCCGAGTTTTCGGCGGCCAAGATTCGCGACACCTTCAAAGTGCTGCTGCAGATGGCCATCGTCATGACCTTCGCTGCTGGCTGCCCGGTGGTCAAGGTCGGGCGCATGGCAGGGCAATTCGCCAAACCGCGCTCGGCCAACGATGAAACGATCAATGGCGTGACCCTGCCGGCCTATCGCGGCGACATCGTCAACGGCATCGGCTTCGATGAAAAAAGCCGCGTACCCGACCCGGAGCGCCTGCTGCAGTCCTACCACCAGTCCACGGCCACCCTGAACCTGCTGCGCGCCTTTGCCCAGGGCGGGTTTGCCGATCTGCATCAGGTCCACAAGTGGAACCTGGACTTCATCGCCAACTCGGCACTGGCGGAGAAATACAGCCAGTTGGCCAACCGCATCGACGAAACCCTGGCCTTTATGCGCGCCTGCGGCATGGACAGCTCGCCGCAACTGCGCGAAACCAGCTTCTTTACGGCCCACGAAGCGCTGTTGCTGAATTACGAAGAAGCCTTCGTGCGGCGCGACAGCCTGACCAACGATTACTACGACTGCTCGGCGCACATGCTGTGGATCGGCGACCGCACGCGCCAGCTCGACGGTGCCCACGTCGAGTTCCTGCGCGGGGTCAACAACCCGATCGGGGTCAAGGTCGGCCCGAGCATGAATACCGAAGAACTGCTGCGCCTGATCGACATCCTCAACCCCGACAACGACCCGGGCCGCCTCAACCTGATCGTGCGCATGGGCGCCAACAAGGTTGGCGACCACCTGCCGCAGCTGATCCGTGCGGTTGAAGGCGAAGGCAAGAAAGTGCTGTGGAGTTGCGACCCGATGCACGCCAACACCATCAAGGCCAGCAGCGGCTACAAGACCCGCGACTTTGCGCAGATTCTTGGCGAAGTGAAGCAGTTCTTCCAGGTCCATGAGGCCGAAGGCAGCTATGCCGGCGGGATTCATATCGAGATGACCGGGCAAAACGTCACCGAGTGCATTGGCGGGGCCAAGCCCATCACCGAAGACGGTTTGTCGGACCGCTACCACACCCACTGCGACCCGCGCATGAACGCCGACCAGTCGCTGGAACTGGCGTTCCTGATTGCCGAAACGCTGAAACAGGTCAAACGCTGAACCGCCTGACTTGTGCGCGAACTGCGGGAGCCGGCTTGCCAGCTCCCACAGGGGCTCTGCACCTTTACCGGCAAGCTTATTTGTTGAACGGGTCATCCCAAAAAGCCCGATGACTTTCGGATTCAATATCCGCCCGGCTCAGCCCCAGATCTTTAAGCGTCGCATCACTGATCCGCCGCAGATGCGCCCTTTGGCGCGACAGCTGGTACCAGCGGGCAATCACAGCCATCACCTTTTGCGCCCAGGACTTCTGACTGACTGGCCGGGCGATCCAGACAAAACCTTTTTGACCTTTCATCACTTGAGACCTCCGTAGGGATGGCTCAAGTTTCTGCCCGGGCTTAAGATCAATCCAACGAATGTTTCTTATGCGATACATCTGCGAGATTGATCAATGGCCGAATTCCCCAGTATCGATACCGACCTGTTGCGTACCTTTGCCGCCATTGCCGATCACGGCGGTTTTACTCGCGCCGCCGAAGTGGTCAATCGCACGCAGTCGGCGGTCAGCATGCAGATGAAACGGCTCGAAGACGACGTGCTCAAATGCGCGTTGTTCCAGCGCGACGGGCGCAATGTCAGCCTCACTCCCGAAGGCCATGTACTGCTCGGCTATGCACGGCGAATCCTTAAACTGAATCGCCCCTAGTTTCGTAGACACCTCCAAGCCTTAAAATGAGGCCCATTAGGAGGTGCCATGAGCAACCAGCGATATCCCGAAGAATTCAAAATCCAGGCGGTCAAACAAGTGACCGAAAAGA